>NZ_CP133016.1:1992287-2324574 GCF_030866745.1 Sphingomonas flavescens | reverse complement strand
GTAACATGCGCGCGGTCCCGTGCAGCTGACGGCGCCGCGGTAATCCTCCGTTTGCGGGTGGACCTCCGGGTCGCCGTACACTTCGCTGGTCGAGCTCAGCAGAAACCGGGCACCGGTCTGCTCTGCAAGCCGCAAGAGGTTGCGTGTCCCGAGCACGTTGGTCAGCATCGTGTGTTCGGGATCGGCCTGATAGTGGGGCGGCGACGCCGCGCATGCGAGGTTGTAGATGTGCGTCAGGCCCGCGTCAGACAGATGTTCGGGCAGCTCATCGATCACATCCCGTTCGATGAATTCGAACGCTCGCTCGCCCTCGAACGCCCGCAGGTTCTCTGCCCGTCCAGTCTGGAAATTGTCGATGCAAATGACGCGCGCGCCGTCACGCAGCAGACGGTCGCACAGATTGGCGCCAATGAATCCTGCGCCGCCGGCCACGAGGGCAATCTGCTGCACCCGATGCTCCAAAGCTCGTTCCCTTCACCGGCACAACGCAAAGTGCGCCGATTGGTCCAATAGCGCGGAACTCGATTGAATGAAGATGCGGTGGTTGGTGACGCAGGCAGTGCGTAGCTAACCGCTCTCACCCTGTTATCCCTGCTAAACAGGGAATTTACAGGGAAACGTCGACATTTCGGCGTTTGGATGGCCGTTCCAGGCCGCGATTAGCCCCCGAAATCCGCCGTTTCCGAGCCAAATTCCCTACACGCCGGAACAGGGAATTGGATATCTTCGAATAGCGAAGCGAAAACGGCGGATCAGGGATTTATGCGCAGGCGCTCGCGCGAGAACAGGCAATTGATTTGCGGAAGAGCGGCGCTAGCTAGTCAGCCAGCTCGGCTAAGAGCAAAACTGTCGAGAACCCTCCCTGTTGCGCCGCTACTTGTTCGCACAACACCTCGACGTTTTTAGCCGAATAGTCGTTTAGCCAGGTTTCGAGGTCGCATTCCTCAACCTCGCTGGTTGAGCCGGGAGCAAGTTCGTGCGCGTGGGCGATAGAGTCCACGGGAACCAATTGGCCGATTTTGGCTTCGATCCACGGAAACGTGTTTGGGCGGTAGATTGCCACAACCCTATTCCACTGGAGGACGACTGCAGCGAGCTCGGCTGGGTGCAGATCAATGTATCGTCTGAGCATCGCTCCCTTGCTGACGTCGAAAGCGTCGGCGAGGCGGGCGACTTCAACCAAATCCGGTTCGAGCGATGCAAATCGAGACTTCACCTTCGCTGCGGGCATCAAAAGCTCCGCGGCGAACTTGTTGGCCTCGGCTTCCTTGCGCCTAGCACGATCCTGCTCGCGAGCGTCGCCAAGCCGTAGGTCGTCGGCCAAGCATGCAAAGGATTGGCCTTCCCGAGGCATGTGGGACGGCATCAGGAAATGTCCGAGCTCGTGGCCGATCGAAAAGCGGGCTCGCCGCCGCCCCGTCTTTGAACTGAGCAGGATCGACCCGAAGGCCTTGTTCTCGTCTGTCACTAACGCTGCGGCAAAGGCGTGCGTATCGATCCGCTTGATTTGGTCGATGTCGAGTTGCCGGCACAAGGCCTCGATATCGAAGTCGAGCGAAAGATCCGGGCACAGCTCGTGAATTTTGGCTGCCAGTCCGCTCGCCGACCCTACCTCATCGAGGTCGAGGCGGCTGACACTCATCCCCTGCCCTCGCGGCGCTTTTTCATCGTTTGCATCAAGAGCTGGATTGTCTCACGATCCGCCTCGTCCAAGCTTTTGAGATCGCGGAACATAGCAACCATCTCGGGCGGCTGATCGTCACCTTCAGGATTGTCTCCGACGAGATCGCTCACCCGCACGCGGAAAAGCGTCGCCAGCTTCACGACCAGCTCCATCGAAGGGTTAGCTGTCGTTCCCTTCTCAAGGTTGAAGACGTGGGCTTTGGATACGCCAATCGCCGTGGCGACGTCCTGGAGCGACATCCGGTTGGCTATGCGAAGTTGGCTGAGCTTTCGCGCGAAGTTCATGAGGCGAGCCGTTCAATATAGTAGACCGATAGCATAAGCCCGCGATTGACGATAGCAAGCGTTCACTTCATAATACCATCATCGTTTACGTTGATCCGGGGTGGGCCATGTCCAGCGTTAAGATTATCGATCGACCTCTCGATGGCTTGCGTCCTTATGCGCGAAATGCGCGGACTCACTCCAAAGCGCAGCTGCGCCAAATTGCGGCATCGATCGAACGGTTCGGTTTCACCAATCCGGTGCTCGTCTCTGACGACGGCGAGATCATCGCCGGCCACGGCCGGGTTGAGGCCGCGAAGTCGCTCGGGTGGAAGAGTGTACCGACGATCGCTTTGTCTCATCTGTCCGAGGCTGACCGGCGCGCCTACGTTCTTGCCGACAACAAGCTCGCGCTCAATGCTGGTTGGGACAAGGAGATCCTGGCGATCGAGCTGCAGGCCTTGGTTGATCTTGAGTTTGACGTCGAGGTAACCGGCTTTAGCTTGGCCGAAATCGATCTCCTGCTCGACGAGGCAAGTGAGTCCGATCCCGTCAACCCCGATACGCCGGAAGACAAGGTGGCGGTCGCGGCCGGTCCGCCAGTGTCGCGAAAGGGCGATCTCTGGGCGCTGGGCCGGCACCGATTGCTGTGCGGCGATACGCGAAGCGCAGCCCAGCTCGATCGCCTGATGGACGGTGGTCATGCCGATCTCATCTTTACCGACCCGCCGTATAACGTCGCGATCAACGGTAACGTCTGCGGGCTTGGCGCGGTCAAGCATCGCGAGTTTGCCTTCGCGTCGGGCGAAATGAGCAAGGCGCAGTTTACGGACTTCCTAGCTTCGACACTTAGCAATCTGAGCCGGGTGATGCGGGACGGCGCAATCGCCTTCGTATGCATGGACTGGCGCCATATGGGTGAACTGCTTGCCGCGGGAAGCAGCGCCTTCACCGAACTCAAGAACCTTGTCGTCTGGAACAAGACGAACGGCGGGATGGGCGCATTCTATCGCTCGAAGCACGAGCTGATATTCGTGTTCAAGCAAGGGACTACGCCGCACACCAACAGCTTTGGCTTAGGCGACACTGGTCGCTATCGCACGAATGTGTGGGACTACGCGGGGATCAGCTCGATTTCCGCTGATCGGTCCAACGAACTCGCCATGCATCCGACCGTCAAACCAGTGGCGCTGATTGCAGATGCGATCCGGGACTGCTCGCGCCGCGGGGAAGTCGTACTCGACGGTTTTGGAGGATCAGGATCGACGCTCATCGCCGCTGAGAAGACCGGTCGATCCGCGCGCCTGATCGAATATGACGAGCGCTATTGCGACACGATCGTCCGGCGTTGGGAGGCTTTGACGGGCAAGAAGGCCCGGCTCGCTGACTTCGGGCCATTCTTCGAGGACGTCGCCGATGAGCGTCTCGGGCTGAGCCTGGGCGACGAGGCAGCCTGATGGCGCGTGAGGATCCGCCCACGCGCGACTTTGTCGTCGGCTATGGCAAGCCGCCGGCCGAGCACCGGTTCAAGAAAGGCGTCTCGGGTAATCCGCGAGGCCGACCAAAGGGGAAGAAAAACCCCGCCTCTCCCGACCATGGATATGGGCTCAAGGCTGCCGAGGAATTTTTGCGCAAGGAAGCCTATCGTCCGATTGCGCTGCGCGAGGGCGATGCAATCATCGAGCTGCCGGCCATCCAAGCGGTGTTCCGCGCGATGGGCGTTTCAGCACTCAAGGGCAATCGCTTCGCTCAGCGTACGCTCGCGGAAATGGTCACGCGCATGGAGCAGGATGACCATCGGGCGCGCATGGAACTCTTTGGCAACGCTGTCGAATTCAAGCACCAATGGAGTGACGTGATTGCCAAACACGAGAAAGCTGGTCTCGAGCCGCCGCGGCCCATCCCGCATCCCGACGATATGATCCTCGACCCCTCGACCGGCAGCGTTCGGATTGAGGGACCTCAGACCAAAGAGCAGCGTGATCGCCTGGAGCAGGCGCTACAGCGGCGGTCGGAAGCCCAGGACGAGGTCAACTTTTTCGCTGATAAATATCGCCGAGCACGGGATCCTAACCGCAAAGCACGCTGGCTCGAGGAGTGGCATTGGGAGCAGCGGATGTTCGACATCCTGAACGACATCGTGCCCGGTCGGTACAAGGCGAAGCTTGCGAACCGATCCATCATGGAGGGGGCTTCTCGCGAAGGTGAAGCGCTCGAAGAATTAAGGCGTAATCGGCGATTGCGGGACGACTATTGCGCCTGATCCGACGTCTGCTTTCGACCCATTGCGGATATTAGCGAAAGCTGATTGTCTACGGAGGTGAGCCAGGTTGATCGAGCGCCTGACCGGCGGATGCTGGTCGTTTTGGTCGCAGCGGTAGTCGTGTGGGGTGCGCTTGGGCTTTACCTCTCCATCAGACTTGGCTGGCCAGCCCGCTATGGAGTGCGTTGCGGTGGATTTTGCTTCCCTAACGAACTCGCGAAAAGCGGCCTATTGCTACCCCGCAGAAGTCCGGATGAAGTGACTCTGTTCGTGTGGCTATGGTCTTGGCCCGCCATCGCTGTCTTTGAAATCATCTATTGGATCGCGGGCAAATCGGTCCGAAGCTAATGTCCGCTTTCGGCCCAAAGCAGACACTGCGGTAGCATCAGCCTTACGGAATGCTGCGGAGAATGAGCTTCCCGTATTGTGCTGGGTAGCGGCCCGCGCTTCAGCCCCCGGACCTTAGCCGGTGCAGCTGTGTCAGCACGCCGGACCAAGTAATCTCCGCCGCCTCATCCGCGACGTCCTGTGCCTCAAAAAGTCGCATGCTAGCATGAGCCTCGGCTGCGTCCCCATGGGTCGAAACAAGCATGGTCGCCAAGCTGTAAAGTTCCCAACGCGCGATCTCGGGCTTGGCATCAAATTTCGGATTGCTTTCCGACGTCATAGCCTTCCATCATCGGGATGCGGCGAGTTCGCAACCTCAAAGCCAGCTGGCAACGCCACCATGATGGCTGCAGGCGCCCCGACGACTTTCGCTAAAACTATACGTGTTATCGCGACAACGTGCCGACGCTCCCGCCGGCGCCGATGCCGCATAGCGCGGGCGTTGCACGCAGTGCCCCCGCGAATTGACGTAACTGCCGCCACCGCAATACCCGCGCGCTTCCGCAAGCGAGCTGTAGCTCGCAAATGTAGGTATGGAGGCCAGAGACAGCGGTGACGCGAGCGCAAACGCCGCCGCGAAGATGCTTTTCAGCATCGGCTTGTCTCAGCGACAGAACAGGTCTGTCTTAGCAGGGCGACGCGAAGATGCAGCTGCTGTTGGAGCGCGGCTGCGTCGGGGACGTCGAATAGGGATTTGAGTAGTTACCGAACGACGGCGCGCGCGACGGTTGGGCATATGGATCGCGGGTTCCGACCTGACCAGTGTACGGATTGACGTTACCGCGCGTGGAATAGTTGTTGAGCAGACTGCTGTCTGGGCTCGAGCGATAGTGCGGCGCCACATAAGTGCCATCGCCACGCGTGTATCCGTGCACGTAGGTCTGCGCCGAAGCTGCAGTCGCTACGGCTGCGGCCATGGCCAAAGCTGCGATAACGCGCATTTTCATCTCTCCCTGTTCGTCAGAACTCCGAGCGAAACGAAAATATAATATCAATTAATGTTGGGCAATGAACGTCCGTGGTAAACGAAACTTTTCCGTAAAGGCTAGTTTGCGGCGCTTGATGCAGCGGCAAATCCGCATTGTTTCTGCTCCATCGGAATCTGTTTTGTAATTCGCGTCGCATTCTCAGCGTAGGCCTTGGTCACGGAGCCCTCGTTGACAGTCTTGCCCTTGAGTGGGCTCACGCCTTGGCAAAGGTGAAAGACGTGTGGCGTCGACGATCGCGCGGCGCCATTTTCAGGAGCAATCCAATAGACCACGTCTTGGCCATTGGGATTAGCTTCGCTTTTGGTCGCGTCGGCGACCGTTTTGGAATCGCGCGCGATTTCCTGCGCCTGGTCAGCGACCTCCGGTGAACAGGCGGTTGTCGGTTGACCTGTCTTAATCTGCTCGGCGCAGGTATTCATGTCTTTGGTGTATTGTTCGACCGATGGCGGGTTGAAGTCGATCCCGATAAACGTCGCTAGTGCGGCGAGCGCTACACCGACACCGCCCGCGATTTTCTTGTTCTTGGGATCCATGTCCTTGTCCATGAAGATGAGAACAAGGAGAGGAAGAAAAGCGATCACCGTGACGATCGCGCCAAGCTGGTTCTGGAAGAAGAAGCGGGCTCTGTCGGCCTCTCGCGCAGGATCCTTGCGGTTTGCAGCTTTCCACAAGAGGCTACCGGCGATGGCGAAGATCGCAATGCCAACGAGAAGTCCAATGAGTAGGGCAAGATTGCCATGGTCGAATTTGTGCTGGCGAAGCATGACCACGCCGGCGATTTCGGTCGCGATCGCGATTACCCAAGCAATAATTGCGAAGATACGCAGCCTGGTTGCAGCCGACTTCTGTCCGTGCGTTGCGCGCCAGTCGCGCGTGACATCAGTGGAATCAGTCTGCGGTTTCTCGTCGGCCATTATTATCCCCTGCTTATTGCCGCGTCACAGCGCAGTCCGAACACTGCTGCGTTGATTCGCCACCGGCGCCGCGCCAATGTGCGCTCAGTCGCGCGCGCGTTGATTATTTGACGGGCCTGGCTCCCGGCGTGCCGCATTTTGCAAACTTGCCCTTCGAATCCTTACACCGCACAGTTTTCGCGGCAACGGTCGGGCATTTCACGAATTTCCCCTTGGCGTCTCGACACGGCGCCGAGACCGCGGACGTTGAGGTGATAAGAAGCCCGAAGGCGGCAAGCCCAACAATCAACTTATCCATTGCGCATGCTCCTTAGCAGAAATGGATGGGTATCAGGCCACGCCTCAACGGGAATCGCAAGAGCGTTGTCGTAGACTGATGAGGATAACATCGGCAATTCGGTTGGATGTCCGCTTTCCACCCATTCCTGCCGTTAGCTGATCACGCTAAGCTGCGACAATGCGTAGACTGCCCGCAGCCACCTCAACCTTGACAGTCACGGCCGCGATCTCAGCGGCGTTATGGGCATTGGGCGAGACGACTTGGAGCCTCTTCGGGTTTGCACTTTCGGGACTGTCATGGGCAGCCATCTATGCCGTATTCCCTGATCGGAGATGAGGCCGCCGCGTCCGCTTTCGACCCAAAGCAGACATTCGGGAATTATCGCTAATGAACTTTCCGAGATCTGGTCCGCGGCCTTTATTAGACTCGAGCGCAATGCCGCTAATGATTGGTTCGCAATCTCCGAAGATCAGTAAGCCACCCGCGAGCATGCTCGAACCCGGCACCAGGACAATGGGGAGCAGAACGCGTGAGGCAGTGACTGCTAAACTAGGTGGTCAGTGCTTACAGACCAGTAGCTGAGCATCGGCGTGGAGGTGCTAGGGAAACCTGAAACGCCGTCTATGTGCATGTTCGCCAGATCCGCGGTTGTAAGCCCGGTCAGCGTGAGCGATCCACCAGCAAAGGTTGCCAGTAGTGAGGGCATTCCGTTCACGACGGAGTCGCTCCAATTTGGCTGCAGCCCGTCATTGAACTGAAGCACGTCCATGGCTGGATCAAAATGGGTCACGATGTCGTCGTTGCTATTTGCTCCGACGATCACGCGGTCGACCTGGTTGACGTTCGTCTGTAGAACATCTTTGCCTGAAGAGCCCTGAAGCACTCCGTTGTCCGGCACGTAGTGAAAACCGTAATCGATCGTCTGGGCCAAGGCGGGAGCAATTCCGGCAAGGGTTACTTCAGCGGCTCCGTTGACCATGAACGTCGAGCCGCCCTTCCCATCGCTTATCCATTGTCCGGCCGCGAACGCAGCATCCATGCTATGATTGCTGCTGAAAATCAGGCGATCAGTGCCGAGCTCAAAGTCGAGGATCGTCGCGTACGGACCAAGTTCAAAAAAGTCGCGCTGGCCGTCGCCGTGAGCGCCGGTTGCGTCCATCGTGCCACCGACGAGCGTAGTTGAAGGCGCTAGCGACAGGAGCCAGTCATTCCCATGTCCGCCGATGAGCGTGGCAGAATTGTCATACACATTCGCGTAAAGGTAGTCGTTGCCATCCCCGCCGTTGATGGTCGTGACCACTCCCTTAATATCGACGACTAATACGTCGTTGCCCGCAGAACCTGTGAGATTTTCGACGTTCTTGATTGTGCCGCGGACGCTTCCAGTTAGCGGCGCGCTAGCCGCAGGGACACCCGTGTAGGCCACGTCTGTGACAGAGCTGCCGTTGGAGTGAATGTATCCGTCAATAAGCTGAATAGTGACGCCCCGCGTAGAGTAATTCGTTAGGTCAAGCGTGTCGCTACCCTTTCCGCCGTCGAATGTTGTATCGAAAAGCGAGTGACCTGAAGGCACTCGGAGAATGTCATTGCCGTTCCCGCCGACAACGGACGTCGTACTGCTCCTCAGCATACCCATCTCCTTGCCCTAACTGCCCCCAGAAGCGCATGCATGTGCACGTTTGACAACCATACCGCTCCTTACTTCTCCGCGTGGCGTTGCGCGACGCGAGATCGACTCACTTAGAAACAGTCGCTGCGACAATAACACACGCCGCCGACTTCGTTTAATGACAAATTAATGCGATCCACTCGCAGGATGGTGTGGCGCGTCGGTCCCGTCAGAGCGTGTATCTAGTGCTGCCGGAAGACTGTGGGTAAGCGCAAACGTCTGCTTTCCACCCATTGCAGACGCTAGCGCGATTGCGGCGAGCGACTAAGGTTGGAACATGATCGATTGTCCCAGCGCGTACATCGTCGATGGTGACTCGCTACGGTGTGGAGGCGAGCGGATCAGGCTGCTCGGCATCGATGCGCCGGAAATCTCCCACTGCCCCGCATGGAGAGTTTGCACGGCAGGCGACGGACAGGCTTCGAAGCGCAGCCTGATTGCTGCCCGGCGAAACGGCCGGGTGAGGTATCAAGCTGTCACCGTTGACCGATTTGGCCGGACCGTCGCTGTCGTATGGGCGGGAGCGGTCAACCTGTCCTGCTGGCAGCTTCAGCGAGCCCAGGCAGTCTACAAACCAAAGTGGGACAACGGACGGATCATTGCCCGGGCATGCCGTTGAGTGCGAAAGGCCAGCGGCCGGCAAATCATCCCGGCTGGCGATTGATCCTCGCAGCCACCGTTCTCGTATTGGCGCTTTCCTTGGTGGTTGGCTAACCAAGGCGGACCTTGGACGATGGCGACGCGTACCGACTTCAGCTCAGCTGGAGTTCGTCCGATGCTCTACTCACCTGCTTTTCGGTTTCCTGGCCGCCGGCCGACTGGCGCCAAGCTTGCTCTCAAGCCTTTTCATGTCTGGGGCATCCGCGTCCGCCTGCAGGTCAGTAACCGATTAAGGGACTTGGCCCTGTTCGACCTCGCGCTCGACAGCAAGCTACGCGGGTGTGACCTTGTCAAACTGCGGGTCGGCGATGTCATGACCGCAAGCGGTGTCAGGTCTCGTGTCATGGTAATGCAGCAGAAGACCGGTCGCCCCGTCCAGTTCGAGATTACCGAGCAGGCACGGCGCTCCATTGCCGCGTGGATCGATCGTCGCTCGCTAAAGTCTGACGACTTTCTGTTTCCAAGCAGGGTGCGACACGGCCGCCCGATCACGACCAGACAGTATGCGCGGCTCGTTGACCAATGGGTCCAGCTCGTTGGCCTAGATCCAGCCGGCTACGGCACTCATAGCTTGCGGCGAACGAAGGTAGCGCTGCTCTACAAAAAGACCGGCAATCTGCGAGCGTGTCAGCTGCTGCTTGGGCATACCAAGCTGGAGAGCACGGTGCGCTACCTTGGCGTCGAAGTGGATGATGCTTTGGAGATGTCGGAAGCGCTGGAGCTTTAAGCCCGAGGCAGCAACTTTCGCCTTTCCTACACCAGAACAAAAATGGAACAAGCAATGCGATGGAGTCGCGAGATGCTTGTGCTTGATGGTTCGATGATGATGGGATTGGCGGCGCTGCTGACCGCCTTGTCGACTGTGATCTGGTCTGTGCGCCGGCGCCCATAATGGCGGCTAATAGTCGGCTCGACTGCTTGCTTGATTTGATCCGCCTCAACGCGAACGTGCACGTCGAATGCCGGTGCGGTCACATCAGCATCCTCAGCGCCGAGCGGTTCAATCGATATTGCCTGCTACGCGGCTGGAACACTCAGCTTGCAACACTTCACTATCGATTGAAGTGCGCGGCCTGTGGGCAGCGTCCTAACTGGGTGCGGGCCACCAACAAATCGCCCGGGGAAGATCGTTTCCCGACCACGGAAGGTGCGTGGCGGCAGCTGTATCGACGAATGCGTGACTGACCGTTGTCGAATGGCTCAGTCCGGGATTAGGAATCGTCCATGTGCAATCTCTACCGCCTGAAAAACTCCAACGAGGAAGTCGCCCAGCTGTTCGACGCTTATGTCGGCGAAGTCGGGAACGCCGGCGGTGGAGAGGCTTACCCGGGCTACCCCGGCATCGTCTTGGTCAACGGCGCCTTGCGCTCGATGGTCTGGGGATTCCCGTTCAAGCCACGAGACTCAAAGCCCGGCAGCAAGCCCAAACCGGTGAATAACGCGCGGTCGGACAAGCTGGACAGCTTCATGTGGCGCTTCAGCTTCCAGGAGCGGCGCTGTCTTATTCCCGTGAGCGCTTTTGCTGAAGCCGAGGGAGAGAAGGGCGCCAAAACTAGGACCTGGTTCTCGCTCCCCAACCAAGAAATTTTCGCCGTGGCGGGCATTTGGCGTGATACGCCAGAATGGGGTCCTGCTTACACGATGATCATGACGGAGGCCTGCATCCACGTGGCTGACGTCCATGATCGAATGCCAGTCATCCTCAAGCGTCAGGACTGGCGTGAATGGCTCAACGGCCCACCCGATGCGGCAAACCTTTTGTGCCGCCCCTATCCAGATTTGATGGTCTGCGATCGCACGACCGACAGCTGGGTACGGCGAAGTGCTACCGCTGCGGGCTAAGGCCTAGACACTAAAACACTCCAGGGCCGATCGAGGGCTAATGTCTGCAATGGGTGGAAAGCTGACGCTAAAACTCAGCGATGTTCTCATGGCCAAGCGGATACCAGATGCCCCGCTTGAGCCAGTTGCCCATGTTCGGAACCACATGGTTTTGATCTAAGTCGGTCGCGTCATGGATCCGAGTGACACGGGTTGGTCCGCGCTGGTTACCGAAGGCCTTTTCGAGGAGGAGCAACGCATCAGCCTCTGACTGCGCAGTGATGCCCACTCCGGGCGAACCATCACATTCAATCCAATAAGGGATCAGCATACGCGTCAGGGTAAAGCGGGTCGGCTAATGTCCGCAATGGGTGGGAAGCGGAAGGCTCATGGAATGACCACTGTGGGGCGGCGTCGGTCGAACTCAGCGGCGACTTTTGAATGCGGAAACTGCTGCAAAACCTTTTCGATAAGGTTGCGGGCAGCCCTGCCCTGGAGCGTGTCGCATGTGTATTGAGCAGGCACGTCTACGACTGCTACCCGGTCGTTGATACCGGGCTTCGTACCTTTCGCGATGAACACGACAGCGGCGATCGGAAACGTGTCCGTTGGCGGTGTTGGACAATCTGCGGGGCTGACCCGCTCCTCCACACCTTGCAGTGCTTCGGGACGAAGCCTCCAGAGTTCATTCCGCGCTTGCGACGCCGTTTGCGTGGAGAGATTGGACGTCTCCTTAGCGTCGGTGATGTCTTTCCAAGTGTCGGGATCGCGGTGTGTAACCGTAACGGTCAGACCGTTGTCTGGCCCCAACTCATACGACAGCAAACTTGAGGAGGCGCCGCCGTAGCTGCGGTTAAGCTGAATGATCTCCTGCCGCAGAGTTTTGGCACCTGGAAGTTGCTTCGCGCCTACCAGGCTTTGTGAGGCGTCAATCGCCGGTCTGTCACAAGCAGCCACGAGCAAAGCTGCGGTAAGGGGGAACCAAAGTATTTGAGCCCGCATGGCCGAACATTGGACCGCGTGTCTAATGTCCGCAATGGGTCGAAACCGGACACTAGACTGATGGCCATCCTCCATCGAACAAATCAGTGCCTGCCAAATGCTCAGAACAGTCAGCAACAGAGACCAACGCATCTTTCGGGGTTGTAGGAGTTGCATCTTCGTGCCTGAGACAAAGCATTGCCTGCCCGTCTTGGCCGAACGTCGCTGCCCGACAGTTCACGGTCGATCTCACGTCGCCGCCAAGCAGTTCGTTCGGGTCTAACAGCCTCAAGGCCAGAGCAACGAGGCTCGGTCGATCCGGCAATGCGATGACCTTTGGGGGCGTGGCTACCTGCGTCGACCCCTCCCATACCGCCGCGTGATGGCTCGTGTCGTCACCTTGTTGCAGACAGTCCGCCACCATTTCGGCAATGACGCGGAGGGCCCTGTCTGCATCAGCCGAGAGGGTGCCACTGCCGTCAAATACTTCGATACTTGGGCGAACGACGTAGGCTTTCATCAGGAGAGCCCAGCCGCTCGGCTAATGTCTGCAATGGGTCGAAAGCGGACACCGAGGAGGCGCCGGTTTTCGGCTCAGAACCGAAGCTTGCGATCCAACTTCAGCCCGCCTCGTTGCTGCTTTGTGCAACGTAGGCAGACTTCCAAGTGTAGAATTGTCCCGCGAGACGCAGCGTGCCGAGGACGTGCGGTTTCCCTCGGGCATTGCGAACGTAAACCAATCCGCAGTTTTTGCAGGTAATCGCGTCCTTCAAGGCAGGCTCGTTGACGGCGAGAGCCTCGCGCTCACTGACCAGTACTTGGACTGGATTATGTCCTTTGCAGAAAATCGATGGGCATAGAGATCGCGCGGACACCAGGTGAGGATGCGGACGAAAGCATTAATAGCAGGCTTATTTTTGCGCCGGATTGAGCAACGCCGGTGAGGGTCGGCCATGATCCCCAGCTCAGGAAGCACTTCCGCCCAACGGCCCTAATGGGTCGCAAACCGACCCTTTCGATCGCGCATTTAAATCGTTGTAGTCAGTGCTGATCTAGGCGGCAATTGCGAGCTGATCACGTCCGCTATTCTTGGCTCGATAAAGCGCCATATCAGCGACTTTTAAAGCGTGTTCGAAACCCTCTGGCCCCACCCGGGCTACGCCACCGCTGACGGTCACACGGATTGCGCTGCCGTCGATCACCGTAATGGACTCCGCAAGTTCGGCGCGGAGGCGTTCGCAGATCGTCCGGGCCTGCTCAATGGTGGTGTCGGTAAACAAGATGGCAAATTCTTCCCCGCCCATGCGGGCCACAAGTTCCGTCTCGCGGAGCGAGCAGCGTGCGATCGAAGCGAAGCTCTGAAGCACCAGGTCACCGGCGTCGTGCCCGTATGTGTCGTTAACGTGCTTGAAGTGGTCGATGTCGAGGACAGCGATGCAATCTTGAACGTTGGGCTTGCGACGATCGCCAACGCGTTGCTGAACAGCTTGCTGAAACGCGCGGCGGTTCGGGAGGCCGGTCAGCGGATCCACTGACGCGGCTATGCTCAGCGCCTGTTCTGTAGCCTTTCGTGCGGACACGTCGCGAATAATGCTTAGCGTGCCGTCGACTTCGCCACGCTCATCGAGGATGGCCCGCGCGTGAGTTTCGAACCAGCGCTTTTCGCCAGCAGCGACCACGGCCTCATATTCAAAACAGTGCGTCGTGTTCGGGTCTCGCATGGTGGCTTTGTGCAACCCGCGGATCAACTCGCGATACTGCGGCGCCACGAGTTCGCCCGCTGAAGTTCCGACTAATGCCTCAGGCTCATAACCTCCCAGTTGCTGCACCGAGGGTGAAACGTAACGTATGAACCCGTCGACATTGAGTTGCATCAGGATGTCAGAAGAATGCTCTGCCAGTAGCCGGTATCGAGCTTCACTGTTGCGCAGTTTCCGGTGAAGACGAGAACGGTTCGACAGGTCTGCGCTTACGGGCCAAGCTGTAAGAACCGTCATGGCAAGGTAGAATTGCAAGAACTGGACGCGCATCCCCTGAGTGCCAGTGACGAGCTGAGTTGGGCCAATGCCCAGCATGGTCATTGCGCCGCCAAACACCGACAGGAATAGCACGGCCAGGACAGTGCCGCCGCGTCCCAGCCGGAATGTTACGACGATGATGGGCAATATTGGGAGGAACAACAGCGGGAGCTGATTTTGGGAGAAGCAAAGGATGGTTGTCGCGACGCTGAGACCCATTAAACAAATTGCTTCCAACACCTTGCCAGCCATCTGTCTGACACTCTTGGTGATCTCGCCCTGCAGCAGCAGGGTGAAAATTGGCGCGAAAGTCAGATTACTGAGCGCGTGGCCGAGGAAAAAATGTAGGCCGGCGCTACTAGGATCTTTTCCTAGCCAAAAGGCGACGCCAGACGCGATGCACGCGCTGAAAACCGGAGGAATGATCGCGGCAAAAAGCGTAAATCTCCCTAACCAGCTTAAGGTCGTTAAAGCCGTCTCAGGCGCATGTTTGCGGATGTAATAAGCCGCAACAAACGCTTCGAGGGTATTAGCGGTGGCCATTGGGATGGCTGCTGGCCAGCCGAAGCCGAACAGGCCGGTGGTTATAGCTGTTGTTACGAAGCCCGCCGTTAGAAGAAGCGGCCATTGGCGTCGCCGCACTACACTCAGTTCCGCAATAAGGTAGGCTGTCGCCAGCCAGAAGAAAGCCACGCCGCCGTCGTACCGGGTGGTCGTTAGTGCAGCTGCGGCGAATGCGAAGTAGAAGAAAGACACGCGAATGCTGCGCGTCACCAATGATCCGACCATAGGATCGGATTAATTTGGATTAGTTACTATCACCTTCATAACTGAGCTGAAACGGTGCTTTCAGCGTCCGATAAGTCGAGAGCGGATTTTAAGATGCATTTATGGTCTCCACCCAAATGTCCCATTTAGGTGGAAAGCTGACATTCGCCGGTCGTCAGCGGCGGATTGGATCGCCGGGTCTTGCGAGCACATTTTGGGCGTCCAAGAGTTCTTGAATGAAATCGATCAGCGGCTCGCCATCTGAACTACTTCGCCGGGTCACAAAGAATACTATTGGGATGGGCGTGAGCAGCACTAACGGCAACAAAGGTCGGCCCCATGCGCCGTAAAGGAGGCCCGCTTCGAGGAACAGGGCACCTGTGAGTGTCACAAAATCAGCGCCAGCGCGGCCTTCAATAATGGTGTGAGCGCCGTCGGCGTAAAATGAGCCTCGCAACCATGGACTGCGTCGTCTTGACGGATACCAGGCATAAACACGCTTCTTGCCGAAGAATGGCTTCCAAGTTGCCGCAGGGGTCGTATCGGCAATGAGCGGGGGAACGCTACGGCTTGTTTGTTCAAAGCGACGCTCACATTCCTCCTCCGAGAGCCGCGATCGCAAACGGAAGGGCTCACCGAAAAAGTACTGTCTCAGCCAGTCCACCTCAGCCAAAGTAATCCAACGGCTAATGTCCGCAATGGGTCGAAAGCGGACGCTAAACTAAAGTCGCATTGCGGGCACTAGCTAGCTGGTTCTGCCCGGAAGGGAAAATTGGGCGGACCTCGTTTCTGGCAGGCACTGATTCAGCGGCGTCAGGTCTAGAACCGATCCGTTACCGCTTGCAGAGCTTGGAAGCATGCAGGGTCAATCGCGGTTCCAACCTCGGATTGGATGATGGCTAGCGCCTCGGTCACCGGCATCGCCGCTCGATAGGGCCGGTCGGCGGTCAACGCATCGTAGAAGTCACTGATCGTGATGATGCGTGTCTCCCGCGTGATCTGAGCGTCGACTAGGCCCAGTGGGTAACCGCATCCGTCAAGACGCTCATGGTGAGCGGCTGCGACAGGAGCAAGATCTGCTAGGACCCCAACGCGGCCAAGGATTTCTTGTGTATGCGCGGCATGCATGCGCATCACCTGCCATTCGGCCTCCTCGAGCTTTCCCGGCTTGTCCAGGATCGTGTTGGACACACCGAGTTTGCCGATGTCGTGAAGTAGTGCTGCGCGATGAAGCCAGCGGCCGCGGCTAGCTGGAACGCCCAGTTCCCTTCCGATGGAAGCTGCGAAAAGTGCGACGCGCGAGGAATGGCCAGCCGTGTACGGGCTCTTGGCATCGATAACTTCGCCGAAGGCAGCAGCGATCGCGTCAAGATAATCGTCATCAACCTCGACCGCTTCTTCGGGCGGCGCTAGCGCTACGAGCCGAGCATCGAGGAAAGGTGACGTCAGACCCGCCCACAGACTGTCGTTGGCGGCAACTTGCTCGAACGCTTGAACCAATGAGGGATCCAGCCAGCTTCCGGATCTGCGTTTTATTTCCGCGATCGCGGCGTCCCGTCCCGCATGCGAATGAAATACGTCCGCGATCTGTGCCAGCAGGGCTATGCGGGAGAACCGCGGGATAGTCTCACCGCGAAGGCCGTCGGGTCGCCCCGATCCATCCCAATGCTCGTCGAGCCTGTAAATGCCTTGGCAAACGGCTTCCGAGAACCTGAGTTTGCGCGCAACGTCCGCTCCGCGCGTGCAGCGCGACAGGATCATCTCGTCGGCGATCTGCTTACCGTTTCGCAGAATATTCCCGACCGCTGCGGCACGTTGGGTGAAGCTGCTTGATCGCGCAGTCTTCGCGAAGACGAAATGAAGCGTCGCCGCCAGGCTCGTCCCAACGGTTTTATAACCTTGTTTGAACGCCCGGTCGTCGGCCTGGTAAAGTTCGCAAATGCGCGCCGCATTGCTGCTGCAGCCGAGATCCTTGAGCAACAGCATGTAATACAGGTCGTGCAGTTCGGGTGCGGGAAGGTCTAAAGCCCTTCCGATATGAGATCCAATCCAGCACGAGCGCACGCAATGTCCCGGCGGCTGGCCCTCGGTGATGTCGAGCGCGTAGCTGAACGCACCGACCAATTCAGCGAGTGACATGGATTGCCTGCTGGTTCGCTCAATAATCGGCCGATGGTACATTTAGACGGCCTATAATTCGCGCTGCTTAACAAATCGGGCTTACACGTCTTATCCGATTTAGGCCGCGATCGGGCCTGAGGCGCTAATGTCTGCAATGGGTCGAAAGCGGACATTTCGCTTACGATGACTTTCGATCCTTACTGGCGAGTAGCAGTCCCCTCTCCAGCGAGATTCCACCACCAACCCTGAGCGATGCAGCCGCGGCTGTCAGGCGACGTCGTCACCTCCCTGAACCGGGTGGTGGACGACGTGCCAGCGCCTTGCGTCGCGGTAAGGCGGGCGGTTGCGCAGTCGGGACCCCAGAAACCTCGATAAACGGCATTGGGCACATCTTTCGGGCGGGCGAGCTCCTTCTGATATTCGAGCTGCTGATTGCGGACGGTCTGGGCATGTGCCTCCAACTGGCGCTGATATTCGGCCGCAGCGCGCTCAACCTGGAGCTTCTGCTCCTGCTTTATGCGTTCGAGGTCGTTCTGGGCGCGCTTGTAATCCTCGACCTGCTTCTCCCGCTCGGCGAGCTGCTTACTATACTCTGCCATGTCGGCCGCGTATTTCGCATCAGCCTCGGCATTGGTCATTTTGTGCCGGCTCGGCTTGCCGTCAATCGCTTCTGACCGCTCGATGGACGTGTCTGCCTTGCCCTCCGCTCCATCCGCAGTCGCACCCTCGATCGCATTTCCGGACCAGTCGGTTACAGCGACAACGCCAGCGCGGGAGTCCGGGCGCCAGTCGGCAATTCTCGAAACGTCTAGCTTAAACCATGACTTCGCGCTCAGCATCTGGAACCACGCGAGAGCGTGAGGCTTCATCGTAGTCACTACGCAGCTGGAATGGCTGTCGCCACGGGCCTCGGCGAACTTCGCAAATTGGCCAATAATGTTCTTGTCCGTATAATCGGACGTGCCGCGAACCTCGTCTGGCTTGGTCGCGAATTGCGCTTCCCAATCCTTGATGCCCTCGTAGCTCCAGGTAGGATAAGAGTCGGCGATGGCGTCACCCTTCAGTGTGAAGAGACGGGTGATCGGATGAGCGCCGGTTGCATCATCCTGATAATAGCAAGCCATGTAGATGTTCGCCGCATTAGCGGTCGTGGCGAATGGAAGCGCGGCAAGTGCCCACGCTAACTTAAGACGCATGAACTAGCCCCCCAATGCTAACTCGCGTTAGCCTAGCCGAGGTAAGTACAGGCGCAAGAGCAATGATTGCTCGCCTAGGCCAGCGGTAGAAATGGGTGGATCGGATAGTGATTTCACTTTTAGCTTCACAAGCCTTGTGAAATTGTCGTTCGGTGGAAGTTGAACTTAACGCAGAAGCCAACGACAAGCGGCTCAACCGCCTGGTGGCGCTGACCGTAGTTGTGCTCTCAGTCGCAATGGGGCTCGGTAATATAAAGGACGGCAATATCGTCCAAGCAATGGCCCAGGCGCAGGCAAACGGCCTTGATCGTTGGAGCGAATATCAGGCGACCCGAACGAAGCTTCATATCGTCGAGACCGCGCGGACCCAGTTGAAAGCAGCTCAGCGGAGCGCGGTTGCAGCCAGCGCCATCGCTTCGTTCGACAATGAAGCAGCCAAGTATCGTGTGGAAAGTCCCAAGCTCTCAGCTGAGGCTAAGCAATATGCCCACCGATACGACGCCCTTAACTTTCACGACGATCAGTTCGACGCTGCCGAAGCCTCTCTGGCCACTGCCATTTCGATCGCAGCCGTCGCTGCTCTGACTGAAAGTTGGCTACCGCTGTGGGCCGCGTGGGTCTTCGGCGGATTTGGTCTTTTCATGACACTGTGCGGGTTTGCCGGCTGGGGCTTTCATCCCGATATTCTAAGCAACCTGTTCGGCTAAACGCGGCATTACAGCAAGATAATTTTTCCCAGCTTTTCCTGGTTGCTAGGATCACCCATCACCACGGGTGAGCAGAGCATGGAAAGGGAAGCAGCTGAACTGCACATGCACTCGCGACCCGCGTTAGACTTTGCGATGGAAAACTTCGCCGCGCTTGACCCACGAAAATCATTAAAGCGCTCGTGGCGGCAGCCCCAATGGACGGTGATCATCCCCTTCTTCAATGAGCAGGAGTTCATCGCTGAAGCGCTCCGCAGCGTCGCAACACAGTACGAGCGTCCTGAGCTGATTTTGGTCGACAACAGGTCGACTGATCGAAGTCGCGCAATTGCAGAGGCAGAATGCGAGCGGCTTGGGCTTGCCTATGTGCTCCTCGACGAGCGACAGCCGGGCAAGGTCCATGCGCTTCGAGCCGGCCTCGCCTGGGTTCGCACCCCTTTCGTCGCCACGTTCGACGCCGACACCAGCTATCCTCCAAACTATCTTGAAAGCGCCACCCGGCTGCTGAAACACGACAAGTGTGTCGGCGCACAGGCGTACTACGTTCGATCTCATTGGCGAAGCACAAGGCGGTTTTTAGCGGCCGCGCATCTCATTTGTGCAACATGGCTTCTTCCAAACCAATGCCACAATGGCGGCGCTGGCCAAGTTTTTATCACCGACGTCCTTCGCCACTCGGGCGGCTTCGATGCAGACCGGTGGAACTTAATTTTGGAAGACCACGAGATCGTTCATCGCGTCAGTCGGTTCGGCCATTTTAGATGCAGCCGCGACTTCTGGTGCTGCCCTTCGCGAAGGGAACGGGATTTGCCGGTGCTCCGGTGGAGTTTGGGCGAGCGCCTTGCTTACCACTTCACTCCCGCTCGATTTCAATCGAAATTCTTCTATGACTTCCTGGGTCCAAGACTGACGGCGCGAGGTTTACTTGGCTCGGCAGCACGCAACCGACGGACATCCTAGTGGGCGCTCGCGCGATCATGTGCGCCGACGACTTCGCGATGTCGGCAGGTATCAGTCGAACAATTGTGGAGCTTGCCCAATCAGGTAAGCTGAATGCGATCAGTTGTATGGCAGCTTCACGCCGCTGGCCTGCCGATGCGGCATTGCTCAAGGATCTCCCGGGTGATGTTGAAATCGGGCTGCACCTTGTCCTGACTGATGAAGCGCCGTGCGTGGATACTCCCGAGCTTGTTGAAGGCGATCAACTTCCAAGCGCGGGCCGGCTGGGGGGTATGGCATTCCTCAGACGACTGCCGATCGGCGCCATCGGTAGCGAGGTCAATGCACAGTTCGAACGCTTCGAGGAAGTGATGGGCCGACCGCCGGATTTCGTTGACGGACATCAGCATGTGCATTTTCTACCCGGAATTCGCAGGGTCGTGATCGAGGCGACCTCTCGTCGGGCACCTCGCGCATGGTTGCGCACATGCGAGGACAAATTATGGCGAATCCTCCGCCGGCCGTTCCGCGTGAAGAGCTTAGTCAACGCTCTTCAGGCGGCCGGCTTTGCAAGGGCGGCGCGACGTGCCGGATTGCGATGCAATGATAGCTTCGCTGGCTTTTACGACTTCCGCTCACCGTTCCAATTGCTTCTCCCACGCTTCTTTACTGCGCGGGGTCAGTTTCACCTTGTGATCTGCCATCCCGGCGATACGGAGCTTGCTGATGATCCAATCAGCGTCGCGCGGCTGAAGGAAGCCGAAGCGCTGCGGAAATGGATCAGCTTCTAATTCTAGAATCTGCGCTGAGCTCCTGAAAGCCTTGGCCTATGATTATAGCGGTCCAAGCTCAATTGAACGTAACAATGGCCTCCAGCACCTTACAGACGCAAGCGCGGTGGGTCCCAAGCCGTACGGAAGTCGTTCACCGTCATTAGTTGACCTTGCTCGCGCACTCACACCCGTCGCAACGAACTGTCCTTTGAGCAGCCCACTGAGTGCTCATCCGTTGATGTTTGAATAGCCGTACCACAAGAAGATCGAGACCGATGACTTCGAGCAATTTTCCCGAACTGTGCAGTGCCGCTGGGCTCTATACCGTCCAAGGCTGGAGCAATGACGGACCAGTTCGTTTTTCGGAGCCGATGCCGCTTCAACGCGCTCTCTCGATCGCATCACAGCTGAACGATCAAGGGTACCTCCACATCTCCCTCACTGACACGGATAGCGGTGCTCAAGCACCGTGGCACAGCTTCGACTTCTGGAACGCTGATTCAGACTGAGCTTCTGCGACGGTCTCACCGCCACGCCAAGTTTAATGCTGCGTCAAGGCGATTGTCATAACACGGCTCTACAGGCGACCTATCCGAGTGCGCATTCCTCGGGAGGTCGGGTTCGGTAGTGGGCAACCTACCGGACCTTTCCTTGCCTCCTTACGCTCTCTTCCTCCTCTTCAACCCAGCAAGCTCAGGTCGACGAGCGTTCTTCTAGTGATTGTCATCGTTAGCGCGGAAGAGGTATCGTAGTGTCCGATTTGGGTGGAAAGCGGACACCAGCCACTGGGTGGATCGGTTGCCCTCCTTCGTAAACAGCCGCCTTGACGCGCGTCGCGCGCCTGGATTAGCCGTAGGCATCATGACGAACCCCTCAACCGTTCCGGCTCAGGCACCAGCGCTTGCAGCGCGCTGGTGGCGTTGGCACACGGAACTGACGGGCGCGCGCGAATGGCGATGGCGTAAGGGCTAACCCCCCTCACCCCAGACGCGATTGGCCCGCCCACCGGCGGGCCTTTTTATTGCCTCGCTTTCCTGAAGGTCTGTCATGAATCCTGTTCCGTTTCGCGCGGGTTACCGCCTGTCCGCCGCATCAGTCATGCTGCTGAGCTCGGCTCTTCGCGCAGCCCAGCCCGGGCAGCCCGCAGAGCAGATCGTGGTCACAGGCTCGCGACTCCCCGCGGGTTTTAAGGCGCCGACCCCTCTCACAGTGCTTGGCAGTCAGGCGATCGAAGATCGCTCTCCGGCGACAATGGGCGAAGTCCTTCAGCAAATCCCGAGCTTCGGCCCGATGGATTCGCCCAACACCGCCGGCGTCAACTCGCGCGGCGGCGGCCAGATCAATCCCGACCTTCGCGGCCTCGGCTCAACCCGGACGCTCGTTCTGATCAACGGGCGCCGCCACGTTCCGACCGCAGCTACCGGCTCCGTCGACGTGAAGGTGGTTCCGACCCTGCTCGTCGACCGGGTGGAGGTCGTGACCGGCGGAGCCTCGGCGGCTTATGGCTCCGATGCCGTGTCCGGCGTCGTAAATATCGTGCTCAAGAAAAAGCTCACTGGCATCCGCGGCACGGTGCAGGGCGGCATTTCGGAGCGCGGTGACGGCGAGGAGCATCGTCTCTCGCTCGCCGCAGGAACGAGCTTCGCAGGAGGGCACGGTCGCGTCATGGCCGGTTTCGATTATGTGAAGATCGGCGGCATCGGCACGCAGCTGACCCGCAGCTGGGGTTTGCGCGACGTGGGGCTGATCACCAACCCCGCCTTCCCCGCCAACGGACTCCCGAATTTCATCATCTCACCCAACGTCCATTCGGCGATCACGACGCCGGGCGGCCTGATCGTCAGCGGACCGCTTCGCGGGATCGCCTTCGGCCCCTTCGGAACTACCTACAATTACAGCTTCGGCCAGGTCTTCGGCTCCACGATGATCGGGGGCCATGGGGTCGACCAGAACGAGAACCTCCTCGCGCTTCTCGGTACTCCGATCGAGTCAGTGAATGCGCTGGCCAGCGCCAAGTTCGACCTTACTCCCGACGTCCGGCTATTCACGGAATTCTCCGGCGGCTTCTCGGATACGGGGGGAGCAAGCCAGGAGCCGCGCGACCGCGGCAACCTGGTGATCCGCCGCGACAACGCATTCCTGCCCGCCGCAGTGCGCGACCTGATGATCGCCAACAATCTCCAGACGATCACCATCGGACGCGTCAGCAATGACATTGGCAAGATCAGGCTCGATCGCGATGACGCCACCTATGAGGCGGTCGCGGGTCTGACCGGCCATTTCGGGGCCTGGACGGCCGACGCCTCGGTCCAATACGGTAAGAATATCTACGACCTCGATTTCGGGCCGAACAACCGAAAGCAGCTCGAGTATCTGAATGCGGTGGACGCGGTCGTCGATCAGACGACGGGGCAGATCGTCTGCCGCTCGCGCGCCCCCGGCTGCATCGCGGTCAACGTATTCGCGGACGGTTCGCTTGCCGTGAATCCCTACGTCAATGGCACGGCCCACTTCCGCCTCGTTACTACTCAATCCGTTGCCGCCGCCAACCTTCGTGGCACGCCCTTCTCGACCTGGGCCGGACCGGTCGCTCTGGCGATCGGTGCTGAAGCCCGCCGCGACCATGCGCTGGGCACCTCCGATCCCATCTCGCAGCGCGTCAACGCCAACGGCTCGGTCGGCGGCTGGATTCTCGGCAACCAGCTTCCGGAGGTCGGAACGATCAAGGTGTTCGAGACCTACGCCGAGGCACAAGCGCCGATCGCGAGGGGCCTCGACCTTAATGGTGCCGTCCGCAGGACCCATTATTCGCTGAGCGGAACCGTCTACACCTGGAAAGCTGGCGCTACGTACGAGCCGCTCGCGGGCCTGCGCTTCCGGGCGACGCGATCCCGGGACATTCGCGCGCCGAATATCAGCGAACTGTTCGAGAATGGCGGAAGCTCGAACACCAACGTGTTCGACCCGGTACTCGGCCGCTCGGTGCAGATCCGTGAGATCAGCGCGGGCAACCCAAACCTGGAGCCGGAGAAAGCGGACACGCTGACGGCGGGAGCAAGCTTCCAGCCCTCGTTCGTGCCGCGCCTCACCGCCTCGATCGATTACTACGATATCAAGATCAAGGACGCGATCGCGACGCTCGGCGCCCCGACGCTGGCGCAGGGCTGCTTCGCCGGCAACGCGCTCTACTGCCAGTCGATCACCTTTAATCCGGACGGAAGCATCGCCTTCATCACCAATACGAGGTTGAACCTCGCGCAAGCGGCGACGCGCGGCGTGGACTTTGAGCTGAACTATTCCCAACCCCAATTCCTGGGTGGCAGGCTCTCTGCAAAACTGCTCGCGACGCGTGTGCTTCGGCTGACCTCGACCACGCCTGCCGGAGTCCAGGACCGGCTCGGCCAGGTGAGCAACTTCAACCGCACTGGTGGCGTGCCCAAATGGACCGCTGACGCATTCCTCGATTTCGACCGCGGTCCGGCCCACATCGGCCTTCAGGCGCGATTCGTCGGCCCCGACGTGTTCAGCACCATTCTGCACGAGGGCAGCGGCGCCAATTCGATCAATCGCAACAGCGTGCCGGCCTTCCTCTACCTCAACCCGTCGGCGAGCTATCGCTTGGCGCTTTCCCGGAGCCGCTCAGTCGAGCTCTTCGGATCGATCAACAATGTCCTCGACAAGGATCCGCCGATGATCCCGTCCGGTGCCGCCGGTGGAATCAACGAGAGCAGCACCAACGGCCAGTTCTACGATGTCGTTGGTCGCTTCTTCCGCTTCGGCGCCCGCTTCACCCTCTAGCCAAGGACAAGACCCATGTTGCGTTCACTTACGTTAGCCATTGCAGCACTGACTTCGACGACCGCCCTCGCTGCGCCGGCCGATCTCATCATCCGCGACGCGCACATAGTCACCGTCGACCCCCGTTTCTCGATCGCGCATGCGGCCGCAATCCAGGGTGGCCGTTTCATCGCCGTCGGCACCGATGCCGAGGTGCTGAAGACGCGGGGACCAAACACTCGCGTCTTCGATCTCCACGGCCAGACCGTGCTGCCCGGATTCAACGATACGCACGTCCATCTCGCCGCCGGCAAGGATCTCGAGACTGAGGTCGACCTCACCCACGTCCATTCGATCAAGGACATTCAGGCTGCGATCTCGGCCCGCGCCAGGCAGTGCAAGCCCGGTGAACCAATCGTGGGCACGCGCGGCTGGTGGGAATATCAGCTCGCCGAGGGCCGGCTCCCGACGCGCGCCGATATCGACGCCGTTGCACCAAACAATCCGGTCACCGTCCCCGGACCTCATTATGTGATCGCCAACAGCGTTGCCCTGAAGCTCGCTGGAGTGAACCGCGACACGCCTGATCCGCAGGGCGGGCAAATCTACAAGGGCCCCCATGGCGAGCCTACTGGTCTGTTGATGGACAATGCCGGCCGCTTCGTCCGCAAGTTCATCCCCAAGCCTACCGATGCGCAGCAGCTAGCCGGGATGAAGCGCGTGCTCGCGCTCGTGAACAGTCATGGTCTGACCAGTGTCGGGGATCCGAGCGGTAGCGCGGAAGATGCTGCAATGTATCGGCGTCTCAGGCAGCAGGGACTGCTCACCGTCCGGGTAGACTTCGCCTACAATGTTGACTCTGCCGAGCCTCTGGACAGGGTCGAGAACGAGCTACGCGCACTGCCGAAGCCCGGCAACGACGGCGACGGCATGTTCCGCGCCGACGAGATAGGCGAGACCGGCCTCGACGGCGCCGAACTCACGGCGCTCCTCGAGCATGACTATCCAGGCAAGCCGGGCTACCGCGGGTTGCAGAAAGTGCCGACCGAGCAATTCAGGCGATTCGCGGCGCTCGTCGCCAAATACGGCTACCGGCTTCGACCGCACGCAGTTGGCGATGCGGCAATCAATGAAGGCCTCGACGCGTTCGAGTTCGCAAACGCGCAAACGCCGATCGGCAAGCGGCGGTGGATGATCGATCACGCGTTCCTTCTCGGTCCGCAGCATTACGATCGCGTGAAGCGGCTCGGCCTGATCATCAACTCGCAATACATGCACAATTACCAGCTCGGGGCCCTGATCCTCAAAGCGTGGCAGCGCCCGCTCGCCGACCGCAGCGAACCCTACGCCGAGTGGCTCAGGAACGGGATCATGTTCGCCGGCGGCTCGGACGGCCCGATTTCCTACCATGCGGAGCCGTTGCTGGAAATTTATGGCGAGGTAACCCGCGGCACCGGCTGGGGCGGACGCCTCGGGCCGAGCCAGGGCATCAGCCGCGAGGACGCGATCCGCTCGGTGACCATCAACGGTTCGTACACGACCTTCGAGGAGAAACTGAAAGGCTCCATCGAGCCGGGGAAGTACGCCGATTTCGTCGTGCTTTCGGACGACATTCTGAAGGTCCCCGCCGAGAAAATTAGGGACTTGAAGGTGCGCGCGACGGTACTCGGCGGGCGCACCGTCTATGGGCAGCTCAAGTAATCCCTTGCTGTTTGTCTGGCTCGTTTAGCCGAACGCGAGCCAACGGGCCGGTAGGGGTCGAAAGCAGACGCGTCGCTAATGTCCGCAATGGGTGGAAAGCGGACGTTGCGGTGCGCCGCAATCTGTCGCAGCTTCATTCGATGCGATTACCGCTCGTCGTATGCCTCGTAGGGCTTGCTTTCAGCAGCTGCGAAAATCGCAAGCCAGCCCTTTCCGATGCTGATTACGAAGCTTTCAAAGCGGCCAACCCCAGCATGAAAAATCAATGTTTGAATGCAATCCGCTACGAGGGGCTGAGCGCCTGGCGGCCAGACGATACAGGTTGCTTCGAGATGACCTCTGCACGGCGTTGGACTGGGCTGTGGCAGACAGGATGGGAGTGGTCGAACTTTTGTCCTGAACCGGCGAAGACGTGCAACTGGATGGAAAGTCGAGGCACTTGGCTAACATTCGCGAATGATAGAGAGCCAAAGGCGCACCGCGACGGCATCTATCAGATCGACTTCATAGGCAGGCGAACAGTAGCGCCGGGCAACTTCGGCCATCTTGGTAGCTATGACCACCTCATGATCGTGGACCAAATTAGGTCGATTAAATGGATGAGCGACGGAAGCTCCGCGAAGGCATCTGAAAGGTCGCAGGCCACACATCACTAACGTCCGCTTTGGGTGGAAAGCGGACGTAATGCGACCACCAGAGGAACTCGCTTTCGTTAGCGCCAGCCCTGTCGCAGTGACATGGCTCAGTCGACTGAAGGAAGTCCAGAACGCCTAAAAGCGCGCCGGCACATCAAAAGAGATGGCCCGCTTCCGTTGGTTTTGAAAGAAGCGGGCCCGATCGGAGGCGGAGGTCTATATCGCTACCGATTGGTCTTTATACAACGCGGATTAGAGAGATTTTCTGGCTGCGACGGAAGGTCAAGCCGAGAGCACCGAAGCCACAAAGCATCATTGCCCAAGTGGCGGGTTCGGGAACAGACGAAGTGGACGCGGTGAATTTTGCGTAGACCGCGAAGGTGCCCGTCGTGTCTAAAGTTGGTGGATAGCTGCTCACGATGCTCGGATTATCAGCCAAGTCCGATGCACCATTGGTCGTGTACAATACGGTAGTCGGAAAGCCTGCAGCACCCGCGACGGTCGGAATCAGAAAGGTGCAGAGGCCGCTTGTAAGCCCCGGTACAGTACAGCCGTAGGTTTTGCTCAAATCTGTGTCGAAGTTGCCTGCTGGACCATCAATAAGAACCTGATCAAGCAACGCCTGACCGGCACCCGCTGCGTCGGCCGAGTTGCTGAAAAAGTCGAAGTCTGAGTTGGCGTCGCACCCTGAATACAAGGTAGTGCAGGTTCCCTCCAGAAATTGCACATCATACAGATGACCATTGATGCTAACGCCCGTGGCTCCAGTTAGAATCCCGGAACTGTTGACCACAAGCGTTGCTGCCGAGGCAGATGCAGTAACGGAAATTGCCGTAATGACTGCGATGAGTCGTAATAGCCGCTGCACTGTGTGCATCGAAACCCCCTAAGCTAGTCGTGGAAGATGCGTGGCGTGCGTGCGACGCATCGCCATCCCGAGCGCGCCAAAGCCTACGAGCATCATTATCCAAGACGACGGCTCTGGCACGGCGCCGGACGCACCCGTGAGTCCAGACTTTCCCTGCACGATCACGCCCAGCTGAAGACTATCGTTGGGGTTCCAAATATTGGCGAAGTTGTTCGAGCTAGCCTCGTTGCCCAACGGACTTTGTGACCCCGAGGGCGTATAACCGTATCCAGTGATAGCTGAAAAAACGACCCAATATGTGCCCGTCGAAAGGTTCCAAGTTTGCCCCGACACCCCATACCAATTCGAAGTATTGGCTGGACCGACAACGAAGTCAGACGAGTATAGCAAATCTGCTGGACGGTCGGTTCCATTGTCCGAATAGATACTCGCGCGGTATAATCCGAATGCATTCTGGCTGACCATCCATAGATATTCGTCCGTGACGGTGTAATCCTGGGATGTGAAAAATTGAGCCGCTAAAGACTGTGACGTATCTAATGTCCAACTTGGACCTTCCCCTGTTCCAGGTCCGGTATCCACGATATTTAACGCCCAGGCCGGCGTCGCGACCGACAGCAAAGCTGCACAAACGATATTTTTAAGCACGCACCCCTCCGCTCAATCGTCGGCTGAGTGTCCCACCTTCCAAGCACCGCACGCATCCCTCAGATGGGGTATTCATTAAATTTTCACTTACCCGTTGCGCGTCGCCTAGTCTGCCGTACTTTGCCAGAACTCAGCAGGCGGGTTGGTTGCGTACCCAGGAGCATCCTTTCACCAACATTATAGACCGCATCTACGAAGCTGCGGTTGTCACCGAACGTTGGCCGGAAGTCCTCGAGCAAATTGGCAAAGCGGTGGGTGCCCGCGGTGGAGTTTTCATCGCGGTCACAGCAGCCGGACCGACGTGGACCTGCGCGCCTTCGCTTGAACGTCACATGTCGGATTATGCCGCCGCAGGATGGGCCGAGAACACGGAGCACATCGGTCCGTTATTTGCTGATCCACATCCAGGATTCCGAGCGGAGACCGCTTATCGGACCATCGAACAGATCGAAGCGCTTCCCGTCAAACGCGAGTTTATGATTCCGCGTGGCCTTATCGCCGGCGCCGCCTCCGTGTTCCCGGGCGCGTCGAATAATGCGCTCTACATGGCGGTTGAAGGTTTCGACACGCATGGTGCAGCCGAGAAGGCGGTCTCCGCCCTTGATCGCCTCCGGCCACATATTGGCCGCGCACTCAGCCTTACCGCGCAAGTGAACAGCGCACGCAACAAGGCTTTGGTCGAAGGCCTGCAGCTGAGTGGCGTGGGAGCCGCGATTATTGGCCGTGACGGCCGACTGAAAGCTTATAATTCCGTCTTCGATAATGAGGTTGGCTCGATTGTCGACAATAGGCCCGGCGCCTCATGCTTCACCGACAGGTTTCTTCAAACGGCAATCGCCGAAATTCTCTCTGGCAAGCGCTCCGCCGGGCAGGTCGCGTCAATCGCCTTGCGACCGACCGAGAGATGGTCGCGGATGGTCGTTCATGTGATACCGCTCACAGGACGCGCCAGGGAGGTCGGTGATTCCGACGGCGTTTTGCTGCTCGTGGCCAACGGCACTAATCGGCTGTTGCCTGATCAGAACCTGCTGCGACTGTTGTTTGATTTGACTCCCGCCGAAGCGCGCGTCGCTCGCGCGATTACTGAGGGTGCTACAATCGAGCATATCGCGCGGACCGGCGGCACGTCTGCCATGACCGTGCGCACACAGCTGCGGTCGGTCTTCGCGAAGACGGGGTCGAAGCGACAAGCTGAGCTGGTTCGCCTGCTTATGGGCATTACTCGGCCGCCAAATGTAGTCAGTTAGTCTCAGCCGGCTAGTGATGAGCTAATGTCCGCAATGGGTCGAAAGCAGACATCAGCAACTGCCTGAACGAACGTCCGCTTGCGGGTTGGACCGAGCTGACTGCCAACAGCTGCGAAGGGCGCATTCCGGAAATTCCATTCGACTTCACGAGCAAGCTGAGCATTGGTCGCTGTGCGAGTCGGATCGGCGCAAAGTCCCGACGCGCCGCCTGGTCTGACTGACCGGGCTTTGGGTGGTGGGAGCGAGATGTGTCGCTCCGAGCCGGGAGACCACCCATGACCACCAAGGCCAAGATTGCCGAAACGCCTCAGAAGACCGCGAAGCCGCGCGCTGCTCGCAAGCCAAAGCCATCCACTCCGAAGGAGTCAGCACAGCCGAACGCGACGGATGAGGCTCCTACCAAAAACCCAATAAAGCGTGATCAGCTCGCTGCCCTTTTGGTCCGCGATGAGGGCGCGACCATCGATCAGATGACCGCCACCACGGGCTGGCTGGCGCATACGGTTCGGGCCGCGATGACCGGGCTCAAGAAGCTCGGCTATGCCATCGACAGCGACAAGATCGACGGGTTGCGCACTTATCGAGCCGTGGAGCCACGATGAGCGCGTCGCTCGACGAAGAGATCGCCTCGCTGCGGAGATCCAGTCGCAAGCAACTAACCAACCGGTGGCGCGAGCTTTACAAGGCTGCGCCATCGGTCGCGTTAACGCCCGACCTGCTTGCCCGCGGCATCGCGTGGCGGCTGCAGGAACATTCGCTCGGCGGGCTGTCGAGCAAAGCTTTGACTATCCTTAGCTCAGGAGATGAGCGGCCGAGGCAGCGCTCCTCGCCCAAAGTGACACTGCGCCCCGGCAACCGCTTAGTCCGCCGCTGGCGCGGCAGGACCTACGTGGTCGACGTGACGGAGGCTGGCCTCATCTATGAGGGAGCTCGCCATTCATCGTTGAGTGTAATCGCCGGCAAGATCACCGGCACGCGCTGGTCCGGCCCCAAATTCTTCGGGCTGATCAAATGAGCCGCGTCCGCTGCGCCATTTACACGCGCAAGTCGAGCGATGAGGGACTGGATCAGGAGTTCAACAGTCTCGATGCGCAATACGAAGCCTGCAAGGCCTACATCGCGAGCCAGCGCCAGGAAGGCTGGAGAATGGCGCGCGAGCGCTATGACGACGGCGGGATTTCAGGCGGAACGTTGGAGCGCCCTGCCATCAAAGCGCTGCTCGCCGATGTTGCGGCCGGCAAGATCGACGTCATCGTCATCTACAAGATCGATCGACTGACCCGCAGCCTCACCGACTTCGCCCGCATCGTCGAACAGCTCGAGCAGGCCAACGCCTCGTTCGTCAGTGTGACCCAGTCGTTCAACACCAAGACCAGCATGGGTCGGCTGATGCTGCACGTTCTTTTGTCGTTCGCGCAGTTCGAACGCGAGGTCGGCGCCGAGCGGGTGCGTGACAAGATTGCGGCATCAAAGGCCAAGGGGATGTGGATGGGTGGCACGGTGCCGCTAGGCTACGACGTGGTCGACAAGAAGTTGGTGATCAATCAAGCCGAGGCTGACACCGTTCGCGCCATCTTTGCCCAGTTCGTCGTGCTCAAGTCGGTCCAAGCAACGCTACGCTGGGCGCAGCGCGAAGGACTACAGACCAAGCAGCGACAGCGTGTAGGCAAAGTGACCGGCGGCAGACACTTCGAATACGGCTCGCTCCGCTGCTTGCTGTCCAATCGTCTGTATGTCGGTGAGATCACGCATCGCGGCCAGATCCATCAAGGTCAGCATGAACCGGTCCTCGATCGATTAGTCTTTGAAGATGCGCAATCGGTCCTTGCGTCCCTGAACAATTCCGCGGTGCGTGGACCCAAGCTCGTGTCCGCCAGTTTGCTGCAGGGGCTGATCGTGGATCGGCATGGCCGGACCATGGGCCCGGTCCATACCGTGCGCAGCGGACAGCGCTTCCGCTATTACGTTACCCACCTCAAGACCATCCGCGAAGGGAGCGCCGGGCCCTATCGTATCGCGGCCAGAAGCGTGGAGAGCATCATCGTTGAGTTGCTCGGCGCGCAGCTGAGGTCGCGCGTAACTAGCGTTGACAGTCAAGTCGAGGTCGAGCGGACCATCGCGACGCTATCGAGTGAAGACCAAGTTGCCAGGCGCGAGCTGGTTATCGAACAAATTCGCAAAGTCATTATTGGCGATGCGGTCATTACCGTTGAGCTGAATAACGGCGCGACGCTTGAGCGCTCGATCGAGCGCGTGCGTCAAGGCAACGACGCCAAGCTGATCGTCGGCAAGGTGACCGTCATCGACAAGCCAATTCCCGATCCGCAGTTGATTATCCTACTGCTCGATGGACGACGGGCTCGCATCCTTACAGAATCGAAGCCGAACCTCGAGCTCGACCGCGTGGCCAAGTTGTTCGGTCGGTCGACCGAACGGTTCAAGCGACTGCTGCGTCTGAGCTACCTATCGCCAACTATCGTCGATGCGATCATCGGTGGTAATCAACCAGCGAGACTGACCAATCGGTTCTTGCAGAACCTCGATGGCCTGCCTCTCAGCTGGCCCGAACAGGAAGCACTGCTACTCCGTTAGGAGCGGCCGCCCGCATCCAACTCAAGACACGGAATTTCGGCGGAAGAGAAAACCAGTGAGTTTGGCAGTCTCACACTCGCGAGAGCAGTTCTCCAGTGACCGAAGAGCGCGGTGAGGGCGTCGCAATGTGGCTGAAAACTGCCAAATTTGCGAGTCCCAAAAGGAATAAAAAGTCCAGCTAATACAATCACTTATGCACTGGTGACCCCTACGGGACTCGAACCCGTGTTTTCGCCGTGAGAGGGCGACGTCCTAGACCGCTAGACGAAGGGGCCCTGCTGTACAGAGCGGGCGCCATATGTGGGCGGACGCCGCGCTAGTCAATCAGCGAACCGCGGCGGAAGACCAGTGGATGTGGCTGATCTTCCATTTCCCGCCCAGGCGCACCAGCACCATCGTTTCGGTCGACCGACTGTTGACTTTCCGACCGCGGAACTCGCCGCTCGTCTGCCCTTCGCTGGTGATCCAGGCGGCTGGACCGATGACCCGGCCGCTGCGTCTGGTCACCGTCGACACCGTCGCTTTGGAGAATTGGGCATCGGCCGGCAGATGTTCGGCCCGATACTCCGCCTTGGATCGTTCCGCGCTGCCACCCTCGTAGATCAGGACATCGTCCGTCAGCAGCGCCGCGGCAGCTTCGAGATCGCCGCTACGCAACGCCGCGTGGAAAGCGTCGACAATGGCTGCCGCGGGACGGGCGGCCGGAGCCACGACCGCCGAAGCGGCAAACGCCGAGGCCTGCGGATCATGCGCCTTCGCTGACGTTGCCGCGGCGCTCAGGAGGGCGGCTACTGCAATCATTCGGCGTTTAATGATCACTCGTGGCCTCCATCCAGCTTGAGACGAACGAAGCCCATGGCTCCGGTCGGGTTCTTGCCGCCATACAATGGTGCCAGGTCATCCGGAACGAAGTTCAACGACGCGAGGCCACCGACCCCAAATGCGACATTCTTCGCGATCCGGAAGTCACGAACGGCGCCCAACGAGACCTTGCCCACGCGGTAGGCAGGACCGTGCTCCTCGATATCGAGCAGCTCGCGATTTTCGGTGATTTCGCCTCGGCCAAAGATCGTCCACGCCGCGTGCTTGACCGACGCTTCGGCGACTAAGGCATCGTCGTTGTGATGATCGACCGTCTTGCGGCCCCAGGCGAGCGTCCCGGCCAATTTCCAGCCCGGCGCGACGTCGCGGGCGTAGAGCAGGCTTGCGGACCAGCGGCGCTGGTTCACGCCCGGCTCAAGCTGTTCCGGATCCTTGAAGTAGCCCCAACTGCCTTGCAGCGCGAGTTCAGGCGTTGGGTTCCACGACAGACGAACAGCCGTCGAGTCCAGCGGTCCCGTCTCGATATTCCAGCGGTGCTGGTCCGGCTCGCGCGCGTTGAAGCGGCTGACCTCGACCTTGACCCGGTCCATCACCACCCCCGCCGTCAGCACGCCGAAACTGATGTGCGTGGAATCCAGCCAGTGGTGGCTGATCGGCGCTTCGGGCGAGTCCATGATTGCCTCGCGATGCATGAACGCGGGCGGCCCGAATGCCGGCTCACCCGGAAGCCCGCCGTACAGAAAGACGCTGCCACGCGAACCGATGTTCTGCGACACCGACGCCGACAATTCCATGAAGAAGTCGTGCGGATGCTGGCGGTCGATCAGCCGGTCGCGTCCGTTCGCGGTCTCACCGCTGGCCAGCAGCAGCGGGTATCCACTCTTCCCCATCAGCGGGTCGGGGCTGAGAGCCGCACGGAACTGGACAGTTCCATCGCCGAGCGGCCGGCGCGCCATCGCCATCAGCATTCCCGAGGAGAACAATTTGTCGTCTCCGCGTGGGCCTCCCTGCTGATCCGCCACCAGGTTAAGCACGCCGTGCGCCATCAGCGTCCAATCGCCCTTCATGACCATGAGACCCGCATGTTGCGACGCATCAGGTTGCCACGCCGTGCCCGAGCTTTCGCGCTCCATCGGATAAGCGCCAAGCGCGCCGGTCATCGACATCTGATGAGTCCCCGCACTCATGGTGGAATGGTCCATCGCGCCGTGATTCATCTGGGCGTGATCCGCAGATTCTGCGCCAGTCGTGGGCGACGCCGGCATCGTCATGGCGCCTTGATCCATTGGCATTGCGTGATCCATGGGCATGACGCCCTGTTCCACCGGCATCACTTCCGTGCTCGCCGGCATCGTGCCGTGATCCATCACAGGCTTCGCCGTCTCGGCCTTTGCCGGTTTCGACTTTGCGGTCGGCGACTTCTTCTGTTGCTTGGCGGTGGCGGCCTTTTTCGTCGGTGCCACTTTCCGCGCCACTTTTTTGGAAGCGGGCTTCTTCGGTGCCGTCTTCGGCTGCGGGGGCATGGGCATCGACATGCCGGGCATGTGCTGGTGCTGCGCCGATAATGGGGCGACCGGCATTACGATCGCCACGGCGGCAGCCGTGGCCAAAAACAAGCTTTTCACAATCAATCTCCGCGACTGGAGGCGGCGGCTGCGCCGCCTCTTCATCAAATTATGCGCGACCAGGGCCGCGCCGGTTCGATGTCAGGCGCGTCGCGGAGGCGGGGTAGCGATTTCGGGGAGGACGCCAATCAGGCGGTCGAAGTGCGGGACGTTCACGCGCAACGAAGTTGCACGGTTGAGCAACGGCTGTGGCGGGTCGGCGGCGGGCAAGGCAGACGCGCACGCCATCGTGCATTCGCCAGGCATCGCCTTGCCGCCGTGCTGAGGATCGCCATTGGGGCAATGCTGGTCGGGCATCGTCATTCCGGCCATCTCAGTCGTTTCGGCCATCGATCGCGCCTGCGCGGCTGCGGGATGCGCCATGCCCAGCGGCAGCAACATCATCGCTAGGAGGACGAACAGACGGATCAGCTTCTGCGGCACGCGGGTCAGATAACGGCTCCCATGCTCAGCATCCAGAGCGCCATGCCGATCATCATCAGGTTTTCGGTCAGGGAGACGAAGCCGAGCGGAACGTTGCTCGATCCCCCGACGCACGCGCATTTGAGCTCCCGCCGGTCAATGTAGACCGCCTTGAACACCGACACCGCACCGATCGTGCCAATGAAGAGCGCGATGGGGATCGATAGCCAATTCAATATCCCTGCAGTCATCAGGATGCCAGCCGCGCCCTCCGCAAATGGATAGACATAGCTGTAGGGCACCCACCGGCGCGCCAGCAGGTCGTAGTTCAGGAACATCGCCGAAAAGCTGCTTACGTTCTGCAGCTTGAGCATAGCCAAAACGGTCATGGAGATGGAAATGAACCAAGGCAGGGCACGGCTTAGTGTGATCTGTCCATCAGCCGCGAAAGCCGCGGCCAGCGCCAGCAGCGCCGTCATGCCAAACAGGGCCACGATGGGCCGATAGCTCGTGGCGTTCGGGTCAACGACAGATTTGCCAAGATAGCGCCGGAGGTCGTCGTAGCCCCCAATTCGCTTCGACCCGACGAAGATTTGCGGTGTCGTCTGGACCCCGTGCTCGGCCTTGAAAGCGTCCGTCTGCTCACGCGTGGCGAGATGATGATCCTCGACCTGGAAGCCCGACCGCTTGAGCAAGTCCAGAGCCTTCAGACCCCAGGGACAAACATGGTGCGGCATCACCATGCGATAAATCCGCGCGGATTTCGCGGTCGTTGGATGATTGGATAAATCGGCCATTACTCGGCTCCTTTCGCCATTGGCCGCCAGTTGTAGCTTCCGTACCATGGTACAGAGTCAAGCATGATTGTGCCGAGGTCAGCCGTCTCGTTCGCTGAGAAAACGCATAAGCTCCGCCAGCGTCGATTCCATCTGGTCCTGCATCTGGCTTACGAGTTCGTTCTCGCGCATGCCGACATGGTCGAGCGGCTTCGAATAGCTGTCCGAAAAAGCCTGCAGGTCAGCCCGGTCGAACACGCCGCGTGCCACCAGCTTGGCAAGGATCACGAGCAGGCCGTTGGTGTTGGCGATCGTCCCCGCAACCAGGGCTTCGTCCACCATCGACAGTCGCTTGTCGCTGTCCTCACCGCCCTCTTCAGGCAACTCTTCTTCGATCTCGGTCACGATGTTCATCATGACGCCAACTACGCGCGGCGCAAGCTGAGGCTCCTACGGCTGAAGGAACGCCGCGAGTAAGCCCCAGTCGCGCGCCTTATCCGCGAATGGCTTGGTATTGGCTGCGCTGGATGACGGCAGGTCGACGAGTTCGACATTGCCCGCGGCGCCAATCAATCTGCGTCCTATGGTCGACGATGCCGCCCCGTTGAAGGCGATCGCGCGGAGTTGCGGGTAATCGGTCAGCAGATGCGCGATCTGATTGTGCTGAGCGTCATGGATGGCTTGGTCGAGGCTGCCAGGCCGGCTGGCCGACGCGACGACATCCCACAAGCCGATTTGTCGCTCGCGCAGCCGCGCCAGCCGGTGGTCATATCTGAGAGCATGGAGATCCTCACCGAGCGCCTGTCCAAGCAGCCGCCAGAACTGGTTGGTCGGATGCGCATAATAATGACGGGCGGCGAGCGAGGCATCGCCCGGCAGGCTACCGAGGATGAAGAGGCGGGCGTCCGGCGCGGCGATCGGCGGCAACCCGTATTTGACGCCCACAAGAAACTCCTACATCCCGCCGCCGTGCATGCCAGCGACCTCCGCGTGGCCCTGTTTTCGGGCAATTACAATTACGTCCGCGACGGCGCCAACCAGGCGCTCAACCGGCTGGTCGGGTACCTGTTGCGGCAAGGCGTGCAGGTGCGCGTTTATTCGCCCATGGTCGAGCATCCGGCCTTTCCGGCAACGGGCGACCTTGTCGATGTCCCCGCAGTACCGATCCCGGGTCGTGAGGAATATCGCTTTCCGCTATGGCTGACGCCGCGGGTGAAACGGGACCTCGAAGCATTCAATCCCAACGTCGTGCACGTTTCCAGCCCCGACATCTCGGGGCATCGCGCGGTAAGCTGGGCGCGGAAGCGCAAGATCGCGGTGGTCGCCTCGGTTCACACCCGCTTCGACACCTACCTTGCTTATTATCATCTGCAGGCGCTGGAGCCGCTCGCGCGCGGGCTGATGCGGCGCTTCTATCATCGCTGCGAGGTGGTGCTGGCCCCCGCGGAATCGACCGCGGCGATCCTCCGCGCGCAGCGGATGAACCGCGACATCGCGATGTGGACGCGCGGTATCGACCGTGAGCAGTTCAATCCCGAACGCCGCGACATGGCATGGCGACGCTCGCTCGGCATTGCCGACGACGAGATGGTCATCGCCTTTCTCGGCCGGGTGGTCATGGAGAAAGGGCTCGACGTCTTCGCGGATGCGATCCATGCGTTCGAGCCGCTCGGCCTGAAGCATCGCGTACTGGTGATCGGCGAAGGCCCGGCCCGCCCGTGGTTCGCGGAGCAACTCCCGCAGGCCATTTTCCTAGGCGAACAGACCGGAACCGACCTTGCGCGGGCATTGGCAAGCTCCGACCTGCTGCTGAATCCGAGCATTACCGAAGCATTCGGCAACGTTACATTGGAAGCAATGGCCTGCGGGCTGCCGGTCCTTGCCGCAGAGTCGAGCGGTGCCACCAATATTGTGCAGCCGGGGCGGACGGGAACCCTGGTCGACGGGACCGAGCCGGAGGAATTTGCCGCTGCCCTCGCGGGCTATGCGCAAGATCCCGAATTGCGGCACCGCCACGGTCAGGCCGGGCTCGAATATGCCAAGACGATGGACTGGGACACGATCAATTCAGCGGTGATCCGTGCCTACAAGCACGCCATCGTGAAACGTGAGCGCCTGACGCGGATCACCGGAAAGTAGCTATTTCACGCGTTCGATGCGCTGGGCCGCTTCGTCCAGGATCGCCGCAATTTCGTGCAGCAGATCATCGTCGAGCCCGTCGCGGCCAACACGATGGCGGAGCGCGGTCATCAAATTCTTCACCGCGCGGCCGATGGCCGGCCCGGCGTTCGATCCCTCAGCCGGCTTGAGATCGCCAAGGCGGGCAAGCAGCCCCTCGATTTCTTCCGCGCGCTCTTCGAGATGCGCCCGACCTTCGCTGGTGATCTGGAAGGGCTTGCGCGCGCCCTCGCCTGGCGCTTCCTCGATCAGCCCCATGTCCTGCAGCAGGGTGAGCGTTGGATAAACCACGCCGGGGCTGGGCGCATATTCGCCGCCGGTGAGTTCCTCGATGGCGCGGATGAGGTCGTAGCCGTGGCGCGGCTCGTCGGCGATCAGCTTGAGCAGCACCAGCCGCAGTTCGCCGCCTTCGAACATGCGCCGGGCACGCCGACCCCGGCCGCGTCCACCCGGGCCGCCTTCGTCGCCGAAGTCGAAGTTGAACGGACCCCAGCTGCCTTGCCACCCGCGTCCGCCCCGCATGGCCATCAGGCCTTCAGGCAGATTGATTTCGAACCGGCCTCGCGGGCCGCACCCATGATGACGATGTCGCATCGATGTTTCTCCTTTTGATGTAGCTTAGATATATCTTAGTAACATCTTCGACAAGGCGCCTTGTGCATATTTTCGTGCGGGGCCTATGGGAAAGGCCGATGGCCGACCTGTTTGCCGACGAAGAACTGCAGCAACGCGAGGCGGAAGCGACGCAGGCCGGCGCACCGCTCGCCGACCGGCTACGGCCGAGAACACTCGGCGAAGTTGTAGGACAGGAGCATCTGACGGGCCCTGAAGGCGCCATCGGCCGGATGGTTTCGGCGGGCCGGCTGGCGTCGATGATCCTGTGGGGGCCGCCCGGCACCGGCAAGACGACGATCGCGCGGCTGCTCGCCGGCGCGGTCGGCATGCGGTTCGTCGCCATCTCCGCGGTGTTCTCAGGCGTCGCGGACCTGAAGAAGGTGTTCGCCGAAGCGCAGACCGCCGCCAGGGCCGGGCAGCACACGCTGCTATTTGTCGACGAGATCCACCGCTTCAACCGCGCCCAGCAGGACGGCTTCCTGCCGTTCGTTGAGAACGGCACCGTGACGCTGGTCGGTGCGACGACCGAAAATCCGAGCTTCGAGATCAACGCGGCCCTCCTGTCGCGCTGCCAGGTTCTCATCCTCCGCCGGCTCGATCATGCCGCGCTCGACGAACTGGTGAAGCGCGCCGAAACGCTCGAGAACCGCGCGCTGCCAGTCACCGCTGAAGCGCGCGATGCGCTGATCGCCAGTGCCGACGGCGACGGTCGCTTTCTTCTCAATCAGGTCGAGACCCTTTTCTCCGTCGAGCTTGAGCAGCCGCTCGCTCCGGCCGAGCTCAGCGACCTGCTCAACCGCCGCGTGCCCGTCTACGACAAGGATCGCGAGGGTCATTACAACCTCATCTCCGCGCTGCACAAAAGCATCCGCGGTTCCGATCCGCAGGCCGCGCTATATTATCTTGCGCGGATGCTCGTCGCCGGAGAGGAGCCGCTATACTTGCTGCGCCGGCTGACCCGCGCGGCCGTGGAGGACATCGGCATGGCCGACCCCAACGCACTCGTGCAATGCCTGGCCGCCAAGGACATGTACGACTTCCTCGGCTCGCCCGAGGGCGAGATCGGCATCGCGCAGGCGTGCCTCTATCTGGCGACGGCACCCAAATCGAATGCGACCTACGTGGCGCAGAAGTCGGCATGGCGGAGCGCCAAGGATACTGGCTCGCTGATGCCGCCGATGCACATCCTCAACGCGCCGACGAAGCTGATGAAGAATGTCGGCTACGGCAAAGGCTATGCCTACGATCATGATGCGGACGAGGGTTTCTCAGGCCAGGATTACTGGCCCGAAGAAATGGAGCCGCAGCAATTTTACCAGCCGACCGACCGCGGCTTCGAGGCTCGGGTGAAAGAGCGGCTGGACTATTGGCAGCAACGGCGACAGCAATTGCAACAAAGCGAAGATGACGCGGGTTAACCGCGCACGCATTCCGGAGGGAGCACCGCCATGTACGACACCAGCGCCTATTGGCAGGCCCAGATGATGAACTGGGGCCCCAAGATCCTGATCGCCATCCTGATCCTGATCGCGACCTACATCGTCGCGCGCACGGTCAAATGGATCATCCAGAAAGCGATCGACCGCACGCCGGCGCTCCGCAAGCACATGACCGGCTCGCCCGATGAAACCGTCGGCCATCAGCTGGGCACCATAGCCAAGTTGATCATCTGGCTGGTCGGCATTCTGGCCGCCCTGCAGTTCCTCGGCTTCGCGCAAATCCTCGCACCCATCAACGAGCTGGTGACGGCGATCTTCGCCTTCCTGCCCAAGCTGATCGGCGCCGGGCTTATCTTCTTCATCGGCCTGATCGTCGCGCGGATCGTGCGCCGACTGACCGAAACGGTGCTTATCGCCGCGAACGTCGACGGACTGCTTGCGCGCGTCGGTATCGGCTCGACCGAAGGCACCGTCCGCACCTCGCCGGACGCGGTTCCGGCCGGCACGACGCCCGGATCGACCCGCGCCAGCCTTGCCCGTGCGGGTGGTGTGCTTGTCTACGCCCTGATCATCATTCCCGTCGCCATCGCGGCGCTGCAGGTTCTGGGAGTCGAGGCCATTTCCGGCCCGGCGATCACCATGCTCAACGAGATCCTGGCCGCGATCCCTCGCGTCCTCGCGGCAGCGCTGTGGATCGGCATAGCCTTCGTCGCGGCACGGTTCCTGAAGACGATCATCGAAGCCATCCTGCCGCCAACCGGCTTCGACGACGCAATCCGCTCGACCGGCGTCCTTCCCGCGAGCGCCTTCCCCTCGCGGATCGTCGCCAACATCGCGATGGTCGCGATCATCCTCGCCGCCTCGATCGAAGCGGCCAAGCAGCTTGGCGGCGGAACGATCGCCATCTTCCTCGCGCAGGTGACCGAGCTTGGCGGCAAGGTCATCTTCGGGTCGCTGATCATCGTCGTCGGCATCTTCCTCGCGCGGATCATCGCCAACCTCGTCGGCAGCGGCACCGGCGAAGGCGGCTATGCCCAGACGGTCGTCCGCTACGCGATCATTGCGTTGTTTACGGCGATCGGCCTGACCTTCATGGGCCTGGCTGACCAGATCGTGATGATGGCGTTCGGCCTGATCCTCGGCTCGGCAGCTGTGGCCACGGCGATTGCGTTCGGGCTCGGTGGGCGTGACGCCGCCGCACGGATGCTCGAGCAATGGACCGATCAGGGACCGCCGCCGGTTCGCCCAGCGCCGCCGAAGCGTCTGCGCAGCACGCCGCCGCCGTCCGACGAGCAGCCGCCGCTGGTCTGATGACCTGGGATGATGCGGTTGCCTTTGCGCTGACCCTGCCAGGCACCGAATTGGGAGCCAGCTACGGCCGCCCAGCGGTCAAGGCGACCGCAAGCGGCCGCAGCTTTCTGTCTACCGGCCATGAACCAGACACGTCGTTCGTGCTCGCAATCGACCGTGGCACGATAGAACTGCTGAAGGAAACTGACCCCGACACCTTCTGGCAGACCTCGCACTACGAAGGCTGGGACGCCGTTCTTGTCCGTTACAACAGCGCCGACGACGAGCGGGTTCGCGAAACGATCGAACGCGCCAGAGATTGGGTTGCGGCGAAACCCAAGGCGCGGCCGCGAAAGAAGAAGTGAACCGTTTTTCCGCCTACGTCGCGATCGATTGGTCCGGCGCGAAGGGCAAACGGCACAAGGGCATCGCCATCGCAGAAGCGCGGGGCGATGCCGCGCCGCGGCTGATCCGGCCCGGGCATGTCTGGTCGCGCGTCGAAGTTGCCGACTGGCTGCTGCGGCAGGCGGCGAAGGAGCCGACGCTGTTTGGCTTCGACTTCAGCTTCGCTCCACCCATCGTCGAGCGCGGGGAATATCTCATTGGCGAGCCCGATGTGCCGAAGACCGCGCGCGAATTCTGGGCCTATGTCGATCATCGTTGCGATGACGAGGACCTCGGCGCCGCGAGCTTCCTGGAACTCGCACATCGCCGTCATTTCTATTTCGGTATCGCCGATGGAGTGAAGGCCGACTTCGTCCGCTTTCGCCAATGCGACGCGCGCCTGAACGCGCAGGGCGGGCGCAAGACGGCCAGCGCTTATGATGCCATCGGCGCCGCGCAGGTCGCCAAGGCCAGCTTCGCAGGAATGCGCCTTCTCCATCGTCTCGACGGCAAGGTGGCGATTTGGCCAATGGACCCGCTGCCGGCCGGACGCAGCGCCATCGTCGAGATTTATACGCGGATATATCTTCGCCGCGCCGGGCTGACTGGCGTGAAGCTTCGCAGCCGCGCTGATCTCAACCTCGCGCTGAAGGGTCTCGGCAGTCCGCCCGCCCGCTTGCGCTTCGAGCCGAACGATCATCAAACCGATGCGCTAGTCACCGCCGCGGGCATGCGCCAGCTTGCCCAAACCGAGCCTCGTGCGTTCGATCCGGACGGCCTGACACCCGCAATTGCAGAAGCCGAAGGCTGGACATTCGGCGTGACTTGAGGCGCTATCTCGACGCGAGGTGACCATGGACGAGACGAAGTTTCACCCGGAGCGGCATCAGGTCGAACGCATCGGCTGGCTGCGCGCCGCAGTGCTCGGCGCCAACGACGGCATTGTCTCGACCGCCAGCCTGATCGTCGGCGTCGCCGCCGCCGCTTCGGGCAAGAGCGAGATTCTTCTCGCAGGGGTCGCCGGCCTTGTGGCGGGCGCCATGTCGATGGCTGCCGGCGAATATGTGTCGGTGAGTTCGCAGGCGGACACCGAGACTGCGGATCTCCGGCGCGAGGAAGCGGAGCTTAAGGCGAACCCGGCGTTCGAACATGCCGAACTGGCCAACATCTATCGCGGACGCGGCCTCGATCAGGAGACTGCGGACAAGGTTGCCACGCAGTTGATGGTCCATGATGCGCTGGGCACGCATGCGCGGGATGAGCTCAGCATCACGCACGTGACCACGGCCCGCCCGATCCAGGCCGCGATTACCTCCGCGTTGACGTTCACGACTGGAGCCGCACTCCCCTTGGCTGCCGCTTGGTTGTCCCCGACCGGCCAGCCGATGATCGTAGCCGTGTCGGTCGCATCGCTGATCTTCCTCGCGATCCTCGGCGCGGTCGGCGCGAAGGCCGGCGATGCACCGATCGGCAAGGCCATGCTGCGAGTCGCCTTCTGGGGCGCTGCGGCGATGGCGGTAACGGCCGGCATCGGCCGACTCGTCGGCACCGCGGTCTGAAGGGCTGGACGTTCGCCGCCTCATGAAGCAAACGGCGCGCGGCGCCGGCTTAGCACAGTGGTAGTGCAGCGGTTTTGTAAACCGAAGGTCGGGGGTTCAAATCCCTCAGCCGGCACCATTTTTCCAGATCATCCACAGAGTCGCGCACCGATCCACGCACAGTTATCTGCAGTGGCGCGTACGAATCCGCTGGAACGAACGGCCCTTTCGGCTATTTAGAAAATTGTGTTTCGGAGACTTCGGTCAAAGAAACATGGAACCCCGCCAACTTCGGTTGGCGGGGTTTACGCGTTTATGGGCCCAGCGACTTCTCGCGGCCAGACTCTCAAAGCTTGAGTTCGACCCACATCGGCCCGTGGTCGCTGGTCTTCTCCCAGCCGCGCGGCGTGCGATCGACGCCAGCCTTCTTCAGCTTCTTGGCCAGTGGCGGACTAAGCAGCGCATGGTCGATGCGGATGCCGGCATCCCGCTCGAACGAATTCCGCCAGTAATGCCAGAAGGTATAGATCCGTTCGTCCGGATGCGTCTTCCGCAGCGCGTCGGTCCATCCCTGTTCGACCAGCTCGCGAAACTTCTCGCGGGCGGCAGGCGCGAACAAGGCGTCCTTTTTCCACCGTTCCGGCTTGTAGACGTCCTCGTCAGTAGGGATGATGTTGTAATCGCCGATCAGCATCGCGGGTACTTCCCCGTCGATCAAATCCTGGGCATACGCCTTGAGCGCGTCGAGCCAGGCCAGCTTGTAGTCGAACTTCGGCCCCGGCTGCGGATTGCCGTTGGGGGCATACATGTTGCCGACGAGAATGCCGCAGATCGCGGCCTCGATGTAGCGACTCTGCTCAAGGTTCGGATCGGCCGGCAATGCGCGCCGCGTCTCCACCGGCCTTCCCACCTTCGACAGCAATGCCACGCCGTTCCACGCGCGCTGGCCATGCCAGATCGCGGAATAGCCGAGCGCCTCGATCGCCGCCGCCGGAAAGGCGTCGTCGGTGCACTTGAGTTCCTGCAGGCCGACGATGTCCGGCTGAAACTCCTTCAGCCAGCGCTCGAGCACCGCAAATCGAGAGTTGATGCCGTTGATGTTGTAGCTCGCGATTCGCAGGGTCTTGGCCATGGGACGGGAACGCCGGACTCGCATTTCGGTCGCAGATTCCCGAGTCGCGGCAGGATTCACAGGCTTATCCACCGATTCGCCCTCAGATACCGTGTGCTCGACTGCGAATATGACTCGCCAGCGTCCGAATCCCTGCTAAACAGAGACTGTGTTTCGGAGACTTCGGTCAAAGAAACATGGAACCCCGCCAACTTCGGTTGGCGGGGTTTACTCGTTTCTGGGCTCCGCGAATTCGCGCGCGCCCTTGAACTAGAGCGCGGCCGGGTCCGCTTCCGCCAGCTTCAGCGTCTTCGACCGGTCCGGGAGCGGATATTTGTTGCCGTTGGCACAGTTGAAAAGCAGCACGCGCTCGTCCTTGCCGATCAAGCCCGCGCCCAGCGCCTTGCGCCACGCCGCGAGCACCGCGCCGCCTTCCGGACAGAGCAGAAACCCGTCGTCCCGCGCCGCATCTTCAACCGCCTGCTGGATAGCATCTTCCGCCACCGCAATGCCGGCGCCGCCACTCTCGCGCACCGCGCGCAGGATCAGGAAGTCGCCGACCGCCTTCGGCACGCGAATGCCCGTGGCGACGGTCGCCGCATGCTCCCACCGCTCCGCGAACTCGTTGCCCTGCTCGAAGGCGCGGACGATCGGCGCGCAGCCTTCGGCCTGCACCGCATACATGCGCGGCCGCTTCGATCCGATCAGGCCGACCGCTTCCAGTTCATCGAATGCCTTCCACATGCCGATCAAACCGGTGCCGCCGCCGGTCGGGTAGAAGATCGCGTCCGGGACTTCCCAGCCGAGCTGTTCGACGAGCTCGAAGCCCATCACCTTCTTGCCCTCGAGGCGATACGGCTCCTTCAGCGTCGAGCAGTCGAACCACAGCCCGGCAGCCGCGCCCTTCCCGACCAGCGCGCCGCATTCGTCGATCTGCCCATCGGCGACATAGACCCGAGCGCCATAGGCGGCGGTCTCGGTGACATTGATTTCCGGCGTTTCGGCGGGGCAGATCACCACCGTCTCGATCCCCGCCCGCGCGCCGTAAGCCGCCAGCGCCGCACCGGCATTGCCATTGGTCGGCATGGCAATCTTCTCGACCCCGAACTGGCGCGCCATCGTGACCGCCATCGCCAGCCCGCGCGCCTTGAACGATCCGGTCGGCAGCCGCCCCTCATCCTTGACGAGCAGATTGGAAGCGCCCGCTTTTGCCGCAATATTCGGCAACGCAACAATCGGCGTTTCGATCTCGCCCAGGCTGACCGGGGCGCCATCGTTCGGTAGCAACTCGCGCCACTTCCACATGCCTGGCTCACGCGCTGCCACATCCTCGCGCGTCAGCGCCCGCTTTGCCGCTTCGAGATCGTACCGCACCAGCAGCGGCTTCCCCGCGCGCGACAGATTGTGGACATGCCCGGCTTCGTAGCGCTCACCGGTCAGCGAGCATTCGAGATGCGTGACATTCACCCTAACAATCCTCCGTCTCGCAATTCCCGCCGCCCGCGTGCCCGCGCTCAACCTGCAGGGTGCAATGTTCGATGTGGAAACGATGGTGCAGCATGTGCTGCGCTGCGTTGATCAGCTCGTCGGCCGAGCCCGAAGGCTGAACCATATGTGCCGTCAGCGCCGTCTCGGTCGTGCTTAGCGGCCAGATGTGCACGTGATGCACGTCCGCGACACCGGGCAACTCGGCCAGCGCGGCTTCTACCTCATCCGTGTCGATGCCGCTCGGAACGCCGGCCAGGGACATCCACACCGATTCCTTGAGCAGGCCGATGCTGCCCCACAGGATGACGACGGCAACGGCGAGGCTCATCACCGGGTCGACCCAGCGCTGCCCTGTCCACAGGATGACGAAGCCCGAGAAGACGACGGCCAGCGACACCAAAGCGTCCGACAGCATGTGCAGGTAAGCCCCGCGGACATTGATGTCGCCGTGCTGATCCTTGGAGAAGAACCAGGCGGTCAGTCCGTTGATGACGATGCCGACGGCCGCGACCGCGATCACATATTCGCCATTGGTGTTCGATGGATGGAACAGCCGGCGTATCGCCTCGGCGCCGATCGCGCCCACCGCAACGAGCAGGAACAGCGAATTGATCAGCGCCGACAAAATGGACGCCTTCTTGAGCCCATAGGTGAACCGCGGCGTCGCGGACTTGCGCGCCATCGTTGCACCGGCCCAGGCGACCACTAGGCCTAGCACGTCCGACAGATTGTGACCGGCGTCGGCCACGAGGGCCATCGAATTGGCGTAGAAGCCGTAAAAGGCCTCGATGATTACGAACGCCGTGTTCAGCCCGATGCCGATAGCGAACGCTTTGCCGGGCTGCGCTGGCGCATGATGATGGTGATGGTCGTGCGCCATGCCTCGACCCTAGCCGAGCCCCGCCGCGAAACTCAAACCACCGCTTATCGAAAAGCAGGCACATTTCACCAACCGTTCACCTTGCGATAATATATCATTCGCTCTAGCCGCGACGAAACCCCGCGACAGGATCATCATGAAATTGCCAATCGGGCTGCTGACCACGGCAGCCGTTTTCGTTCCCGCCACCGCAATAGCTCAGCAAGCCTCGGCCCCGGCCACCGCGGCGATCGTGGACCACGGAGACCATGGCGGCGCCGGAGCCGCCGACGAAGCGCCACCGACACCAGGGACCGCTGCCGGCGCACATGAAGACGAAGATCAGGCGATCGTCATCACCGGCACCAAGCGCCGCGCCGGAGACGTGCTCGGCAATGTGTCAGTGCTTGATGCGGAAGAGCTGGCTCACGATTTGAAGCCCAGCATCGGCGACACACTGGCCGATCTTCCCGGCGTCAGCGCAAGCAGCTTCGGGCCATCATCGTCGCGACCGATCCTCCGCGGCGAGCAGGGTGAGCGCGCTCCAATCCTTGTCGACGGCATCGGCAGCCTCGACCTGTCAGCGTCCGACCCCGACCATGCCGTCACGATCAATCCGCTCACGGCAGAACGCATCGAGGTCCTGCACGGACCGGGGGCATTGCTCTACGCACCGTCGGCCGTCGCCGGCGTCGTCAACGTGATCGACGGCCGTATCCCGCGCCGCCACCCGGATGAGGTCGATGGCGACGTGCTGCTCAACTACGGCAGCGCAGCGAATGAGCGCTCAGCCAACGCCGGCATCGACGCCCCGCTCGGCAAGAAGTTCGTCGCCCACGTCGACGGCGCCTATTCCAAATATGACGATCTGCACGTTGGCGGGTATTTGTTGTCCGAGCCGCTGCGCAAGCAGGCGCTCGCCAGCACCGATCCGGACATCCGCGCGCTGGCCGATCTCAAGGGCAAATTGCCCAATACCTCAGGACGCACGGATGATGCCGCCGCCGGCGTGGCTTACGTCGACGGCGACTGGAACGTCGGACTGTCCGTCAGCCACCACGACTCAAAGTACGGCGTGCCGATCCGCTTCTCGCTCGACCCTGCGGTCGAAGCCGAAGCGCCAACGATCGATGCGCACCAAAACCGCCTCGACGCGCGCGTGAACGCCCCGATTGGCGGCTTCTTCAAGCTGTTCGAATTCCGCGGCGGCTTATCCAAATATCATCACGCCGAACTCGATCCGAGCGGCGCGGTCGGGACACGATTTTATTCCAACGGCGGCGAAATGCGCGCCGACCTCGTGCAGACCGAGCGCGGCGGTTGGGGCGGCACGACGGGTGTCCAGTATCTCAGCCAGGACGCGCGCATCCGCGGCGACGAGAAGTATCTTCCCGACAGCCGTAAGAAGAACGTCGGCCTGTTCACCGTCCAGTCGATCGAGGCGGGCAAGGTGCGGCTGGAAGCCGCCGGCCGCGTCGACTTCGCAGACCTGACGGCGAAATCCGACCCCCTGATCGCAGGCCTGGTGGCGGACGCAGGCTCAAACAGCCTCGTCGGCACCGTCCCGTTCAGCCGAAAATTCACTGCGGTGTCCGGTTCCGTCGGCGCGAACTACGAATTCCTGCCGGGATGGCGCGCAGGCCTGTCGATCTCGCACAGCGAACGGGCCCCCTCGATCGGCGAGCTATATGCCTTCGGCCCGCACGGGGGCAGCGAACAGTTCATCATCGGGGACCCGAACCTGAAGCTGGAACGGAGCAACGGCGCGGAACTCAGCCTGCACCGCACCGTGGGACCGGTGCACATCCAGGGCAGCGTCTATTACAGCCGCTTCTCCAACTTCATCTTCCAGGCGCCGACCGGCGCGATCGAGGACGGCCTGCCGGTTTACGATCACCTCCAGGGCAAGGCGAAATATTACGGCTTTGAGCTGGAGAGCGATGTCAAGTTCGGCAAGGCGCTCGGCATCGACTGGGGCGGTGAAATCACCACCGACGCGGTGCGTGCGAAGATCAAGGGCTTCGGCAATGCGCCCGAAATTCCCCCCTTCCGCGTCCTGGCCGGCCTGACCGGCACGCGCGGCCAGGTCGACGGACGCATCGAAGTCGAGCGCACCTCGTCGCAGAACAAGGCCGCACCAAACGAAACGACGACGCCCGGCTACACGCTCGTCAATGCGTCGTTCGACTGGCACCCCTATGCCGCCAACCCGGAGCTGACCTTATCGCTGACCGCCAACAACATTTTCGATGTCGAAGCGCGGCGACATGCCAGCGACCTCAAAGATTATGCCCCGCTCGCCGGACGCGACATCCGTCTCACCGCGCGGCTAGGCTTCTAAACGGAGAGTGGCCCGGCGTTTCCGCCGGGCCACCGGGTTGCGCGCCAGGAAGCGGCGGCGCGCTGGGGACTGATGCCTTAGATATCGATGCCGGCGGCGATCGCTTCGAGCTTGCGGACGCGTTCGCGCAGGTCCGCCATCTCGATCCGCCCGGTCGCTGGCGGGAGGGCGCGGTCACCCACCGTATGCGCCAGCTCCAGCTTCTTCAGCTCTAGCCAGCCGCCCCAGGCCTTGAGCCCCGCCCAGCTGGCGGCGGCAACGCCAGTCAATCCGCTTGCGGCAATCACGGCCATGCTCAGCAGTTCCATCACTTTTCCTCCTGCCGGAGCGCTTCGATCTCGCGCGCCAGCTCATCGTTCTGGCTGTTGATGTGATGATCGATCGCCATCAGGCGGCGGTCGGTCTCGTCCAGCTCGGTGCGCATCGCGTGCACCGTCGGGCTGCGGCGGCGGGCGACCTCATCCATCCGGTCGAAGTCGCTCATCCGGCGGTCAGTGCGGTCCGCTTTGCGCTTCTGCATGACCAGGTAGATGCCGGCCGCCGCGTAGGCGATCAGGGTCAGCTTGAAGCTGACGAAGATGGCCAGGGCGACGAAGCCCAGGCGGACGAACGTCGGATCCACGCCGGTCATCGCCCCGATCGTCGACGCAACGCCGGCGATCTTCGCGTCCTTGCGGTCGAGCGAATATGGGTAGCGGGCCATCGTCATAATCCCCTTTTCCTTTTTCAGTTCGCGCGGCTTTTCAGCGCCGCTTTCATGGCTTCCAGCTCGGCGCCGATCTTCTCGTCGGCTTTCAGCTGGTCGATTTCGTCTTCGAGGCTGGTGATCCCCAGCGCATCGCAACGCCCTTCGGCGAAGTCGGCGCGGCGCTCGAGCAGCTCGAACTTGGCGAAGGCGTCCGCGGTGCGGCTGCCGTGCATCAGCTCGCGGGCCTTGGCGCGGGTCACCGCGCTTTCGAACCGCGCGGCGATCGCGTTCTGGCGAGCGCGGGCTTCGCGGAGCTTGCCCTGAAGCTTGGCGATGTCGGCTTCGTAGCCGCGCAGCACCTGCTCCATGTCGTTCAGCTCGCTGCGGATGCCGTCGGCCATTTCGCCCGCCTTCTGCCGCTCGACCAACGCTGCCTTGGCCAGGTCCTCACGGTCCTTGCTCAGCGCCAGCTCGGCCTTGCCGGTCCAGTCGGCCTGCAGGTCGTCCAGCCGGCTGACCGCGCGCCGCATCTCCTTGATGTCGGCGATCGATCGGGCCGCGGTGGCGCGAACTTCGACCAAAGTCTCTTCCATCTCCAGGATGATCATGCGGATCATCCGGGCGGGATCCTCGGCGCGGTCCAGCAGGTCCGCCATGTTCGCCGCGAAGATGTCGCGAGCGCGGCTGAACACGGGGCCGTTGAGCCAACCGGCAACCGGGGCAAAACGTCCGCTGTTCGGCGCGCTCTCGACCTCGATCAGGCGAGGCGTGCGTGCAGGGACCTTGGCTTCGAGGATCTCAAGTTCAGGCATTGATGGAAACTTTCACAGGGTTGGCATTCGCCTGGGCCGGACCGACGGCAGCACCGATGGCGATCGTGCTCATGAAGAGCGCGGCGGCCAGCGCCGTAAGGGTGCGGGTGAATTGCGACTGCGACGACATTGGTAATCTCCCTTTTCTCGACCGCGTTTGCTGTGCGGCTCGATGCATCATGCTAATCAAGGAGCGTGCCAATCCCGGAAATCTGCGGAAAATCATCTGTCAGCGAGTTGGGTGGCGGAATTTCCCAACCAACAGTTGGTGGCGAATCCCACGCAATGGTTGGGAACATTCACCGCACCCGGCGCGTCGAACCGCAAAGCAGTTTTACGAAGGAGTGTAGTGATGTTGGGTAAGCTTGCAGGCGCGTGGCTGGGCGAAAAGCTGGCCGGTCCGAACCGCGGCACCAAGGGCGCAATCATCGGCTATGGCGCGGCCGCGCTGGCACGGCGCAGCTTTCCCGCCCTGGCGGCGATCACGCTTGGCGGCTGGGCCTTCCGGAAGTTCCGCGACCGCCGTCGCGGCGACGGCTATTCCTCGGAGGCGTCGCCGTCCTGAGCGGCGCCCGCGTCTTCATAATAAGGGGCGACTTCGCCCTTTAGCTTGATCGTCATCGGCTGTCCGAACCGGTCGCGGCTCTTGCCGGCCGCGACGCGGATCCATCCCTCGGACACGCTATATTCGATGACGTTGGTCTTTTCCTGACCGTTGAACTTGATGCCAACCCCGCGACTGAGCAGCGCCTCGTCATAATGCTCGCTCCGAGGATCGAGCGAGAGGCGGTCGGGCGGGGTGTCGGTCTGAGTGTCGGCCATGCGGCAGCGGCTACCGGCTTTCCGGTCGCCGGGTCAACCAGCAGCTATGTCCGTTCGACCAACGGTGTCGCCGGCCATTGCCTTCCGGCACGCGGCTGGCCACACATCCTCCCCTGATCAGGGGGTCTCATCATGAAAATCCGTTCGCTGCTGCTCGTCGCCACGATGCTCGCGTCCGCGCCGCTTGGCGCCCAGCCCGCGCCGACCCCGCCCGTCGCGCCGCCCCTGCTGCAACCCGGCGCCGCCGAGCCGATGACCCAGGCCCAGCCGCCGGGCATCGCCTCCGCCCCGACCGGCGGCAAGAAGGACCAGAAGTGGGACGTCAGCGCGCGCCACGGACCTGGCCACGACGTGCCGATCAACGTCAATCAGGGCACTTGGATGAACCTCGACGTCTCGCCCGACGGCCGCGAGATCGCCTTCGACCTGCTCGGCGACATTTATGTCATGCCGATCACCGGCGGCGAAGCGCGCCCGATCGCCACCGGCATCGCTTGGGAAATGCAGCCGCGCTACTCGCCCAACGGCCGCGAGATCAGCTTCACCTCGGACCGCGGCGGCGGCGACAACATCTGGGTGATGAACCGCGACGGCTCCAACCCGCGCGCGATCACCAAGGAGACCTTCCGCCTCCTCAACGGCGCCGACTGGACGCCGGACGGCAACTTCCTCGTCGCCCGCAAGCACTTCACCTCGTCGCGCTCGCTCGGCGCCGGCGAGATGTGGCTCTACCACCGCAGCGGCGTCGGCGGCGGCGTGCAGATGACCAAGGCGCGCACGAAGCAGAAGGACACCAACGAGCCCGCCTTCTCGCCCGACGGCCGCTATCTCTACTTCTCCGACGACGCGACGCCCGGCGAGATTTTCCAGTACAGCAAGGACGTCAACGGCCAGATCTACGTTATCCAGCGGCTCGACCGGCAGACCGGCGAGATCGAGCCGTACGTCACCGGCCCCGGCGGCGCGGTTCGCCCGACCCCGTCGCCCGATGGCAAGACGCTCGCCTTCGTCCGCCGCGTGCGCGGCAAGTCCAACCTCATGCTGCTCGACATCGCATCGGGCCGCATCTCGGCGCTGACCGACCAGCTCGAGCGCGACATGCAGGAAACCTGGGCGATCCATAACGTATATCCGGGGATCAGCTGGACGCCGGACAACAAGTCGATCGTCTATTGGGCCGGCGGCCGCATCCACCGCATCGACGTTGCCAGCGGCGCCATCACTGATATCCCCTTCCACGTCGCCGGCTCGCGCTTCGTCGAGGACGCGGTGCACGTCGACAAGCGCATCGGGCAGGACAGCTTCGACGTGAAGATGGCCCGCTTCGCGCACACCAGCCCTGACGGCCGCCGAGTGGTCTACGAAGCGCTCGGCAACCTCTGGATCAAGGACGTCGCCGGCAATTCACCCCCGCGCCGCCTGACCCGCGCCGATGAGCGCGAAGCCTATCCGGTCTGGTCGCGTGACGGCCGCCAGATCGCCTACGTCACGTGGGACGACGACAAGGCCGGCGCGATCAAGGTCGTCGGCGCCGCGGGCGGCACCGGGCGCACCGTCACCACCGAGCCCGGCTATTACCGCGAGCCCGCCTTGTCGCCCGACGGCCGCCTCATCGCCTATCGCAAGGGAAACGACGGCCAGCTCGCAACTCCGCTATGGGGCCGCGACCCAGGCATCTACGTCCAGGCCCTCGCCGGCGGAAAGCCCAAGCGCGTCTCAAAGAGTGGCTCGCTCCCCCAGTTCGGCAAGGACAGCGAGCGCGTCTTCTTCGCCGACCAGGAAGGCGACAACCAGGTCTTCAAGTCGGTCGGCGTCACCGGCGCCGAGCCGATCACCCACCTCAAGGCCACCAACGCGGCCGAATTCGCGCTGTCGCCCAATGAGCAGTTCCTCGGCTGGACCGAACGCTACCAGGCCTATGTCATGCCGTTCGTGCGCAGCGGCCGCGCCATCGACATCGCCGCCGAGGGCAAGGCGCTGCCGCAGACGCGGGTCAGTGCCGACGCCGGCGACTATCTCCACTGGTCCGGCGACGGCAGCACGCTCTATTGGACGCAAGGCGCGGACCTGTTCGCGCGCCGCGTCGACCTCGCCGCTTTCGACGGCGCCAAGGCGGGCGCCGTCCCACCGATCACGCACCTCGGTTTCACCGCCAGCGCGCCGCACGCATCCGGCTCCATCACGCTGACCAACGCGCGCATCGTCACCATGAACGGTGACAGCGTGATCGAGAACGGCACCGTCGTCATCAACGGCAACCGCATCGCCGCGGTCGGCCCCGCCGGCAGCGTCGCGATCCCCGCCGGCGCGAAGACCATCGACGCCACTGGCAAGACCATCGTACCCGGCTTCTTCGACGCGCACTGGCATGGCCCGCACGCCTCGGATCAGATCGTGACCGACCAGAACTGGGTCTACTTCAACGCGCTCGCGCACGGCGTGACGACCATCCACGATCCGTCCGCCGACACGCACGAAGTGTTCGCCTCGTCCGAGCTTCAGCAGGCGGGCAAGCAGCTCGGCCCGCGCGTGTTCTCGACCGGCACCATCCTCTACGGCGCCGAGACGCCGTTCATGGTCGAGGTCGGGTCGCTCGACGACGCGGTCACCAATCTCCGCCGCCTGAAAGCGTCCGGCGCCTGGTCGGTCAAGAGCTACAACCAGCCGCGCCGCGAGCAGCGCCAGATGATCATCGAGGCCGCGCGCCAGCTGCAGATGGAAGTCGTCCCCGAGGGCGGCTCGCTGTTCAACATGAACATGTCGCAGATCGTCGATGGGCACACGACCATCGAGCACTCGCTGCCCGTCCAGCACATCTACGATGACGTGATCCAGCTGTGGCGCGGGTCGAAGACCGCGTGGACGCCGACGCTCGTCGTCGCCTACGGTGGCCCATTCGGCGAATATCACTGGTACCAGCATAACCCCGCCTGGGCCGAGCCGATCGAGGCCAAATGGGCACCGCGCGGCCTGGTCGACGCCCGCGCCCGCCGGCCGACCATCATCCCGGACGACGAGGACAATCTGCCGAATATCGCGCGCCAGGCGAAGCAGATCAGCGACCTCGGCATCCCCGTCTCGATCGGCGCGCACGGCCAGCGCGAGAGCCTTGGCGCGCACTGGGAAATCTGGGGCATGGCGCTCGGTGGCATGAGCAACTTGGAGGCGCTACGCACCGCCACCATCAATCCCGCCCGCGCACACGGCCTCGACCGCGACCTCGGCTCGATCGAGCCAGGCAAGCTCGCCGACCTCGTCGTGCTCGACAAGAACCCGCTGGAGGACATCCACAACACGATCAGCGTCCGCTACACGATGATCAACGGCCAGCTCCTCGACAGCAACCTCAACGCGGTCGCCGGCGGCACCTTCCGCGCCCGGCCGTTCTGGTTCCAGCAAATGGCGGGCGGCAACTACTCGCAAGGCCTCACCATCGGCGTGCCCCACGAAGATTGATCTAGCGCTTCGGCGCGACCTCGATCCGCTCGACCTTGGTCTTGCCCGGCGTCACGATGAAGACAGTGCCATAGTCCGTGTCGGCGAGCGGACCCACCCGCTCGCCGCCAAACTGCGCGACGATGTCGGGCACCGTGTTGCTGTGCCCGATAATCAGCGCCGCGCCCTTGATCGCATCCACCGCCTTCTTCAGCGCCGCCGGATCGCGCGGATCATAGCTGGCAACGGTCAGCTTGAGCGCCTTCGCCAGCGGCTGGCCGGTTTCCACCGCGCGCCTGGTCGGCGTCGCAAAGATCGCCTTGATTTTCCGCTTGCCGAGAATCGTGACGAGCTTCTGCGCATTGGCAGCGCCTTCGGCTGACAAGGGCGGATCGTTGCCATCAGCCTTTTGCAAATGGCGCATCACGTAAATTTTGCTCGCCGCCATCGCCGGCTGCGATGCTACCGCGACCGACGCGATTGCCAATGCCAAGACAAGTTTGCGCATAAATACTGTTCCGCTGTTGAGGATTATCGTCCCGCGAACATGATTGCGTATGCCAGACCACAGAGGCTCACCACATACCACATGCCGATGATGCCCCAGAACTTGCGCGGGCTTTCGGATGATCGGATTGGATTGAAGGGCCACCTGCTTGGAATCTCGCCGACGGCAACACAATAACTAGCCATAAACGCAACGAATACCGCCACGAACAACCCATCTACCACGCCACACTCCATATCCTCGTTTCGCGGCCCGGCCTAGTTGATTCGAAGCGGTGCCAGCTTAAATGTAAAGTCTCCTTGTCTCCCAGATTTGCCGCTTCGCCGAGTCCGGACTAAGCGCGGCGCGGGAGAGATATGAGCGACAAAGATCCATCACTGCGCCGCAACGCCCCGCGCCTTGCCCTGCACGTTCCCGAACCCGCGTTCCGCCCCGGCGACACGCCCGATTTTTCCTCGGTTCAAGTTCCTGCGGCCGGCAGCGCGGCACGGCCCGATACGACGGCCGCCGCAGCGGATACGCATCCGCTCGCGACGCAACTCGTCCGGGTGCTCGGCGAGGACAATCAGGCGGTCGGCCCATGGGACCCCAAGCTCGCGCCCGACACCCTGCGCAAGATGCTGCGCGACATGGTCACCGTCCGCATCTTCGACGACCGCATGTACCGCTCGCAGCGGCAGGGGAAGACGAGCTTCTACATGAAGTGCACGGGCGAGGAGGCGATCGCCGTCGCCGCCCAGACGGCGCTCGACCGGGACGACATGCATTTTCCGACCTACCGCCAGCAGGGGCTGCTCGTCGCGCGCGGCTATCCGCTGACGGAGATGATGAACCAGATCTACTCCAACCGCGGCGACAAGTTGAAGGGGCGCCAGCTGCCGATCATGTATTCGGACAAGGCGCACGGCTTCTTCTCCATCTCCGGCAACCTCGCCACGCAATTCCCGCAGGCCGTCGGCTGGGCGATGGGTGCGGCGATCAAGGGCGACAGCCGCATTGCGATGGGCTGGGTCGGCGACGGTGCGACCGCAGAAGGCGACTTCCACAGCGCCTTGACCTTCGCCGCCGTATACAACGCGCCGGTCATCCTGGCGGTGGTCAACAACCAGTGGGCGATCTCCAGCTTTTCGGGCATCGCCGGCGCCGAGCGCGCCACCTTTGCGCAGCGCGCGGTGGGCTATGGCGTTGCAACGCTCCGCGTCGACGGCAATGACGCGCTCGCCGTATACGCTGCGGTCAATTGGGCGGCCGAGCGTGCGCGCGCCAATGGCGGCCCAACGCTGATCGAGTTCTTCACCTATCGCGCCGAGGGTCATTCCACGTCGGACGACCCGTCAGGCTACCGGCCGACCAACGAAGCGAAGCTATGGCCGCTGGGCGACCCGATCGAGCGGCTGAAGGCGCATTTGCTGGCGATCCGCGAGTGGGACGAGGAACGGCACGCCGCGATGACCGCCGAATGCGATGCCGCCGTCCGCGCCGCGCAGAAGGAATCCGAAAAACTCGGCATCCTGCCGGAGCAGGGCAAGGACGACATCGGCTCGGTGTTCACCGACGTCTATGCCGACGTGCCTTGGCATCTGGCCGAGCAGCGCGAGCAGGCGCTTGCTGAGGGAGGCGAATAATGCCGACCCTCAACATGATCCAGGCGCTCAACGACGCCCACAAGGTGATGATGCGCGCCGACGACGACATCGTCGTGTTCGGCGAGGACATCGGCTATTTCGGCGGCGTCTTCCGCGTTACCGAGGGCCTGCAAAAGGAATTCGGCAAGACCCGCGTGTTCGACGCGCCGATCAGCGAGGGCGGCATCGTCTCCACCGCGGTCGGCATGGCCGCCTATGGCCTGAAGCCGGTGATCGAGATCCAGTTCGCCGACTATATCTACCCCGGCTACGACCAGATCGTCAGCGAAGTCGCCAAGATGCGCTACCGCACCGCGGCCGAGTGGACGATGCCGATGGTCATCCGCACGCCCTACGGCGGCGGCATCTTCGGCGGGCAAACGCATAGCCAGTCGCCCGAAAGCCTGTTCACGCACATCGCAGGGCTGAAGGTCGTCATCCCCTCGACACCTTACGACGCCAAGGGCCTGCTGATCGCGGCGATCGAGGACCCCGACCCCGTCATCTTCTTCGAGCCCAAGCGCATCTACAACGGCCCGTTCGACGGCCACCACGATCGCCCGGTAAGACCCTGGTCGAAGCACCCCGCCAGCGAAGTCCCCGAGGGCCATTATACCGTGCCGATCGGCAAGGCGTCGGTCGTCCGCGAGGGCGAAGACCTGACCGTTCTGGCTTACGGCACCATGGTCCATGTTGCCCTGGCCGCGGTCGAGGAGCAGGGCATCGACGCGGAGGTGATCGACCTGCGTACGCTCGTCCCGCTCGATCTCGACACCATCGAGCAATCGGTGAAGAAGACCGGCCGCTGTCTTGTCGCGCACGAAGCGCCGCGCACCAGCGGCTTCGGCGCCGAGCTGGTCGCGCTGGTGCAGGAGCGCTGCTTCTATCACCTCGAAGCCCCGGTCGAGCGCGTCACCGGCTGGGACACGCCCTACCCCCACGCATATGAATGGGCCTATTTCCCCGGCCCGAAGCGCATCAAGACGGCGCTTGGAAAGGTCATGGCTGACTGATGGGATTGTATAAATTCAAGCTGCCCGACATTGGTGAAGGCATTGCCGAGGCGGAGATCGTCGCCTGGCACGTCAAGGTTGGCGACACGATCGGCGAAGATCAGCAGATCGCCGACATGATGACCGACAAGGCTACCGTCGAGATGGAAAGCCCGGTCGCCGGCAAGGTGGTCGAGCTGGCGGGCGAAGTCGGCGACCAGGTGTCGATCGGCGCCGTGCTCGCGGTTATCGAGACCGAAGGCGCGGATCGGACCGAAGAAACAGCGGCGGACAGCACCGAAGAGCAGCCGCTTGCCGACGGCGCCGTCGAGGCGACGCCCGAGCAAGCCAGGGAAATCCCAGTCGCCGCCACGGCAAGCGAACCAGAAGCCGCGAAGCCAGCGCCTACCCCGCGCGTCGAGCCGGAAGTCGCCGAAAAGGAGCCCGCCGCGCACGCGCAGGTTCTCGCCTCCCCTGCGGTACGCGCTCGCGCCCGCGACCTCGGCATCGACCTCGGTCAGGTCCGCACCGCCGGCGACCGCATCCGCCATTCTGACCTCGACGCCTACCTGCTTTATAACGGCGGCAGCGTCTCCGGCCGCGGCGCCACGCCGCGCGCCGACGAGACGATCAAGGTCGTCGGCCTGCGCCGCAAGATCGCCGAGAACATGCAGGAGGCGAAGCGCCGCATCCCGCATTTCACGCTCGTCGAAGAGTTCGATGTCACCGACCTCGAAGACACCCGCGCGATGATGAACCGCGACCGCGGCCAAAACCCCAAGCTGACGCTGCTGCCCTTCCTCATTACCGCGATGGGCAAGGCGCTGCCGAACTGGCCGATGCTCAACGCGACCTATGACGACGATGCCGGCGTCATCACGCGCCACGGATCGCTGAACCTCGGCATGGCGACGCAGACGCCCAACGGCCTGATGGTCGCCGTCATCCGCGACGCGCAGAACAAGAGCGTGTGGGATCTCGCCCGCGAGATTTCCCGTCTCGCCGACGCCGCCCGCACCGGCAAGGCGACGCGCGAGGAGCTGTCGGGCTCGTCGATCACCCTGTCGAGCCTTGGCCCGATGGGCGGCATCACCTCGACGCCGGTCATCAATCGTCCGGAAGTCGCGATCATCGCCGTCAACAAGGTCGAAGAAAAGGTCGTCGTGCTCGATGGCGAGATCGAGGTTCGCAAGCGCATGAACCTGTCGCTCAGCTGCGACCACCGCGTCGTCGACGGCTGGGACGCCGCCAGCTTCATGCAGGACCTCAAGACCTACATCGAAAACCCAATACGGCTTTTGTCCGCCTGATTACTGCGGCGTCGCGGTGGCGCCGGAGTAGGTCCAGCTCGCGATCTTCCAGTCGGCGCCGGTCTTGGCCATGACGAAGGTCATGCTGCCCTTGCCGGCCATCTTCTTGCCGTTCTGCAAGAAGCTGTAGGTCGTTGGCAGCACGATGTAGGCTGACGTCCCGTCGCTGCTGGCTTGCAGCGGCGCGCCATAATCGACTCGTCCGCCGGTGACCCCGCGCTTGGCCGCGTCCGCGCCATAGGCATCGAGCCAGCGCTTGACCGATCCGGCCCCGGCCCAGCTGTAAGGCGGAACTTCATCGATGATGATAGCGCCGTCGCGATGTGCTGCCTGGAATGCCGCGACATCGCCGCCGTTGAACTTGTCGAGCACCGTGGTGATCGCCTTGGTCGCGTCTTCGGCCGGGCCTGCGACGGCCGGTGTCGATGACAACAGCGAAGTGACTACGCTGAGTACGGCGAATGTCCGCATGCCCCCTCCTCGACGATCATTGGAAACGCGGACCGCGACGCGCAGCAACCTGCTGCGCGCCTATCGCGTTACCGTCAAGTGACGGCTATTTCTTGGCCTTGAGGTCGTGCCAGCTGTCCTCGTCGACTTCGACGCCGTGCTTTTTCGCGGCGGTCTTGATGCGGCGCCAGGCGGCATCGCGCTCCTTGTCGCTAACGCCTTTCACCTGATTGAAGCGCGCAATGGCATTCCGCACATGCTCGGCGTCGTGAATCGGCTCCTTGCGCTCCTCTGGGAACGCAAACTTGTCACTGTCGATATGGTCGCGCTGGTTTTCGCTCAACTCGGACATGGTGATGCTCCTTCCGGAGATGACAACGCCCGAGGCCGCTCGACGTTCGAAAAGTTGAACGAGAGTTCATTTGGCAGTGCCATACTTTCCGGTATGTCGGCCGCCGCGAGGCAGTTGCCCCTGACTCGCCCGAAGAAGCGCTCCCTTAACTGCGGAGCGCTTCTTCGTTGAGCGTTTCAGGCGGCGAGACGTGTCGTCTGACCCAAAGCCTGCTTGATGGACTGTTCACGCTGCTCCGGACCGATCGCCAGACCGTCCGCGGCCACGAATTCCGGCTCGATGCCGATGAAGCCGAACACGCCGCGCAAGTAACTCTCCAGATGCTCGAGTGCCGCCGCTGGCGACCCCTGGTCGTAGAAGCCGCCACGCGCCAGCGCGACGATTACCCGCTTGCCGCCGGCCAGGCCCTCTGGCCCATTCTCGGTGTACCGGAAGGTTTTTCCCGCAACGAGGATTCGGTCGAGCCACGCCTTCAGCTGGCTTGGAAGCGTGAAATTGTACATCGGCGCGCCGATCACCACCGTGTCGGCGTCTAGGAATTCGTCCAGCACCGAAGTGTCAGCAAAGGCGTCCAGCGTCAGGTGCGGCAGTGGCGCGGAGACGAGATCGCGAATGATGACATCGCCGCCGCCGTCGGCAATGCGAAGCTGATCGACGATCGAGCGGGTGATGGCGCGGCTGGCGCTCTGCTCGCCGCTGATGCTGCTGTCGATATGCAGAATGGTCACTATTGCCTCCTAAGTATGGATTTGTTACTGAGGCACCCTAAATAACCACCAGCAATTGGCTCACAAGAACGCACTTTTTTGGTTCTCACGAACAAATTTGTGCGACGGGAACAGCGAAGGAACCGCCCATGAAAGACCCGACCAATCCGGTCTGCCGCACGATCAGCACCCTGCTCTCGCGCATCGGCGACAAATGGACCGTGCTGGTCGTCCAGACGCTCGGCGAAGGGTCGAAGCGGTTCAACGAGCTTCGCCGCGAAATCCCGAGCGTGTCGCAGCGGATGCTGACCCTGACGCTGCGCAATCTGGAACGCGACGGCATCGTCAATCGCACCGTGACGCCGACGATCCCGCCTCGCGTTGACTATGAGCTTACCGAGCTTGGCCAGTCGCTGCAGAGGCCGATTTGCGGCTTGGCGACCTGGGCAACTGAGAACGTCGAAGCCATCCACATGGCGCAGGCGAAGTTCGACGCGCAGCAGGACGAAGCGCGCGCCGCCTGAGCCCGAAGAAGAGCACAGTTAGGACTTTATTAACCATACTGGCCGATTTTGGGCGGATGGAAACGGCCAGCACTTACTTCACCCGCCGGGCCCGCGAGGAACGAACGAGCGCCCTCGACGCTGCCTCATCCGAAGCACGGACCGCGCATCTCGAGATGGCCCTTCGATTGGTCAAAGTCGCGACCGAGCCCGCGAACGGCCTCCGCGAGATCAATGCGCTTTACGGTCACAATGATAATGCCCGCGACGATTTGGGACACTCGCTGCGAAGTGCATTCCCGGTTGTGAGATCGGACGAATTTCAGGAGTTGCTCGACGCCGTCGATTCTTAGTCCGCCCGCATTCTGCCTTAGCCAAACCTGCGCATTGGAAGATCGCTAATCTTGCTGGCGCCATACCTCGCCTTCAGGACCTCGTAATTCTCAAAAGCACGGCCGTAGTCGATCCCGCCGGCCTGCATCGGCGGCGCGTGGATCTGAATGCGCTCCGCGTTCATGCCGACCCCCCTTCTGCCCGCGGCAGCCACGATATCCTTGATCAGGCGCTGCGGCAGCCCGCCTGCCGCCGCCAGCTCGCTGAAGTCCAGCCGGAAGAAACCGTCGTAATCGCCCATGTCGCTGTACAGGGCGGCGCGGTGCCGCCCCACGAAATTGAGATACGTCTGGAGCTCGACCTCCTCGAGCCGGCGGGTCTCGCTAAGTCGGCGCATCTCTTCGCCGTCGCCTGGATGGGCCCGCCCCCCGGCGATCGACAAATGCTTCATCGAGACGAAAGTCTCGAACGGATCTCTCTCCAGCGACAAAATGATCGCGCCCGATTGCCGCAAGTAAGCATATAAGGCGTAGTTCGTACCAGCATCGTTCCACGACACGCATGGGATTTCGATTTGATTGAACATTATATCGACGGATGCGACTGTGCAGACGTGCTCAAATTGTCTGAAATATCTGTCGAGGAGCACTTGGTTGCCGAGGTGTGTTTCCTGCCATCCGCGCGCGCGCATGAACTCGGAGAACGAAGCGACTTGCTGAACGTCGGGATTAAAGACTTCGCCGAAAGGCGTTACTGCTGTCCCGCTCTGAAAGCAGCTTCCCAATAATTTCGTACCTGAACGCTGCGTCGAAATAGTTGCAATAATCACATCATTTGCTCGGTCATGCTGGTTGACTGACGCCGATACTTGCAAAGACCGTCTGTTTTCCGAGCTATACGGACTTTGCTATCGCAGTAGACCGAACAAATGCTGCGGTCCGGTTCGAAACGTTGCGAAATTTTGCGAAAATTACAAGCGGAAATTATCGAAAGTTAGGCGGTGCTCGCACGGCTTTGCGGCGTCGCGCTGCTCGGCTAATCGCCGGCGATGCTCAAGCCAGTCGCCACCGATATTGAAGCCCTCAAGACGATCGACGAGCGGCTGCGCTGGCTGTCCGCCTGGACGATCCACCACGCCAACCACATTCGCGAGAACAATGACGGCCTGAAGGTCGGCGGCCATCAGGCGAGCTGCGCCTCGATGACCGCGATCATGACCGCGCTCTATTTCCACGCGCTCGGGTCCAACGACCGCGTCGCGGTGAAGCCCCACGCCGGACCGGTACTCCACGCGATCCACTATCTGCTCGGCTCACAGTCGCGCGAGATGCTGGAGAATTTCCGCGGTTTCGGCGGTGCACAGAGCTATCCCAGCCGGACCAAGGACCGCATCCCCGTCGACTTTTCGACCGGCTCAGTAGGCCTCGGTGTCGCGATCACGCTCTTTGCCAGCCTGGTGCAGGACTATCTGTCTGCCCACGGCTGGCTGCAGGATCAGGATCGCGGCCGCTTCGTTGCATTGATCGGCGATGCCGAGCTCGACGAAGGCAATGTCTACGAAGCGATCATCGAGGGCGCGAAGCACGACGTTCGCAACCTTTGGTGGATCATCGACTACAACCGCCAAAGCCTCGACGCGACGAGCGCCGACCGCATGTTCGAACGGTTCGACGAGATCTTCCAGAGTTGCGGGTGGCGCGTGGTCGAGATCCGCTACGGCAAGCGCCTGCAGGCCGCGCTCGGCCAACATCCCGCGCTCGCTTCATGGTTCGAACAGCTGCCTAACGCGGACCTTTCGGCGCTACATTACCAAGGCGGCGCGGCATGGCGGACGCGCATCGATGCCGAGCTGGGCAATAGGGCCGCCTACTTCCTGAAGCAGCATGACGACGATGCGCTGGCGTCGCTGTTCACCGACCTCGGTGGCCATTGCATGGAGACTTTGGTCGAAGCGTTCGACGCCGCGCAGGACGATGTCCCGACCCTGTTCATCGCCTGGACGATCAAGGGCTTTGGCCTCCCATTCGCTGGTCACAAGGACAATCATGCTGGCCTGATGAATCCGACCCAGCTCGCCGCGCTGCGCGACGCCATGGGCGTCCGCGAGGGCCAGGAGTGGGAGCCGCTCGAAGGCATCGGCGACAACGCCCGCACCGGCGTCGAAGCACTGATCGAGCGCAGCCGGATCGCACGCGAGAAGAGGAGCCGCAGCTTCGGCACCGCCGCCATTCCCGACCTCCCCGCCCCCGCGGGTGAGGAGCAGTCGACCCAAGCCGCGTTCGGCCGCATCCTGCTCGACCTGTCCAAGGCCGGCGGCGACCTCTCCGACCGCGTCGTCACAACTTCGCCGGATGTGACCGTCTCGACCAACCTCGGCGCCTGGGTAAACCAGCGCGGGCTGTTCCGCCGCGCCGACACGCCCGACGTCTTCGCAAAAGCAAAGATTGCCTCCGCGCAAAAATGGAGCGGAAACAACAATGGCCAGCACATCGAATTGGGCATCGCTGAAAGCAACCTGTTCCTGATGCTCGCCGCGGCCGGCCTTTCCGGCGACCTGTTCGGCACGCGCCTCTTCCCGATCGGCACGCTCTACGACCCTTTCATCGCCCGCGGTCTCGATAGCCTCAACTACGCCTGCTACCAGGACGCCCGCTTCCTGCTGGTGGCCACGCCGAGCGGCATCACGCTCGGGCCTGAAGGCGGCGCGCACCAATCAATCAACCCGCCGCTGATCGCGCTCGGCCAGCCCGGCCTGCGCCATTACGAGCCCGCCTTCGCCGACGAACTTGCAGCGATGATGCAGGAAGCCTTTCGCCTCATCGACGATCCCAATGGCGAAAGCACCTACCTCCGCCTGTCGACACGCAGCATCCGGCAGGTCGAGCGCGACGGCGACGGCTGGCGCGAGGGCGCGCTCGCCGGCGGCTACTGGCTTCGCGAACCTGCCGAAGGCGCCGAAGCGGCGATCGTCGCCATGGGCGCCGTCATGCCGGAAGCGCTCGCTGCCTGGGAGGAACTGAGCCAGGACGTGCCCGGCCTCGGCCTCCTTGCAGTCACCTCCCCCGACCTGCTCCATCGCGGATGGACCGCCGCGCAGGCAGCGCGCTGGAAAGCCGAACGCAACACCAGCCACATCGAACAACTACTCTCGCGGCTCTCGCCAAACGCTGGCCTCGTCACCCTCGCCGACGCCGCACCTGCCTCGCTGTCGTGGCTTGGCGGCGTCCTTGGACAGCGCGTCGCGCCGCTCGGCGTCGAACGCTTCGGCCAGACCGGCAACCTCGCCGACCTGTACGCCGCCTACCGCCTCGACGGCGACGCCATCACCGAAGCCGTTGCCGAACTGCTGCTGCCTGCCTAGGGAGCGGCCATGGCCGGACGGTATTTCGACGAATGGCAGGTCGGCGATCGCGTGCAGCACGCGATCACGCGCACCGTCACCGAGACCGACAACGTCCTCATCACCACGCTGACGCACAATCCACAGCCGCTTCACCTCGACCATGAGGCGGCGGCGAAGACCGAGTTCGGCAAGCCGCTGGTCAACAGCTGCTTCACCTTCAGCTTGATGGTCGGCGTCAGTGTTCACGACACGACGCTCGGCACGCTCATCGCCAACCTCGGTTACGATAAGCTGGTCTTCCCCAACCCCGTCTTCGCGGGTGACACCCTGCGCAGCGAGAGCGAGTGCCTCGAAGTGCGCGAAAGCAAGTCGCGGCCGAACGCCGGCATCGTCACCTGGGCTCACCGCAGCTTCAACCAGCGCGACCAGCTGGTGTGCGAATGCACGCGCACGGCGCTGCTGCAGAAAAGGCCGCAGTGAGCGAGCCGCGCTCCTGGCTGTTCGTCCCGGCCGACAGCGAGCGCAAGATCGCCAAGGCGCTGGATAGCGAAGCCGACGCGATCATCTTCGACCTCGAGGACAGTGTCGCGCCGGCACAGAAGGCTGCGGCACGCGAAATCCTTAAGAGCCTGTCGAAGCGAGAAAACGGCCCTTTATGGTGGGTTCGCATCAACCCGCTCCGCACTGACGAGCATCGGCTCGACCTCGAGATGCTCGGCATCCCCGACATCTACGGCGTCGTCCTACCCAAGACCGAAAGTGGTGCGGACATCGCGGAGATTGCGCATCGCACAGGCAACATCCCCATCCACGCCATTGTCACCGAGACCGCGGCCAGCCTGTTCGGCCTCCTGTCCTATCGCGATCCCAAATCCCCGCTCGCCGCCATGAGCTGGGGCGCTGAGGATCTGTCGGCCGCGCTCGGCGCAGCGTCGAAGTATGACGCGAACGGCGAGCTCAGCTTCACCTACAAGATGGCGCGCTCCCTGTGCCTCGCCGGCGCGGTTGCCGCCGGCGTCCAGCCGGTCGACGGCGTCTTCGCCGACTTTCGCGACGACGATGGCCTGCGCGCCGAAGCCGAGGCCGCACGCCGCGAAGGCTTCACCGGCAAGCTCGCCATCCACCCGGCGCAGGTGCCGGTGATCAACGCGGCCTTCACGCCGTCCGACGACGACGTCGCGCACGCTGCAGCCATCGTCGCGGCCTTCGAAGCGGAGCCGAACGCTGGAGTGCTCTCGGTTGGCGGCAAGATGGTCGACCGCCCGCACCTCGTGCAGGCACAGCGCGTTCTGGAACGATCAAGATAAGGAGATACGAACATGGCGACGACGGCGGAACCCACCCAGCAGCAGACCAACGGGCCGACGACCGCCAAGGGCTGGGGCACCGATGCGCCCGACCAGCCCCTCCGTCCCATGGAGTTCGAGCGCCGCGCGCTCCGGCCGAACGACGTTGCCATCAAGATCACCTACGCCGGCATCTGCCACAGCGACCTGCACACCTGCCGCAACGACTGGGGCGGATCGCAATATCCGGTCATTCCCGGTCATGAGATCGTCGGCACCGTCACCGCAATCGGCGACGAGGTCACGCGACACCGCGTCGGCGACACGGTCGCGGTCGGCTGCATGGTCGACAGCTGCATGGAATGCGACCAGTGCCTAGAAGGCTGGGAAGTTTTTTGCCGCAAGGGCTGCGTCCAGACCTACAACAGCGCCGACTATCACGATCACACGATCAGCAAGGGCGGCTACACCGACCATATCGTTGTTCGCGATCATTTCTGCCTGAAGGTGCCGCAGGGCATGGATGTCAGCCGCGTTGCACCCCTGCTGTGCGCCGGCATCACCACCTACTCGCCGCTACGCCAGTATAATGTCGGGCCGGGCACGAAGATGGCCGTCGTCGGCCTCGGCGGACTCGGCCACATGGGCGTGAAGCTCGGGGCAGCACTGGGTGCGCACGTGACAATGATCACCACCACGCCAAGCAAGGGCAACGACGCCCGCGAGCTTGGCGCTCACGACGTCATCATCTCGACCGACGCGCAGCAGATGGCTGACGCGGCGACGCGGTTCGGCTTCATCCTCAATACCATCCCGGTCAGCCACGAGATCGATGGCTATCTGAACTTGCTCGGCCGCTCGGGCCGGATGGTTATCGTCGGAGCGCTGACGCCCATGCCCGGCTTCACCGGCTTCCAGCTGATCTGGTGGAACCGCGCGGTCGGCGGCTCGGCCATCGGCGGCATTCCGGAAACGCAGGAGATGCTCGATTTCTGCGCCGAGAAGGACATCTACCCCGACGTCGAGTTCATCCGGATGAATCAGGTCAACGAGGCCTACGAGCGCCTGCTCAAGAACGACGTCCGCTACCGCTTCGTCATCGACATGAGCAAAGGTCTGTGACGCAGGAGGTCTATCCGGTTCCCGAGGGCTTCGATGCGCGCATCGGGCCCCGTGAACTGGCCGACCTCAATCATCTGGCGGAAAGCGATCCCGACCGCTTCTGGCTCGACCAGGCGCGACGACTGACCTGGGACAAGTTCCCGACCAAGGCCGGCGACTGGTCCTATGACAAGGCCGACTTCCACATCCGCTGGTACGAAGATGGCCAGCTCAACCTTTCGGTCAATTGCCTCGATCGCCACCTCGACGAACACGGCGACCGCACGGCGCTCATCTTCGAACCTGACGAGCCAGGCCAGGGCCACGCCTGGACTTACCGCGAGTTGTACGAAGAGACCTGCCGCTTCGCCAACCTCCTGAAGCAGCGCGGCATCGGCCGCGGCGACCGCGTCATGATTTACATGCCGATGATCCCCGAAGCCGCGGCGGCCATGCTCGCCTGCGCGCGCATCGGTGCGGTGCACTCGGTCGTATTCGGCGGCTTCTCGCCCGACAGCCTCGCCGGCCGCATCGCCGACTGCGGCGCTGTGGCGGTCATTACCGCTGACGAAGGGCGTCGTGGCGGCAAGCACATACCCCTCAAGCGCAACGTCGACACGGCGCTTGAGGAAGGCGACGTTCCCACGGTCGTCGTCATCACCCGCACCGGCGCCGACGTGCCGATGAAAGACGGCCGCGACATCCGTTACGCCGACGTCCGCGACACATTGGCGACCGAATGCCCACCGGAAACGATGAATGCGGAAGATCCGCTGTTCATCCTCTACACCTCGGGCTCGACCGGGAAGCCCAAGGGCGTCGTCCACACGACCGGCGGCTACGCGGTGTGGGCCGCGACGACCTTCGACTGGATCTTCGACGTCCGGCCCGACGACATCTTCTGGTGCACCGCCGACATCGGCTGGATCACGGGCCACACCTACGTGGTCTACGGTCCGCTGATGATGGGCGCGCGCAGCGTCATGTTCGACGGCGTGCCCAACTATCCGAACTTCGGGCGATTCTGGGAGACGATCGACCGGCTCGGTGTCACCATCTTCTACACCGCGCCCACCGCCATCCGCTCGCTCGAACGCGAGGGCGATGATTGGGTCACGCGCTACTCGCGTCAGTCCCTCCGCCTGCTCGGTACCGTCGGTGAGCCGATCAACCCCGACGCCTGGGAATGGTACTGGCGCGTCGTCGGCGACGGCCGTTGCCCGATCGTCGACACCTGGTGGCAGACCGAGACGGGCGGTGCGCTCATTTCACCCCTCCCCGGCGCCGTCCCGGCCAAGCCCGGCTCCGCCACGAGGCCGCTCCCGGGCATCCACCCCGAACTCGTCGATGCCGAGGGCCAACACCTCGACGGCGCAGTCAGCGGAAACCTCTGCCTGACCTCGTCCTGGCCCGGCCAGATGCGCACCGTCTGGGGTGATCACCAGCGCTTCTTCGAAACCTACTTCACTACCTACCCCGGCAAGTATTTCACCGGCGACGGCTGCCGACGCGACGAGGACGGCTATTACTGGATTACCGGGCGCGTCGACGATGTGATCAACGTCTCCGGGCACCGCGTCGGCTCGGCCGAAGTCGAAAGCTCGCTCGTCTCCCACCCCAAGGTGGCCGAAGCCGCAGTCGTAGGCTTTCCGCACGACATCAAGGGGCAGGCGATCTATGCCTTCGTAACCTTGAACGCCGGCGAGGAAGGCGACGACGCGATGCGCAAGGAACTCGTGCAGGAGGTCCGCCACGACATCGGCGCCCTCGCGGCGCCGGAGAAAATCCAGTTCACACCCGCCTTGCCAAAGACCCGCTCGGGCAAGATCATGCGCCGCATCCTGCGCAAGATCGCGGAAGGGGCGACCGACGGCTTCGGCGATACGTCCACGCTCGCGGACCCAAACGTAGTCGATGCGCTGCTCGCCGGGCGCCAATAGCAAGCCTCGCGCGTTGCCCGACCGAACCCGTCAGAAGGAAGCCGAGTGAAGCGTCCGATCCTGTTCCTTGCCCTGCTCGCATTAGCCGCGCCGCTCGCCGCCGCCCCGTTCAATCCCGTCGAATTCTTCCGGGGCCAAACGCATGGCGAAGGCACGCTCAAAGTCATCTTCCAATCGTCCAAGACCATCCGCGTCGACAGCTTCGGAAGCGACGAAAAGGACGGTTCGCTGCTCCTCAAGCAGGTCATTCACGAGCCCGGCAAACCGCCGCGCACCCGCTATTGGCGCATGCGGCAGGAAGGGCCCAGTGCCTTCTCCGGCACCCTCACCGACGCCGCCAGCCCGGTCCGCGTGGATGTCAAAGGCGAAGCAGTCCGCATCCGCTACAAGGGCAAGGACAATCTCGACTTCGACCAGCGCCTCACTCCCGCCGGCCCGCGCGAAGTCCGTAATCGCATGAAGGTCAAGCGCTTCGGAATCACCGTCGCGCACTTCGAGGAACGCATCCGCAAACTGGATTGAATTTTCGACAGTCGGTCGGCCGGGTCTCTTCGGCCCAATGGCAGCCAGCCTGCCCTCGGTGTACAATCGTGGTCCTACCGGCATGGGAGGCGATTGACTTGCCACGGGTCTTGTTCGGTTTGGTGCTAGCAGCCTGCGCCGTCGCCGCGGCCGCGCAGGCACCGCGCATCGGCAAGCCCCGTCCCGCGCCGCCAGGTCCGCCTCCGGTCATGCCGCTGCCGCCAGCGCAGTTCGACAGTCAGCTCGCCATCGCCGGCCAGGATGTGAAGGCGCGCCTGCTCGACACCCGCCTCGGCGTCGATGTCCTCGTCAATGGACGTGGCCCTTACCGCTTCATCGTCGACAGCGGCGCCGATACGTCGGTGGTAGGCACTCGCCTCGCCGAAAGCCTCCAACTCCCGCTGACCAGCCCCGCGATCCTCAACGGCATGACGGCGCGGAACGAAGTCGACCGCGTCCGCGTGGACAAGCTCACCCTCGGCCCCGTTACCACCCACGATCTGGAGCTTCCCGCCCTGCGGGAGGCGCATGTGGGCGGCGACGGCCTGATTGGCATCGACGCGCTAGCCCGCCAGCGGCTGATGATGGATTTCGAGACCCGCACCGTCCGCGTCGAGGACGCCAGCCTGCCGGCAAAGTCGATGCCCGGCTCGATCGTCATTACCGCCAAGCGTCAGCGCGGCCAGTTGATCCTCGCCCACGTCCGCGCCGGCGGCACCTCGCTCGACGCGGTAATCGATACCGGATCAGACCTCACCATCGGCAACATGGCCCTGCGCGAGAAGCTGTTCCGCAAGCACCCGGACCGCCTGCGCAAGGTCGTCGCGATCGGCGTCACCGGCGTCCCCATCGAAATGTCGATGGCCTATGTCCCCGAGCTTCAGCTGGGCCCGGTGATCCTCCGCGACGTGCCCATCGGTTTCGCCGACCTTCCACCGTTCGACGTCTTCGGCCTATCGAAGCAGCCCGCGCTCCTGCTTGGCACCGACATCCTCGAAAACTTCCGCCGGGTCTCGCTCGATTTCCGCTCGCGCAAGGTCCGCTTCCAGCTGCGCAAATGCACGGCCGACCATTTCTACACCACCGCCACGCTCAACGAGCGTCCGGCTACCCTGCTGCCGGACAAGTCGACCGAAGCGTGCATTCGCTGATCAGCCTGTCGCCAGACTCCATTCCCGCGATCCCCGACTTTCAGCGAACCGCGCGCAAGCGGAATGATGATGAACGTCGAATGATGTGCTGAGGATCGGGGATGGGTAGGAAGTGGGGCGCTAACGGCTGGCCTGGCGGTTGACGATCGCCGTCACCACCCAGATCAGGCCTCCGAGCAGGAACGAGGATACGCCAAGATACCAGGCAGTGCCGAGCAACCGCGTCGTGTAAAGGCCGCTTGGGCCGAGCGTCGGGATGAAGCCCTCACCCACCCATATCGAGGAATGCCTCGCGATTAAGATCGCCAAGAGAGAGGACAAGCCGACGCCCCCGCCGATCAAGACAAGGTTGAGTGAAACCTTTCTGAGGAGCCGGACTATGCCACGGCACGACATTGCGCCCAAGAGCCTAATGTCTGCAATGGGTGGAAAGCATTAGTCTTGCAGCAGTCGGAGAGCTTGGGCGACTGCTTCCTTGGCGCGTAAGGCGGGAAGGACTTTGCACCCGGTTGGCAGCTCAAAGATGCCAAATCTGCCATCGCTTCCACTGAAAAGCACCAGAGCGTCACTGCTGCCGTCCGCTATGGCTGGACAGCCTTCTGGTAAAACCACCGGCGCATCTGGTTTGTCCAGTCGTTGAGGATGGAGAACAGCCAAGACATTCCGGGCTTGCTCAGCATGGGACTGAGCGATTTTAAATGTTCGTTGCGAGAGAATCTTTGGCTTGGACTCTGAGGGCCAAAGTTCCGATCGCAGCCTTTTCACTTCGACCACATCGCTTGGCCGCAATGTCACGTGCAGATTATCGTAAGAACGCTGATTTTCGACCGGCTGGGTTAGTTCAATCAGTATCGTTTCACGCGATAGTTCGGAGATACTAGGGAGCTTTGAAGAGCCAGCAAGACTGACCGGGGCTTCTTGCTGCCTCTCACATGCGCAGATCGCTATGAGCGTGAAGACGAGCGGTCCCAATTTGAACATCGCCTACGATTGCGACATCATCCTTGTGTCCGCAATGGGTCGAATGTGGACGCTACCTGATATCTGCTTAGGGTCGAAAGCTGACCTCAACTTTGGGTCGAGCTTTGGTCCTAGCCGCGACTAGCGGCACCGCACTCCCGTTTCGCCGGGTTTGACGCAGATCATGTAGGTCCCGTCCTCGTCCCTCCTGAGCCTGTAGCGGAGCGGCACGCCTTCGCCGCGGAAGGTATGCGCGAGGTAACGGATTTGGATGACCCGCGACGGGGCCTTCCCGCGTAAGACCCGCTCGATGCTCATCTCCGCGGTGATCCAGCCGTGACCAAGCAAGTCATCAGGGTCGCTGATGAGCTCGTAGTCCAGATTCTTGAGTCGCCCGATCACGACTAGGTCACGCGTCGGTTGCGGGGCTTTGTTTGGTTGAGCGGCAGCTAACAGGAACACGGACAGCAGGAACACCCGGCAATGCTCCCACGACACGCCAACGTCCGCAATGGGTGGAAAGCAGACATTAACTCGACTGCTGCAAGTAGCCTCAAATGGAGGGTGTTATGCGTATCCGAGTTGTGGTTGCGGCGGCATCGATTGCACTGGCGGGTTGCAGCAATGCGACGGCCGCAGGTGCCGACAGCAACAATCCGGCGCACTGCCTCGCCGCGTTCAATTACGATGCCTATTGGTTCAAGGTAGACAACCAGCCGGAGAAAGTGGCCGAGTACACAGCACGCGGCCTCTACGTACTGGAAAAGGTGAAGTCAGGCGGCGGGTCTCAGGCTGAGGTTTTGGCGGAGGCTAAGCAGTTCTCCGTCGGTCATGTGAAAGACAGCAAGCAGATGGATGCGCTCGGTTTGGCGTGCGGGAAGGCGCTGGCTGGCGATGCACAGTTTCGAGCAGAGTTTGCGGGCCTCATCGAGAAGGCGCGACCGCTAGTCCCACAGTTCGAGGCCGCAGCAACTCCTTAATGGCAGCAATGGGTCGAAAGCAGACACTGGCAAACTGCTGTCCTACAGCCCCCGCATTGCGATAACTGGCGCGCCTTCTTTTTCCAAAACGGAGGCGCAGATGACCCACCAACCGCTGATTCCATTCGAGCCCGCCCAGGCGCGCACGCGGCACGACGGCTGGACCGCGCGTCGGCAGATCGCCTTTATCGAAGCGCTGGCCGAATGCGGCATCGTCGATGAGGCGTGCCGGCGGGTCGGCATGTCCGACACCGCGGCCTACGCGCTCCGCCGACGACCGTGCGGAGAGCATTTCCGTCGGGCGTGGGACGCGGCCATCGAATATTCCGAGCACCGCGGGTATGAGGCCGCGCGCGACCGGATGATCCACGGAGTCGCCCGGCCCGTCTTCTACAAGGGTGAGCAGGTCGGCGAATGGCGCCACTTCGACGAGCGGCTGACCATCTACATGCTCAGCCGACAGAACCGCCGCCTCGCTCACCGCATCGGGCCCAGACCTCCGGGGATCGAGGAAGATTATGTCGAGGACCCGGCGACGGTGCTCGATAGCGAAATCGAAGAAATCGCCGAATATGCGCCGCAGGAGGATGGCAACCTGCCAGAGGACTGGTTCGGCGAGGAGTGCGCGTGACGTCGCCCTTCGCGCGTACACGCGCGCACGCTACGCGCGTTGAGGCGCAAACTTGGCAAACTTCCGGCGGGTGTGCGCCTGCCTCGCGCCTCCCTTGCGGGGCGGACAACTTCGGCTATCCCTGCCTCCAAGGGGAGAGGTGATGGCCAGCGCAACAGAACAGCAGGAAAACAGTCGCGGCACGATGGCGCGGATCATCGTCGCCTCATCCGCGGGCACCGCGTTCGAATGGTACGATTTCTTCATCTTCGGCAGCCTCGCACCGGTCATCTCCAAGGTGTTCTTTGCAGGGCTGGACCCCACGGCCGCGCTCATCGCCGCGCTCGCCTTGTTCGCCGTCGGTTTCGCTTTCCGTCCGCTGGGCGCGCTGATTTTCGGCGTGGTCGGCGACAAGCTGGGGCGCAAAGGCGCGTTTCTCGTCACCGTCAGTCTGATGGGCGCCTCCACCTTCTTGATCGGCCTGCTGCCCACCTACGCGCAGGCCGGATCGCTGGCCGCGGTGCTGCTCATCTTCCTCCGCATTTGCCAGGGCGTCGCGCTCGGCGGCGAATATGGCGGCGCGGCGATTTACGTCGCCGAGCACGCCCCAGCGAACAAGCGCGGCGCGGCCACCGGTTGGATCCAGTCGTCCGCATCTTTCGGCCTGCTCGCCGCGCTGCTGGTGATTGTTGTTACGCGTCAGTCGGTCGGCGAAGTCGCGTTCAGCGACTGGGGCTGGCGCATCCCCTTCCTAGTCTCCGCCGTCCTGCTGGCCATCTCGGTCTGGATGCGCGCCAAGCTGGCCGAAAGCCCGGAATTCGCGCGTCTCCGTGAAGAAGGCGAGATCGCCAAGGCGCCGCTCCGCGAGGCGTTCGGTGAGCGCAAGAGCATCCAGCGCGTTTTGATCGCCTTCTTCGGCATCATGTGTGCCCAGGGCGCCGTCTGGTACTTCACCTTCTTTTACATGCAGGTGTTCCTCGAACGCTCGCTCGGCGTGCCCGCGGGCATGAAGGACATGCTGCTGATCGTGATGACGCTCGTCAGCGCGCCGCTCTACGTATACTTCGGCTGGCTCAGCGACCGGATCGGGCGCAAACCGGTGATGATCGGCGGCATGCTGCTCGCGCTGGTGCTCTACTTCCCCGCCTCGCACTGGATCGCCTCCGCCGCGAACCCGCAGCTGGTCGAGGCGCAGCAGAACACGCCGATTTTCGTCGATACCAACCCCGCCACCTGCAGCGTTCAGTTCGATCCCGTCGGCACCGCGAAATATGCCAGCGCCTGCGACATCGCGAAGTCGAGCCTGGTGTCCAAGGGCATCAACTTCACGACGCGGACGTCGAACGACGGCCGGACTTACGTGATCGTCGGGACGGAGCAGGTTCCGATTGCCGACGGCGAAGCGCTGAACGGTCCCGACCTGAAAGCGCTGAAGGCCAAGACCGGAACCGACATCGGGAATGAGCTCCACGCCGCGGGCTATCCCAAGCAGGCCGATCGGGCGCACGCCAACCTGACCTTGCTTGTCCTGCTGCTGCTTGTTTTCGTCGTCGCGGCCACGGCGCTCTACGGTCCGCAGGCCGCGGCACTGGTCGAGATGTTCCCGACCCGCGTGCGCTACACGGCGATGTCCTTTCCTTACCATGTCGGGACCGGCTGGGTTGGCGGCTTCCTGCCGGTGACGAGCTTCGCCATCGGCGCCATCACCGGCAACATCTATTCGGGCCTGTGGTACTCGGTGATTTTCACCGCAATCTCGGTCGTGGTCTCCCTGTTCTTCGTCAAGGAGACCGCGGGCAAGCACCTCCGCGAGGTCTAGCGCCTCACGGGCACCAGTGAATGTCGATCGGCTGCTCAGCCTCGGCGAGCACCCGGCCGATCGGCAACTTCGAGCTCTGACCGTCGGCGATCGCCTGCTCGAGGAGATCGCGCTTTTGCTGGCCGGTGATGGTGATTGTCACCGTCCGGGCCGACAGGATCGCGGCACGGGTCAGCGTCACCCGGGGCACCGGCATGTCGGCGGGCATCGGGTCCGGCGTCACGCCGACCGCGCGGCGGGCCTTGGGCGCATCGAGCGCGTCCTGCATGTCGGGCCCGGCGAAGATCGAAGCGGTGTGCCCATCGCTGCCCATGCCGAGCCAGACGAGGTCCGGCGGCCAGGGCAGGTCCTGCAGCCGGGCGTCGGCCGAATTGCCGGCGAGCTTGGGGTCCTGGATGTCGGCGGCGATGGGGACGACCCGGGCGCCGAGCGGAAGGAAGGTCTTGGCGATACCGCGGATGTTGCTGCGCTCATCGTCCATAGGGACCAGCCGGTCGTCGGTGGGGACGATGGTCAGCTTCTTCCACGGCAGCGACTGCTTGGCGAGCTTGGGGAAGATCGCCGGGCCGGTCGACCCGCCGGGCACCGCGATGAGCGAGGAACCACGAGCGTCGATTGCGCTCTCGATGATGAATCCCACGTCGCCGGCAACGGCGTCGGCGAGTTCGTCCAGGGAATCATATTCCCACCATTCGACTTCGATCATGCGAATCCCTTTTAGGCTATCGCGGCGCTGGTTGCGCGTATCCGAACCATCCTGCAACCGCTTGACCGTTTCGGTTGACCGCAGGACGGAAGCGAAGCCGGTCATGGACGACGTTGCAAAGCGTGTTGTCGATGAAAGGGAGTCCGGTGCCGCGGTCGACGGTGCACTCGCTGACGGCACCGCGGGCATCGACCCGCAGACGCATGAAGACCGTGGCGCCGCCGGGCCAGGCATTGGTGATCTGGGGAGGGAAGTCCCGGCCCCGAAGCACCGGCGAGATGAGATGCGGCGGATCGGCAATTCCCCCACCGCCGCCCGGCCCATCGCCGCCGTTCCCACTTCCAGTTCCATTGCCGAAGCCGCCGGCGCCGGTGCCGGGTCCCCGCACGTCGGATGCTCCTTGGGTCGGCGCGGTCCCCTGCCGCGGCGTTTCGGCGGCAGCGATCGTCTGGACAGGCGGCGTCACGATTCGCGGCTTGGGCGCGACGACCGGCGTCGCCTCGCTCTTGATGTTCTTCGGCGCCGACCCGCCTTCCCGCTCCTTGGGCTTGGCAGGTTTTTGCTTTGGTGGCGGCGGCGGAGGTGGTGGCGGCACCTCGGAAAAATCGAACGTACGCAGCGCGCTTTGCGGATCGGTCAGGTCGATGCGCCCGGAAAGGTGAAGAAGCGCAAAGAGCAAAAGCGCATGAATGCCAACGACTGCCGCGATGGCGCCGCCGCGATCCCGTGCACCAATGTCAGTACGATAGGCCACCGGCATATAACGCCGGCAACCCCCGTGCGTTGCGCAGCCGAAACGTCGTTATGCTACGGGACGTTTCGACCGCGACACTTCAGGCGCTGGCGGACCGCCGACTGCTCGACGGCGGACGCCCGCCTCCATGACTGGCTTTGCCGCCCTTGCTAGCGATTTCCCGCTGCTTCGCGGGATCCATCGCTGCAAACCCCCTCTTTGCAGTGCTTGTCTTGGCAGTAGCCATCTCGCTCTCCTCTGGAACAACATTGGGGCAACGATGACCCAAACTGCCAGTTCACGAAGTTGATGGAGGTTAGACTGTTTGAAGAAGAGACCCCACAACCGACATCGGCGTTGTGGTTAAGGAAAAGTTGACGAAAATTGGGTGAATCTGCCGACTTCCACTATTGGTAGGGTTCGACTCGAAACTTATCCGGGAGGGGGCTCCCCGGGATGCTGGACGACGAAACTGCTAAACTAAGTTGGCGCGTTGTTCGCCAAGCGGTGGGCAGCGCCCTCTGTTCAGCGCTCCTCGCGATGCCGGTCGCGGCGTCGGGCCAAACGACGGCGCCAGTTCCGCTGCCGCCAACTCGCGAAGAAGTGACTCGTCCGGTGGCGCCAACGCCACCACCCCGGAGCCGCCTGCAGATCGAGGGGGGCATCGCTCGGCCCCCATGTGCGCTGGACGGACCGGAGTATCGCTCGATCCACTTCGTCCTGCGTGGTGCCGAGTTTGAAGGGCTGGACGGCCTGACCCGCGCCGATCTCGCCCCAGCATTTCAGTCCATGCTGGGACAGGACGTGCCAATCTCCACGGTCTGTGAAATCCGTGACCGTGCAGCGACGATCTTGCGCGACGCCGGATACATCGCCGCGGTCCAAGTCCCGGAACAGCGCATCGGAGATGGCATCGTCCGATTCCGCGTGCTGATGGCGAGACTGACGCAGGTTCGCGTGCGCGGCGAAGCCAAAGGTGCTGAATCGGCTTTGGCCGGCTACCTGAGCCAACTCACGAAGCGCCCGCTATTCAACAGGTTCGAAGCCGAACGCTACCTGCTGCTCGCCAGCGATCTGCCCGGCTACACGGTCCGGCTGACGCTGCGGCCGGCAGGCACCGCCCCTGGCGATGTCATCGGCGACGTCACTGTTCAGCGTTTGCCAGCCTATGCGGATTTCATCCTGCAGAACGGCGGATCGAAAACGCTGGGCCGGTGGGGCGGATTGCTACGCGGTCAGATGTTCGGACTGACTGGAATGGGCGACCGTACTTCGTTGTCCGTCTTCACCACCGCTGACTTCAAAAAGCAGCAAACGGTTCAGCTCAGCCACGACATGCGTATCGGGCCCCAAGGCCTGAGCCTTGCCGGCGCCTTCACCTACGCCTGGGCGAAGCCAACGGTTGCCGGCGCCGATGTCCTTGCAAAAACGATGCTCGGGACGGTTGAAGTCGGTTACCCCTTCGTCCGGCGCCAATCTCGGACGGTGCGCGGATCGATCGGTCTGGATGTCATCAACCAGGACGTTTGGTATAACCACGCCAAATTGACACAGGACAGGCTGCGGACAGCATTCCTGCGGTTTGGCCTTGATGCGGTCGACACCGATTTCAGCTCCGACTTCTCGAGCGCCGAGCCGCCTTGGCGAGCCACGAGCTTGCTCGAGATTCGGCAAGGTCTGAACGGCCTGGGTGCCACCAGACGCTGCGGTACCGGAGGAGTTAATTGCCTTGGTGCAGGTTTCGTCCCGCCCACACGAATTGAGGGTCGAGCCGACGCGACCATTGTTCGGTGGACTGGTTTCGGAGAGTTCCGCCCGATTCCGAAACTGACATTGGCGCTGGGTTTACGTGCGCAATATGCGTGGAAGCCCCTCTTCAGCTTCGAAGAATTCGCCGCGGGCAATTACACGGTGGGAAGAGGCTATGATCCGGGTGCTGTCCTTGGCGATCGCGGCTTCGGCAGTCAGGCGGAAATTCGCTACGGCAGCCGCGTCCCGATCAGCGCGAAGAAGCCGGCGATGGAAGTCTACGCTTTCTGGGACCAGGCTCGGGTTCGCAATCTCGACGACGTCACAACGACGCCCGGTCGCTTGCATCTCACGTCGGTCGGCGCGGGCGCTCGGATCAGCTGGAACCGTTTCCTGCTGGACAGCACCATGGCCTACCCGCTGAGCCGGGTCGGACCGCTGGACCGGCGTCCCGGACCGCGCTTCCTCGTCTCACTGACAACCCGTCTTTGGCCGTGGAAATATTAGCGGCGATGCCAGGAACCTGTCGGAGGTTGAGATGAGCAAATCAGCAGTTACTGCCGCTCTCATCGGAATCGGAATGCTCGTTGCTGGCAGCGCGAGTTCCTGGGCCGCGACGCCATTGAGCATCCGCGACAGCTGGCGGATCGGCAACAGCGGGACGAGCTTCTGCTCGGCCCAAAGCCTAACGGTCGATAAAGCGCTCACGGGGATGTTCGACGCCGGCTATTCCGTCACTTGCCGGGATGCTGCTCTGCCTGTCGGCAAGCTATACAAGCTGCGCGAGACAGCGGACGCGCCGAAGAGAATTGCGGCCGACATTGCGACGGTTGCGAACTGCCAACGTCCTCAGCGGGGCGGCATGCAGGGAATTGGCGCGGTCGAAGTCACCGAATGCCGCCTTAAAGACGCGAATGTCGCTTACCGCGCCTATCACTTCCTGCGCGGTAAGATCCTCTATTCGGCGCAGGGACTCGCTGGCTACGACAGTGCGTTGCAGCTTGGCCTGCGGAGCCTTGTCGCCGACCAGCCGGTCAAAGGCGAAATCTCGATTGCGACGACCGGCGCCGGCGATCCCGCTGCCTTTGCCCGTGTGCAGGCTGGCACGCTTGCGGCCGACAAGGCGCTGGAGGAAGCCTATCGCCGCAACAATGCGGGCAGCTATGCCGAGGCTGCGGAATTCTTCGCGGCCGCGAGCACGAACGGCGGCGACACGCCGGTCAGCCAAGGTGAAGCCTTGGTCAACGAAGCACTCCAGAAGTCCAATCTTGGCCGGTTCGCGGAGGCAGACGCGCTGTTTTCCCGCGCTGCCCAGTTGGTGAGTAATGATCCGATCGTCGCTCGACGGCTTCGCAATTACCGCGCGATTCACGACCTGAACCAGGGCGATCCCCAAAAGGCGCTTGATGAGCTCGACAAACCGCTGCCGAAATCGGTTGTCGATAGTCAGCGCAATGCCAGCGCAAAATTGGAGATCGACGAAGCATTGTCGCGACGTCTCAACGCCGACTCCCGCTTCGGCCAGCAGCTTCGATCGCAAACGGATGAGCTCCTGCCTGAGGAGAAAGCGGCCATCCTCGACGGGCAGGCGCTGCAATTGCGCGGCACGTCTCTGCGCTTGCTCGGTGACACCAAGGGAGCGCGCGACGCTCTTCGTCGGGCGGATGGCGAGTTGCTGGCGGTTCGCGCGGGAAAGGTGGCTTCGATCCTTTGGATGCGAGCGCAAATCTTCGGAGACTTGGGAGCGATTGCCGAAGATGACGGCCAGCAGGCCGAAGCAAGCCGGCTCTACCGGTCGGCAGTCACCTTGCTCGAGGTCAACTATCCCGGGACCGCCGTCCTGCTTAATTCGCGCGCTCGGCTCGCTGGATATCTGGCGCGCAGCGGCCAACTTCCGGTCGCCGAAAAGATGTTCAGCGACATTGTCCATTCGCAAGGCGACACCAGCAGCCTGCCACCCAGCTTTGCGAATGTGCTGCGGCCCTACGTGGATCTGCTTTTAAAGAAGGGTGACGACCCAGCGGCGGAGGCGGAAATATTCGCGGCGACGCAGCTTATGGTCAGGCCCGGCCTTGCACAGACGCAAGCGGTCCTAGCGCGGGAGCTGACTGGCGGCACCGACGAGGCGTCACGCTTGTTCCGCCAATCCGTGACCTTGACCCGGCAGGTCGAACGCAACCGCATCGAGCTTGCTCGACTACTCGATTTGCCCAAGCCCTCACCGATGGAAGCCGCACGAACGCGCATCCTGCGCGCGTCCTTGGATTCGACGCAAAAAGAGCAGCTGACGACCCAGGCGGCTTTGGCGAGTTTCCCCCGCTATCGGGCCGTGTCTAGCGATACGATCTCGCTGGCCGACCTTCAGAAGATTCTTCGCGCGGGCGAAGCCTATTACCGGATGACCATCGTCGGCGACCACGTCTACGCAATGCTGGTCACGCCGTCCGGAGGGCGCGCGGTAAAGCTCGCGGTGTCGGCGAAGCAGTTGGATGCACAAGTAAGCGCGCTGCGAGACACCATTTCCAAGGTCGAAGGTGGGCAGCGCACGACCTATCCGTTCGACGTCGCCTTGTCCCATCAGCTTTACGAAGAACTGTTCGCCCCGTTCGCGGCGGCGATTCCATCGGTCAGGCATCTGATTTTCGAACCGGACGGCGCAATGCTGCGCTTGCCGGTCAACCTGTTGGTGATGGATCAGGCGTCGGTCGATGCCTACGCAACCCGTGCAAAGACGAGCGAGGATGCAGCTTACGATTTCCGCGGCATCGCGTGGCTTGGGCGCGATCGCGACATCAGCACGGCAGTCAGTCCGCGCGCGTTCGCGCAACTACGCGCGGCACGGCCGTCCGCGGGGCGGAAGGAGTATCTCGGCCTAGGGCAGAATACTCCACCGTCGGCCAACGAGAGCGCTGTGCCGGCAACTGCCGACCGCGATTGTCTGCTGCCGCTATCGTCGTGGAATCACCCGATTTCCGCACGCGAACTGCAAGTGGCGGCATCCATCCTGAAGCAATTCGATCCAAACGGTGTCGATATCGTGACCGGCGACCAGTTCACGGATACGGCGCTGGAGGCGCGCGGTAATCTCGATCAGTACCGCATCATCCACTTCGCCACGCACGGCGTGGTGACGTCTCGGGCGGCCAAATGCCCCGCGCAACCGGCATTGCTGACCAGCTTCGGCGGAACAGGGTCGGACGGGTTGCTGACCTTCCGTGATATTTTCGACCTTCATCTGGATGCCGACGTCGTGATCCTTTCCGCGTGCGATACCGCGGGGAAAGCCAGCGCGGCGGCCACCCAGCAGGCGGGCTTATCGACAGGCGGCGATGTGGCGCTCGACGGTCTCGTGCGCGCCTTCGTCGGCGCGGGTGGGCGTCTGGTCATCGCCAGCCACTGGCCGGTCCCGGACGACTATAACGCGACCCAACGGCTGATGACCGGCCTGTTCTCCGCGCCTCCTGGTACGCCGACAGTCACTGCGCTTCGCTTATCGCAGCGGCAATTGATGGACGACGTTCAAACGTCGCACCCATTCTACTGGTCAGCGTTTGCGGCGGTGGGTGACGGCGACATTCCCATTGTTCGGCCAATGCCGGCTCGAATTGCCCAGGCGCACAATTAGCTAGCTCTCATTCCTGATTGGCATTTGGCTCGGGCACAGGGTCACCGCACCGGCAGGTCGTCACCCGAGGCCTGGGACGCGGGAGTTGCGCGGCGCGATCCCGCGCCCCTTCGGGAACCGAACGAGCGGTATCCGCGGAAGCGAGCAGGACATCCTCGCCCTCTCTGCGAGTTGCTGGGAACGAAACCGCAGCAGGGAGGTCAGGTTGCCGTGCAACATCCGCTGTCGGACCGCCGAGGGTCGCCAGAATCACAAGCGCGAGAACCATGCGCACGGACTAGCAAGGCATGGTTACGGAACCTTTGCCGGAAAATTTTTTTTCAGCCGAATGGGTTACCCGTGCAGTTCAACTGCCTTCAAAAAGGTCGCCTTTTTCAATGGCTTAGAGCTGTAATGTGAGTGTGTCGGCTTCGGGACATTCGTTGACTTCTGGTTAACAAAGGCGCAACTTGCCCAGCCTTGACTGGGTCAAGGGGGCAAAATCGATGGCTACGCGTCTTTCGACTTCCAATAACAATCGCAAAATGATTTTCACTTCTGCTGCAATCCTTGCGGTTGCTGCAGGCGCTTACGGGCTTGGCCGCGTATACCCGCCACTGGGCCCGAGCGCAGGCACCATTGCACCGGCGGACCGATATGTTTCCGCCCAGGTTGGCGAAAGCGACGTTCAGCTCGGCGATACCGCCGTCCCCGAACTGATGCAGACGGATGCCTTCGAATTGATGGTCAAGGATCCCAATTTCCGCGCGCTCGCCGCCAGCCCCGGCTTCCAGGCGCTGGCATCGCAGCCGCAGGTAATGGCCGCGCTGCTGGCCGATCCGCAGGCATTCGCGGCGCTAGCGGCAAATCCGCAGGCGTTTGCCAGCATGGCGAAGGCGGCGCAGAACACTGCAGCCTCCAATGCACAATCGCGGCAAGCCAGTGCGTCGATGATGAACGCGGTCGCCGGCCACTCGGCGGCGATCCAGGCGCTGGCCTCGCACCCCGATGCTTTTGCATCGATTGCGAACAATGCCAGCGCATTCGGCAGCTTCGCTTCAAGCGCGAGCGCGTTCCGGTCGGCCGCAGCCAACGCTGCCGCCGATGCGAGGCTTGCGAGCAACGCCGCCGCTTTCCGCCAATTGGCGAGCGACAATGCGGCAATGAACGCATTGGCAGCGGACCCGGGCGTCTTCGCCTCGCTGGCCGCGAACGCCGCATCGCTTAAGTCCTTCGCGAGTCAGCCTGCAGCCCTGGCTGCCGCCGCGAACAGCGCCGCCAGTATGGCGAGCCAGCTGCGCCTGGCTGGCGTGTCCGACGCCGCAATGGCGTCGATCGCGTCGAACAGCGCCGGATTCGCGGCGCTCGCCAGCCAACCTCAGGCCATGGCGGCGGTCGCCGCCCATGGTGACGCTTTCGCGGCTCTGGCTTCGCATCCGCAAGCGCTAGCCGCGATCATGGCTAATGCTTCGGCCTTTAGCAGCTTCGCCTCAAACGCCAGTGCCTTCCAGGCCGCGGCATCGAAGGCCGCCGCGGATGCCCGAATGTCGGCCAATGCGGCGGCCTTTCAGCGCCTGGCGAGCGACAATGCGGCGATGAAGGCGCTTGCCGCTGATCCGCAAGTCTTCTCGGCGATGGGCCGCAGCGCGGTCGCCTTTGGCGGCCTGGCGAGCAGTGCTCATTTGATGAATGCCCAACTCGCGGCGACCATCGGGCAGAATGCGTCGGCATTTTCGAAGCTCGCAAGCAATGCCTCGCAGCTGAGCTCGGCGGCCCGCGCCGCCCAATCGTTCAATGCACAGGCTGCTACGGCATCGGCCGCTGCTGCCGGCCGGCTCGATGCCGTCGCATCGCGGGCCGCACTGGCCAGCCCGCAGGCCTTTTCGGCGATGATGGCCAATCCGGCCGCTTTCGCCGCGGTCAGCCGTCAGGCCTCGGCAATGGCCACGGTGGCATCCAGCTCCAAGGCGTTCGCGGCGCTCGCCGCGCATCCGAACCTTGCAGCAGTGATGGCGAATCCAAGCTTCGCTGCTGCCGCCAATCAAGCCGGCGTGATGCAGGCCCGCAACGACTAACGCTGCGGTCGCGGGGGCCGCGAATGGGGGTACAAGCGTATCGTAAGCGCCGGGGTGCGTCGGGCACCCTGGCGGTTGCTTTGCTCCTCTCGTCCAGCCCATCGCTGGCACAGACCCCGGCCAAGCCCGCACCGCTGCCAACTCCCCCCGATACGACATCTGTTGTCGAGAAGCCGGACGTGGTTCCGCCACCGCCGGAGCAGCCTGCCGGCGAGCCGGTCCAGCCGGCGCCGACCCGGTCGAACGCGCCCGCCTCAACCGGCACGGAACACGTGCCGCAGGACGCTTCAGGCTTCCACCTGTCGACGCTCGAAACGCGCAACCTCTCTTTGCTCTATCTCGACCCTGTCCAGACCTACCTCACGCCCTATCTGGGCCGCGCCTTCGAGAACGCCCTCGCCTTTCACGAGCAGAAGTTCCGCTGGAAGCCGTGGGACCGCACGACGATCCTGCTCAAGGACTTCTCGGATTACGGCAACGCAGCGGCCCTCGGTTCGCCGAGCAACATGGTCATGCTTGACGTCGCGCCACTCTCGCTATCGATGGAGACCTTCTCGCCGGGCGAGCGCTTCTTCACGCTCAACAACCATGAGCTCGCGCACGTCGCCGCCATCGACGTGTGGAACAAGCGCGACGCCTTTTGGCGCCGCTTCCTCGGCGGCAAGCCGATGCCGTTACAGAAGCATCCGGAATCCATCCTCTACAACTTCCTCACCACGCCGCGGAACCTGACGCCGCGCTGGTACATGGAAGGCAGCGCGGTCTTCTTCGAGACGTGGATGGCCGGCGGACTCGGTCGCGCGCAGGGCGGGTATGACGAGATGGTCTTCCGGGCGAAAGTCCGCGACCATAAGCGGTTCTTCTCGCCGCTCGGCTTAGAGAGCGAAGGCACGCAGATCGACTTCCAGGTCGGCGCCAATTCCTATCTCTACGGAACGCGCTTTTACTCCTACCTGGCGCTGACATACGGCGTGGAGCCGGTGCTCGACTGGTTGCGTCGGTCTGACGATTCCAAAGCCTTCTACGCCAGCCAGTTCAAGCACGTGTTCGGCAAGTCGCTGGACTCTGTCTGGGCGGACTGGATCGCCTTCGAGCACCGCTTTCAGGAGGCCAATCTCGCCGCGTTGGCGAAATACCCACTCAGCGAACCCCGCCACCTTTCCCCACGCGGCCTCGGTTCGATGTCGCGCGGGTTCATTGATGAGCGCACGAACAGCCTGATCGCCGCCTTCCGCTATCCGGGCCGCATTGGCTTCCTCGGGCGGATGGACCTGGCGACCGGAAAGCTCACGCCGCTGACCGACCTCAACGGCATGATGCTGTACAAGGTCACCAGCCTGGCGTTCGATCCGGCCTCGCGGACCGCTTTCTACACCGACCAGAACTACGCTTACCGTGACCTCAACGCGATCGATGTGGATACTGGGAAGAAGCGCCGCCTGCTGACCGATGCGCGGATCGGCGACCTCGCCTTCAACCGCGCCGACAAGAGCCTGTGGGGCATTCGCCACCAGAACGGCTTCGTGACCCTGGTCCGGATTCCGCCGCCCTACACGAGCTTCAACCAGATCAAGACCTTCCGCTATGGCGAGATATTGTTCGACCTCGACGTTTCGCCGGACGGCGAGCTGATTTCGGCATCCTATGGCACCGTCGACGGCAAGCAATCGGTGCGCGTCTGGAAGCGCGCGGACCTCGAGCAAGGCTTTGCCGACGAACCGGTCGCCAAGCTCTCGCTGCCGCCATCGGTGCCTGAAAACTTCACGTTCACGCCGGACGGAAAGGCGCTGCTCGGCAATTCCTATTATACGGGCGTGTCCAACGTCTTCCGGTTCGACATCGCCAGCGGAAAGTACGACGTTCTCACCAATGCGGCGACGGGCTTCTTCAGGCCGCAGCTTCGGCCGGACGGGTCGCTGTTCGTCTACGATTACACCGGCGACGGCTTCAATCCGGCGATTGTCCGGCCCGAGGTGCGCGAGGATCTGGCGACCGTGCGGCTGCTCGGCACGGAAGTTGTCAAGGCGCGCCCGGAGCTGAAGCAATGGGGCGTCGGCTCGCCGGCAAAAGTCCCGCTGGACGAGTTGATCACCGAGCGCGGCACCTACGAGCCGGGTAAGCGGATGCGGTTCGACGCCCACTATCCGATCGTCTCGGGCTACAATCGCTCGCCGGCGTTCGGCTATTACGTTCACGTCGCTGATCCGCTGCAGTTCCGGCAGTTAAGCGCGAGCGTCGCGGTATCACCGTTCAACAAGGTGCACGGGTCAGAGCGGCTGCACGTCAACGTCGAATATCAGACTCCAATCTGGAAGCTGACCTACTGGCACAATCTCGCCGACGTTTACGATCTCGCCGGACCCGTGCTGCGCAGCCGCAAGGGCGATGCCTTCATCGCCAATTATTCGAAGCCGCTGATATACGACCCGCCGCGCCAGCTCGACGTGTTCGGCTCGGCTGCGGCTTATTTCGGATTGCGTGAACTTCCCGGAGCGCAAAACATCGCCAGCCCCAAGGAGATTCAATCGGCCGACATCGGAATCCGCTACACCAACACCACGAAGGCGCTCGGCGGCGTGGACCATGAGAAGGGTTTCAACGGCAAGATCGTCGCTGCTGCGGATCACGCGCAGGGCGAACTCTTTCCGAAGCTTTACGGCGGCGTCGATGTCGGGACCGCGCTCCCCTGGGGAAACAGCTCGGCTTGGCTTTACGCGCACGCGGGCTGGGCAGGCGGCGAGCGCAAGAGCCCGCTCGGCGCCTATTATTTCGGCGCATTCCGCAACAATTATGTCGATGACCGCTCCGAGAAGCGGTATCGCGAAATGGAAAGTTTTCCGGGCTTCGCCATCGATGAAATCGCCGCGCGGCGATTCGCGCGGTTGACCGGCGAGATCAATCTGCCGCCGCTCAGATTCGCGGAAGTCGGCACGCCCGCTTTCTATCTCAGCTACATCCGGCCCGCGGTCTTCGCCGGCATCATGCAGACGCACGAGCCGGATCGCAGCAATCACCGCTACGCCGACCTGGGTGCCCAGCTCGATCTGAACTTCACCGTCGCGCTTCGCTTGCCGATGGTGTTCTCGGTCGGTGCCGCCGCCGGTTGGCGCGACGGCCATTATCGCAAGACCGAATGGCTTGCCTCGCTGAAGATCCTGTGAGGCGCTGAGCTTGTTATTGGTCGAAAGCCTCCATTGGGCGATCGCGCTGACCCCGGTGCTGGTGCTGCTCGGTATCTTCGTCTGGCTGGACGCCTTCGCGCTCATGAGCCTGCGCGAAATCGGCGGCCTGCTCCTGCTCGGCGCGCTCGGCGCGCTCATTGCCTGGCCGATCAGCGGCCGCATGCTCGACACCCTGCCGATCGGCTTCTCGCTCTACAGCCGCTTCATCGCGCCGTGGATCGAGGAGGCGATCAAGGCCGCGATCATGATCGCGTTGTTCCGCTTCAACCGCATCGGCTACAAGCTCGACGCGGTCATCTCCGGTTTCGCCATCGGCGCGGGTTTCTCGGTCGTCGAGAATATCTTCTACCTGACCATCTTTCCCAACTACGGCACCGGTACCTGGCTCGTCCGCGGGTTTGGCACGGCCATCATGCACGGAACGACATTGGCCCTGCTCGCCGCGATTGCACACGAGTTTGCCGAGCGTGAAACGCGCAGCGCCGCCGCCGACTACGACTTCAACTTGCTCTGGTTCATTCCCGGCTACGGCGTCGCCGTCGCGCTGCACACCGCCTTCAACCAATTTCCCAACCAACCGATGGCTGCGATGATGGGCGCGCTGGTCATCGCCCCAATTGCGCTGATCGCCATCCTCAATTTCGGCACTTCCGAGGCACAAGGCTGGCTGGCGTCGGAGTGCGCGGAGCATCGTGCGCAGGTGCAGGCGCTTCGAAAGGGCTTGTGGCCGAACGGGCCCGCCGGCGACCGGATCTCAAAGCTCGCGTCGCGCCTCGACGATCAGTCGGTCGCCCGGGTGCGCCGCTACTGGGAATTGCAGGCCTGGCTGGTGGCTGAAGCGGAAGAGACCCTCTTGGAAGAAGCAGCTGGCGATGCCGAATTCGACTCTGCCGAGGTGCGTTCAGCCTTTGCCGAACTGGACGGTCTCAAGCGCGCACTCGGCCCCAGCACCTTTGCTGCGCTGCAGTCCCTGCTCCCCTTCAGCAAGAACGATTTTTGGGAGGTCGCCGAACTGAAGCAACGCTTGGTCGGGCGGTGACCGAAACGGTTACACTTTCTTAACCATCGGCGCCCACTGCCTTCAAGGCAGGAGACGTTGCGATGGCGATGCCGGCGTATTTCGAGGATGTCACGGCCAAGCACGAGCGGCGTCGCTACCTGCGCCGCGCCCTCCGGCTTGGTGCCGGCGCAAGCGCCGGCGGTGAGCAGGTCACGGTTCACGACCTTTCTTTGACGGGCGCGTTGCTCGAAACATCGGTTCCCATGCTGGTCGGTGCCATCTTCGAGATCGAGTTGCCGCATGCAGGCAGCGTCGAAGCCACGGTCGTCTGGAACAGCGGCGAATTCTATGGCTGCCAGTTCGAGCTGCCCATCGCGCCCGCTGCCTTGAGCGCTGCGCAACTCCAGGCCCAGCCGCAGACGAGCGAGTCCGTGCCGGCGGATCCCTTGGCGGAACTGCGCGACCTGAACACCGAAGTCGAACGGCTCGCTCTCCGCATGGAAAGTGCGCTCGCCCGCCTGACGCGGAAGTAATCGAGCAAGAAGAACTGGCGGAGAGGGTGGGATTCGAACCCACGGTACGGTTGCCCGTACGCCGCATTTCGAGTGCGGTGCTTTCGACCACTCAGCCACCTCTCCGCTCGAGAGTCGTGACGGCCGAATGAAACCGGCCCGGTCGGACGCGGCGCTCTAGCAGCGGGCATTGGCCTTGCCTAGATAATAAGCATGACCCCATTTCACTCCGTCGCGCGTTCCGGTGCCGTGACACCGCAATTCGACATTCCCGTCGCTCGTTTCGCCATTGGTGAGGTCGTTCGGCACCGCCTGTTCGACTTTCGCGGCGTCATCTTCGACGTCGACCCCCAGTTTGCGAACAGCGAAGAATGGTACCAGGCGATCCCGGAAGACCTGCGGCCCTCGAAGGATCAGCCCTTCTATCACCTGCTCGCCGAAAATGCGGAGACGAACTACGTCGCCTATGTCAGCCAGCAAAACCTGCTGCTCGACGATAGCGAGGAGCCGATCGACCATCCCGCGATCGCCACCATGTTCAACCGCGAAGACGGTCGGTACCGGCTACGTCCAGACCTCCGGAACTAACAGAAAAGGGAGAGCCGTGACGGCCCTCCCCTCCCCCTGTTGAACCTGTCGGACCTTAGAAGTTGATCGACGCGCGGCCGTAGACAAACCGGCCGTTGAAACCGAACGGCGAGAAGATCGAGTAGGGGATGTAGATCTGGTTGGCCGGATAGCTGCCTCCCACCGTCGATGGACGCGCGCCATAAGGCGAACGATCCGGATAGACGTCGAACAGGTTGTTCGCGCCGATCGCGAATTCCACGCCCTTGCCGCCAGCGCTGCTGCCGCTGTGGAGGCGGACCTCAAGATCCGTGATCCACTTGGCGCCCAGCATGATGTCGTCCGGACCCAGCGCCGTCAGGCTCGCCGCATTCGGCGCCAGCGGATTGGCCGAGCCAGGCGAGATGACCTTGCCGTAACGCGTCGTCCGCGCGGTGATGCCGAACTTGCCGATGTCGCCGTCCGCGCTGAGCACGACCTTGTCGTGCGGCTGACCGTCGGTGAAGCGGATTCCTTCGACACGGCCGAAGAGGACGATGCCCGGAATCTGCGAGAGCGAACCGACGGCGTTGAGCCGCTTGTCGATGCTCGTCTTGTTATGGTTGTAGGCGGCGGTGAGGTTCCACTTGCCGTAGGAACCGAGGCCGAGCCGGTAGGCCGCGACGATGTCGATACCCTGCGTGGTGGTGTCGAGACCGTTGATGAAGAACCGGGCTGCAGCAACCTGCGGGAAGCCCGAGGCGGCCAGCAAGTTGGTAACCGCCGACTGAACGGTCGAGGTGTTGCCCGTCCCGCCATTGCCCAAGGTCTCGGTCAGAACGATCCGGTCCTTGATCTTGATGTGGTAATAGTCGGCGGTGAATGTCAGGCCGCGGAGCGGGTTGGCGGTCACGCCAACGCTCATGTTGACCGACTTCTCGGGCTTCAGCGGCTTCGCCCCGATGGCGACCGCTGCCGGCGCATTCACCGCCAGCGTCGCAATGTCCACGGGCACGCCGCCGATGAAGTTCGTCGACGTGGTCGTGAAGTACTGCTGCTGCAGCGACGGCGCGCGGAAGCCGTTCGAAATGGCGCCGCGGACCGCATAGCCCGGAATGAACTCGTAGCGGGCCGCGAGCTTGCCATTCCATGTCGAGCCGAAGTCGGAGAAGTGTTCGTAACGCCCAGCGACCGTCGTCGTCAGGCCCTGCACCGGATCGGTGTCGAGTTCAGCGTAAACGGCATAGCTGTGACGCTTGGCGTTCGTGCGGCTATTTTCGGGAATGCCGGGGAAGCCCTGGGCGCCGGCCGGCGCCGCGCGTCCCGGAAAATCGCAAGTCGTCGCTGCAACGGAGCCGTACCGGCCGCCGAGCGCCGTGCAGTTGGCCGCCGTCGTGTTCGTGACCGCCGGGCGGAAATACGGACCGATGGCATAGGATTGCGTGTCGCCCGGCCGCTCCTTGAACTGCTCGTGGCGATACTCTGCGCCTGCGGCGATCGTCAGCGGCTTCGCGAAGCCGACCTGATAGTCGCGCGTGAGGTCGAGGTTCACGAGGTTCTGCGCGTACTTCAGACCGCCGGCATCGAAATCGTGCTGACTTTGCGGGCCAAACGACGCGTTCAGCGTATTGTGGACCTGGTAGTCGAACTGGTCCTGACCATGACCGGCGGACAGGTCTACGTTCCAGCCGGCGAGCGAGCCCCGGAACCCCACCGTTCCCGCATAATCCTTGAGCGTCGTTTCGATCAGCGGAAGGAACCCGTTCGGCGTCAGCGGAACGAAGTTGGCGTTGCTGGGCACCTGGTTGGGCGCAAGGACGCTGAAGTCGCGGTTGGCCGACGTATTGTTGTACTGGCGCCAGTTGGCGGCGCTGGTCGCGTTGCGGTGACCGTAGGTGCCGAACGCATAGAGCTGCCAATCCGGCGTGATGTCGAAGCCGCTGTTGAGGACAAGGTTGTAATCCTTGGAGCGCGGATCGCCGAACCGGAACTCAAGCCGATCGAAACCGATTTCGCGCGAATCGAACGTGGTCGTCGCTGAGGTGACGCCCAGCGTGTAGTTCGGGCGAAGGTCGTAACCGGCGCGGTTGGTGTCGTCGCGATGACGGAATTCCGCGCTGAGGTTGACGAACCCCTTGCCGCCCAATGGCAGACCAAGGTTGGCGGCCAGCGTCAGCTGCGCGCCATCCTGAACCTTACGGTCCCCGTCGGTGTTGGCGAGGAAATAGCGCGGGTCGGTTGGGTTGAGCTGCGGCTGACCCGCCGAGTTCAGCTGCAGACCGGTGACCTGCGCGACGTCGTTGATCGTCGTAATGTACTCGCCCCAGGTGGCGCTGGCGCGACCGCCGTGGTTCTGGCTTTTCAGCTGGATGTTGATGACGCCCGCGATCGCGTCCGAGCCATATTGCGCGGCGGCGCCGTCCCGCAGCACTTCGACGCGCCCGATAGCGATGCCGGGGATAAGGTTCATGTCGACGGCTGCGCTGCCGCGGCCGACGGTGCCGTTAACATTCAGCAGGGCGGCGACGTGGCGGCGTTTGCCATTGACCAGCACCAAAGTCTGGTCGGGCGCCAGGCCGCGCAGCGTGGCGGGGCGGAGCGTGTCCGAGCCGTCGGCGATGGACGGCTGCGGGAAGTTGAACGACGGCACCAGCTGATTGAGGATGCGGTTGGTCTCGGTCTGGCCGGTCGTCGCGATCTGGTCGGCGCCGATGACGTCCACAGGAACCGGGCTGTTGGCGACGGTGCGGTTGGCCGTGCGCGTCCCCGTAACAACGATGGTCTGTTCGTTACTCACCGGCGTCTGGCCCTGGGCCGCGACCTGAGCCTGCTCCTGCGCCTGTGCATTCTCCTGTGCCGCGGGGCTGGTCTGAGCCTGGGCGGAAGCGGAGATTGCAAGCCCGCTAAGGCCGGCAAGCAGGGTCGAACGAATACCGATTTTCATGACAGCGAATCCCCCTACGGCCGAGAACACGGCCCAAGCGCTGCAGGGAAAGATTAAAAGCGCTTCGAAGCAAGCACTTGCTACGTCGCTTTACAGAAATGTGTCAGTGCTGTTGCGCCCGCGCCACATCGTACAGAGTACCGCCCGGCGGTTGACAGCATGGGGCCGCTGCCATAGGCGGCACGCCTTCCCCGCGCTTGTCCCGGCTTGCGCCCGCTCGCGCGTGGGACCGAAATTCGTTTGAAAGAGACAAAGCCAATGTTCGCAGTCGTGCGCACGGGCGGCAAGCAATATCGCGTCGCCGCCGGAGACAAGATCGTCGTCGAGAAGCTCGACGGCAACGCGGGCGACCGCATCACGCTGGGCGACATCGTGCTCGCCGGTGACGGGTCGGATCTCAAGTCGACTGACGGCTTGACCGTCGCGGCCGAGATCGTTGCCCAGGCCAAGGGCGAAAAGGTTACGGTGTTCAAGAAGCGCCGTCGCCACAATTACCGCCGTAAGAAGGGCCATCGCCAGCAGCATACGATCCTGAAGATCGTATCGATCGGCGATCACAAGGAACAGAAGAAGGCGGCGCCGAAGGCCGAAGCTGCTCCCAAGGCTGCTGCGCCTGCGAAGGCTGCGCCCGCGGCTGACAAGCCGACCGAGAACCCGGCGCCCGCCGATCAGAAGGCGGCCGGTGCGGAAAAGGCGGCTAAACCCGCCAAGGCCAGGGCCGAATCCGGGTCGACAGAAAATGCTGCACCCGCTAAGGAAGCCAAGAAGGCTCCGAAAGCCAAGTAATCAGACTTTCAGATTTATCAGGTAGTTTATTCGTCATGGCACATAAGAAAGCAGGCGGCTCGTCCCGCAACGGACGTGACAGCGAGAGCAAGCGGCTCGGCGTGAAGCTGTTCGGCGGCCAGACGGCTGTTGCCGGCAATATCATCGTGCGTCAGCGCGGTACGAAGTGGCACCCGGGCGACAACGTCGGCCTGGGCAAGGATCACACGCTTTTTGCACTTACCGACGGGCAAGTCGCGTTCCGCGACGGCAAGCTTGGCCGCAAATACGTCCACGTGATGCCGATTAGCGAGAACCAAGCATAGGAACGGTCATAAAGGGACCGTTCCCGAAAGGGGCGGCCCGGACGAGATCCTAAGGATCGAGACCAAAAAGGGAGAAGGGGAGCCCCGGAAGGGGTCTCCCCTTTTTCTTTGCCTTCTCCCGAAACTGTCATGGGCCGCCGTTAGGGGCCCGACGAGGAGAAGGGTGATGTTCGCGAGAACGCCGAGATTGTTGCTGCGGCCCGGGTTTCCCGAAGACGCAATGGCGCTGATGAGCGCGATTGCCGATGAATCGGTTGTCCGTAACCTTGCAACAGCGCCGTGGCCCTACTCCATCCGTGATGCCGAGGCCTATCTCGCGAAGCCGCGCGATCCGGTCTTGCCATCACTGCTCATTTTCGAACGTGGCGCGGGTGCCCCGCAGTTGGTCGGCGCATGCGGGCTTGGCAGGCGGCCGTCGGGAACGGTCGAACTCGGCTACTGGGTTGCGCAGCCGTTCTGGAACCGCGGTTTCGCGACGGAGGCTTGCACGGCACTGGTCGACATTGCCCGCACGCTCGGATTCCAAAGCCTCGAAGGATCTCACTTCGTGGACAATCCGGCATCGGCCCGGGTCCTCGAAAAGCTGGGCTTCGAGCCGCTCGGGATCGTAGCGCCGAGGTATAGCTGTGCGCGCGGCGCCGAGGCGCCGGCACGGCTGATGCGCCTGGAACTCAGTGCCGCAACGACGATGCTCGAAGGCGAAGAGGAAGCGCTCGCGGCCTAAGCCGCGTGGCGCACCTTTCGGGCGGGCGCTGAGCCCGGCACAACATTCGCTTCGTAGTCGCGCAGCAGATGTCGGTCGTCTTCATTCCAGGGATGGAAGCCCGGAAGGAAGAACTTGAGCCACGCGCCGCCGATTTTGCGAAACATGCCCGGGCGCACCCAGAGATACCAAAGCAGAGAACTCCAGGCGCGCAGTCCGGTAACTCCGTCCTGACGCATGAGGTCAAGCGCGCCCGCGGTTCGGTCGACGACGAAGTTCCGGGTCACGTACAGCATGACCTTAGCCTTGACCTTCCATCGCTTCCACCGCGACCAGTCCTGAGTTGCGTGGAGCCAGGTGTCGTAGGCGACGCCTTTATGCTCGATCTCCTCGACCGCATGCCATCGCCAGAGGTCCGCGGTAGCCTGTTCCGCTCCCGCCAGATGCCGTGGGTCGGCAAGCAATTCATGGGCAAGGATAGCGGTGAAATGCTCAAGCGCCATGGTCGCCGCCAAACTGACAATCGGCGGTCGTCCCTTGGTCACCGCGAGCCGCTTGAGAACTTGCGCTTCGAGCCTGCCCAGCGCGTAACCGCTGTCGGTCGCGCGCTTGTTGAATGCGTCATGCTCGCGACTGTGAATAGCTTCCTGGGTGGTGAAGCCCTTGATATCTTCGGCTAGCTTGGGCGGCGCGTTGTGGCGGAACTTGCGAACGCTCTCGACAAAGAAAGCCTCCCCTTCCGGAAACGTCGTAGATAGCGCGTTGTAGATTGCGGTCGCTTCGACGCGGCCACCGTGCCACAAGCGAGGCGCCGCCGTTTCGCGTCCAAAGCGCCGGTCGCGCGGCGTGATGGTAAGGTCGGCCGGGGTCGGCAGAATTGTCGCGGTCATACTGGGAAGATAGACTAACTTACACCTGTGTCAATAAGACGTACCCGCCTTAGCCCCGAGGAGAGCCGTTCCGTCGCGCTGACAGCGGCGCGCAAGCTGCTGCTCGACCAGGGCCCGCAAGCGGTAACGTTGAAGGCCGTCGCCGCCGAGATCGGGCGTACACACGCCAACCTCCTTCATCACTTCGGATCGGCCGCAGGACTGCAAGGCGAACTGGCGAAATCGATTGCCGACAACGTCAACGCCAGTATCGCCGAGGCCGTCGAGCAAGCGCGCGCAGGCGAGGCCGATGCGCGCATCATCGTCGACCAGTGCTTCGATGCTTTTGGTCGAGAAGGTGCTGGCGCGCTCGCCGCCTGGATGATCATCACCGGCAATCGCGACGCACTTAATCCGATCCTCGATTCAATCCGTCGGCTTGTCTCGCAATTGTCGGCCGGACACGATCAACATCATGTCGCCGAAAGCACCTTGTCCCTCGTTTTGAATGCGCTCGGCGATTCACTGCTGGGACCGCCAATTGCCGAAGCCCTCGGCCTACCGCGCGATGCGGCACGCGAACTCGCCGCGCAGCGCCTCCGTCATCGGCTCGAAATAGAGCACCACGGCGGCTGACACACCGGTCTGCTGGAGAATATTACGCCTACGGCACTAAGGCCGTAGTCACGCGTTTCCGTGCGACTATGCGAAAGCTGTTTTCGACTATTGCCACCAAAACCGCCATTTGGATGGGCCAGCCCGGTGCATTCATCGGATCCCTGCTGTTCTGCATCATCTGGGCAGTGTCGGGTCCGGTTTTCCACTATTCGGACACTTGGCAATTGGTCATTAACACCGCGACCACGGTTCTGACGTTCCTTGCCGTGTTCCTGATTCAGAACAGCCAAAACCGCGACGGCGCCGCCATTCAGGCGAAGCTCGATGAATTGCTGCGCGCCGTCGACAAGGCCCGATCCCAGTTCATCGGCATCGAGCATCTAAGCGACAAACAGATTGAACTCATCCGGACGGCGCTGGAGCGTCACGCAAAGGCCGAAAACGGCAAGCAGAAGACGGCCGACGACACCGTCGACCGCCTTCTGGATCGTTTTTAGAACTTCAGCGCCGCCGATCCTGCTGTAACCGATTGTCCGCGTCGTCGATCGCGCGGAGCAATTGGTTGAACGATGGCGCGTCCTCCACCGGCCAGACCCGATTGAAGGTCGGGCCTAACAGGTTGAGATCGTGCCTGGTAAGCAGGCCGACGGCCACGATGCGCTCGTTCATTCCAAGGCTCCGTAACCATGTTTTGCGAGCTAAACGCCGACATACAGCCTTAGTGCCTATAGTTTCGCCACAATAACGGTGATTCCCCGCGAACTGGCGGGGCGTCCCCGAATGTCCTAGGCGGCGCGCAATGCATTTTCTCGATCAGGCCAAGATATACGTTCGCTCCGGTGCCGGGGGCCCCGGCGCCGTCAGTTTCCGACGCGAGAAGTTCGTCGAGTTCGGCGGCCCGGACGGCGGCGACGGCGGCAAAGGCGGAGATATCGTGTTTGAGGCCGTCCCCGGGCTCAATACGCTGATCGACTTTCGTTACACGCAACACTTCCGCGCTCCTCGGGGAAAGGGCGGTTCCGGGTCGAACCGCACCGGCGCGGGCGGCAGAGACTTGGTCATCAAGGTTCCAGTTGGGACGCAGGTGTTGGCCGACGACGAAGACCGCAGCCTGCTGGTTGACCTGACCAAGGTCGGCCAGCGTCAGGTTTTTCTCGAAGGCGGAATGGGCGGACGCGGCAACGCGAGCTACAAAACCTCCACCAATCGCGCGCCCCGCCAGCACCAGACCGGCCAGGACGGCGAGGAAATGTGGGTGTGGCTGCGGCTGAAACTGCTTGCGGACGTCGGCCTGGTGGGTCTGCCGAACGCGGGCAAATCGACCTTCCTCAATTCGGTCAGCAATGCTGCAGCAAAGGTTGGCGATTACCCATTCACGACGCTCCGACCCCAGCTTGGCGTCGTTCGCCACAAAGGTCGGGAGTTCGTCGTTGCGGACATCCCGGGTCTTATCGAAGGGGCGGCCGAAGGCGCCGGAATTGGCGACCGGTTCCTGGGCCACGTCGAGCGGACGCGTCTGCTTCTTCACCTGATCGATGGGTCGGCCGAAGACCCGCTCGCCGCATGGCGGATCGTGCGGGGTGAGATTGAATCTTACGGCGAGGGCCTGGAGGACAAGGCCGAGATCATTGGACTGACCAAGGCCGACTTGCTCGACGAGCAGCGGCGTGCCGAACTCGTTCGCGAGCTTTCCGATGAGAGCAGGGCGACCGTCTTTCCAATTTCCGCCCCGCTGGAAGAGGGAATGGAGCCGTTGCTCGATGCCATCATTCAGCGCTTGGCCGATCCTGTCGTCAATGAAGCGGTGGAAGCGCCCGACAAGAGGCCTTGGTCGCCGCTATGAGGCTGGCGGTCACCGGCGGCACGGGCTTCGTCGGTTCGCATGTCATCGACGCGGCGCTGGCCGGCGGGCACGAAATCCAGGCGCTCACCCGCCGCGATCAGCCGGTACGGACCGGCCTGACCTGGATCCCCGGCGATCTGGCCAACCGTGATGCGCTGAAGCGCCTCGTCGAAGGCGCGGATACCCTGATCCATATCGCCGGCACGATCAGCGCCCGCGACGCCGCAGAATTTGACGCCGGCAATGTTTCGGGAACGCTGGCGATGTTGGCCGCCGCCACCGCGGGGGGAATCCACAAGTTCGTCCATGTTTCGTCGCTTGCAGCCCGAGAGCCCGAGCTGTCTCTCTACGGCGGGTCAAAGGCGCGCGCGGAAGATTTGGTTCAGAGCTCGGGACTCGATTGGTCAATCGTCAGACCGCCTGCCGTGTACGGCCCGGGCGACAAGGAAACGCTGGAACTGTTTCGGATGGCAAAGCTCGGCCTGATGCTCATGCCGCCGAAGGGAAAGCTGTCGGTCATTCACGTCGATGACCTTGGGCGGCTGCTCCTCGCCCTGGCCGAGCCAGCGGCACCTGTCGGGGTCGTCCTGGAACCCGACGATGGTCGAGGGCGCGGATGGACTCATCGCGAATTCGCACAGACGCTTGCTGCGGCGGTGGGCACTAAAGCAGCCGTGATCTCGTCACCTGGACCCTTGCTGCGCGTCGCCGCCCGCGCCGACCAATGGTTTCGAGGAAGTAAGGCGAAGCTGACGGTCGACCGCGCCGCCTATTTCAGTCACCGGGACTGGGTTGCGAGCCCCGATCGTGCGGCTCCACCATCCTTGTGGCGACCGCGGATCGCGACGCCGCAGGGGCTCGCCGAGACCGCCGCATGGTACCGCGCCCAGGGCTGGCTCTAAAGCGCCGCAATCGCGCCCCATTGCGTTGCTTAAGCGGCGCCGGAACATTAACGACGAGCGCCATGCCCGACCGCAGCCAAACCTTCGCCAAAGTCCTCGAGCAGATCGAGCCCTTCAATAAGAAAGGCGTCGCCGTGACCGAAGCCACGCGCTTCGCGCAGGATCTGGAGTGGGACAGCCTGACCGTGCTCGATTTCGTGGCGAACATCGAAGACGAATTCGATGTCATCATCAGCATGAACATGCAGGCCGAGATCGAGACCGTCGGCCAGCTCGTCGACGCACTGGAGAAGCTCCAGGCGTGAGCGACCTGTTCAGCAAGTTCGACGACGTCATCGCGCTTCGCGAGGGACTGCTCGCCAGTGGCGGGGCGGACCCGTTCGGACTCGTCATGGAGCGGGTCGAAAGCCCCACCGTCGCAATCTGCAACGGCAAGCGGACTATCCTGCTCGGCACCTACAATTACATGGGCATGACGTTCGATCCGGACGTCATCGCCGCGGGCAAGCAAGCGCTTGATGATTATGGATCCGGCACTACCGGAAGCCGCGTCCTTAACGGCACCTACGCCGGCCACAAGGCGTGCGAGGACGCGCTCAAGGACTTTTACGCCATGGATCACGCCATGGTGTTTTCGACCGGCTATCAGGCCAATCTCGGCATCATTTCGACCATCGCCGGGAAGGACGACTACATCGTCCTCGACATCGACAGCCATGCGTCGATTTACGACGGCTGCGCGCTCGGTAACGCGCAAATCGTGCCCTTCCGCCACAATGATCTCGACGCGCTCGAAAAGCGCCTGAAGCGGATTCCCGAGGGTGCCGGCAAGCTAGTCGTCCTCGAGGGCGTCTATTCGATGCTCGGCGACATCGCACCACTCAGGGAAATGATCGCAATCTCCAAGGCGAACGGTGCGATGGTGCTGGTCGATGAAGCGCATTCGATGGGCTTCATCGGGGAGCACGGCCGGGGAGTCGCGGAGGCCCAAGGTGTGATCGATGATGTCGACTTCATCATCGGCACCTTCTCGAAATCGGTCGGCACGGTCGGCGGGTTCTGTGTTTCGAACCATCCGAAGTTCGAGATACTGCGGTTGGTGTGCCGGCCCTATGTGTTCACCGCGTCGCTGCCGCCTTCCGTCGTCGCCACGGCGGCAACGTCGATCCGCAAACTGATGACCAGCGCCGACAAGCGCGCGCACTTGTGGGAAAACAGCAAGCGCCTGCACGCTGGCCTTCGCGAGCTTGGCTTCAAGCTCGGAACCGAAGAGCCGCAGTCGGCCATCATCGCCGTCATCATGCCGGATCTGGAGACCGGCGCGGCGATGTGGGAAGCGCTGCTGAACGAGGGCCTGTACGTCAATTTGGCCCGTCCGCCGGCGACGCCTGCCGGCATGACGCTGCTTCGATGCTCGCTTTGCGCCCTTCACAGCAGCGAGCAGGTCGAGGAAATTCTCGGCATGTTCGCTGCGGCGGGCCGTGCAACGGGTTGCATCAACTGAGGCGCTTCTCGCGGAACTTCCTCGGCAGCGGCTTTCACCCAAAGGTTAACACGGCTACATAGGCCTGATGGTGGGCGATGGGGAGGACGTCAGGTTTGACTGGCGCCGCGGTGGTGCTGCGGCCGCAGGTCTGGTTGCGGCCCTCATCCTCGTCGCCATGGTGTTCCTGGTCAAATTGGCGAATGACGCGCGTGAACGCGCCCTCGGGGCAGAGCGTCAAGCGAACCAAGTTGCGTTGGTTGTTCGTAACGTCAGCGCGAACGTCGCTAGAGCTGAAGCAGCACTGGCCCGTTTCGTACTCGACGAGAAGATCGATCCCAACGGCAATATCTACGTCAGCGCGTGGCGGGATGCCGGCTACCAGATTGGGCAGTTAAGGGCGCTTGAGCGGAACAATCCGGAACAGCAAGTCCGGGCGGCGGAGGTCCAACGGCTTTACGAAAAGCGCGGCGGCGAACTCGCGTTAGCCGCGCGCGCCGCCCTCGAAAAGCAGGGCGATGCGGGAATCAGCTATTTCTATGCTGCTGCCCGTGAGGAGAAGGGGCATCCGAGCACCGGACGCCTGCTCGATAACAAGCTTGAGGAGATCATCCGGAGTGAAAGACAATCGCTGCGTTCGCGGATGGTGCAAAGTCAGTTTTTCACTGCTCAAGCGGACCGGCTCACCGATTATCTGAGCTGGCTTGGAATCGTGGTTGGCGTCGGCGCAGTTTTCCTGGGCGTGGTCGCCGTTCAGGCGCTTCGCCAAAACGCCGCGGCGCGGCGCCAGGCGGAAAGTGAGGCAGAGCGCGCTGAAATCCTGGAGATGGCGGTTCGGGAGCGCACGCAGGAGCTGTGGGATGCCAACCAAGCTCTGAAAGAAGAGGCCAAGGAGCGCGAGGCTGCAGAAGCGCAGCTCCGCCAGGTCCAAAAGATGGAAGCGGTCGGTCAGCTGACGGGCGGCATTGCGCACGATTTCAACAACATGCTGGCCGTGGTCGTCGGCGGCATTGATCTTGCCCTGCGGCGTCTGAACGGCCCGCGACGCGAGGTGATGATGCACCTCAACAATGCGATGGAGGGCGCCACCCGAGCGGCCGCGCTGACTCGCAGGCTCCTGTCCTTCGCCCGGTCCGAGCCCTTACTGCCCGAACGCGTCGAGCCGGCCGAACTGATCGCGGGCATGTCGGACCTCCTCGACCGCACCCTCGGCGAGCGCATCCGCATTGACGTGGACGCCAAGGCCGATGCCTGGCCGACCTACGTCGATCCGCATCAGCTAGAGAACGCCATCGTGAACCTCGCGGTGAACGCGCGCGATGCGATGGATGGCGAGGGCCACATGCGGATTGCCGCCGAAAATGTGACAGTGACCTCTAGCCAGATCGGCGACATCCGCGCTGGCGATTACGTGCGCATCAGTGTCACCGACACCGGCTGTGGCATGCCTCCGAAGGTCCTTGAGCGGGCATTTGAGCCGTTCTTCACCACCAAGCCGGTTGGCAAGGGCACCGGCTTGGGCCTCAGCCAGATCTTCGGTTTCGCGCACGAGTCAGGCGGCGAGGTTGGCATCGACAGCCAAGTCGGACGCGGAACTACCGTCTCTATCTACCTCCCGCGGACCGAGGCGGCGGCGCCAGTGCGATTGCACCCGGCCGCCCAGCGGACGGAAACTGCCGATTTGCACGTCGCGGGTGCGCGCATCCTCCTGGTCGAGGACGACCCCCGCGTCCGCACAGCGACCGTCGGGGCACTTGAGGATCTCGACTACGAGCCGATTGCATGTGGCAGCGGAGCCGAGGCGATCGAGATATTCAACTCGCAGTTGTTCGATCTCGTAATCACCGACGTCATCATGCCTGAAATGTCGGGGCCGGAACTCATCAAATACCTCAAGGAGACCAGCCGGCACGATTTCGCCGTGCTCTTCGTCACAGGCTACGTCGGTGAGGGAGAGACTGACGATCTTCGCGGTTACGAATTGCTACGCAAGCCATTCACAGTGGGCGCACTCGCGAGCGCTGTAGCTGCGGCCTTGGCCCGCTCTAGCGGATCGCCCCGCTCTTCAGCAGCCGGGGTAGCAGGCTGATCCCTGCCAGTAGCGGATGGCGCTGCTGCCATGGCTTGAGGCGAATATCGGTCCCCGCGTGCCGATTGATCTTCCAGATGATGTAATCAGCGCCGCCGGCAAACGTCAGGCTCGCTTTGGCAAGGCGCAGGACGGACAATGCTTTGCCCTCAATCCGCCGCCGAGCCCAACTCGCTGATGGACGCGTCGTCTTCGCGATCGACAACGCCGGGCCAGTGAACCGCTCATATCGTTCAGGCTCCAGATCGACCACCGAGCTCGCGCGGCCTGCCCGCTCGGCTCGCAGCTCGGCTGAATAGGTCAAGGCGAATGCGCGGCGCCAAAGGTCCAGGCCAGGTTCACCGGGCTTGACGCCCGCCGCAGCTAGCAGGGTGGGCGCCGCACGCGCCACGGCGCCGATCGCGCGTTCACGCGACGTTTCGCTGGATGCCCACACCAGACGCGATGGCTGGGCAAATCGCGCCCAAACCGAAACGTTTGCGGTTTCAGGCCCGCAAAGACGGTGAAAGTCCGCCTCGCTCAGCACGGCGTACTTCGACACCAAACCAGCGTGCTCGAAATAAAAAACGTTCGGTGGGATCAGGCGATTTGCGGTCGCAAGCCACGATTTGGCGTAAGCCGCGGGATAATCGGAAACGATCAGATAGAAATCCAGCATCAGGCCTTCGAGCTGCCGCTGCCTTAGGCACGAGCCGTAAAACAGTACGGCACGCGACGCCTCAGCATGCTCTTTCGCAATCGCCTCTGCCATGGCTGTTACTCGCGCGTCGACCGGCAGGCCGAGTTCCTCGGCGACAAGGGTTTGCAATTCGGTCACGAGAACGAGTTCAGGCAGCCAGTTTGACGAATGACAAAGGCTGAGCTGGCGTCAGGTTGATCGGAAACCCCCGCTCCGCGCGAAACATCTCGCCGTCAAGAATGACGTTCGAATTGTCGCCTTCAATAGTGATCCTGTCGGTCGACTCGAAATGAACGCCACTGACTTTGTCGCGACCAAGCCGTCCGAAGAAGCCGGCGAACAAGCCGCGCAGGATTGATGACGGGCGCTCTTCGACCGCCAGAATCTTCAAAGCACCGCCACGCTGCATGCCCAGATTGCTCGCCAGCAGCAATTTTTCCAGCGTCGTGACCGCCAGCAGCGAGAAGCGGCCATCGAGCCGATGCCCATTCTCCCGCAGCGAAACGCTCAACGGAGCCGGGTCCGGAGGAAGGAAGCTCGCTTTGAGCCGCAGCATGAGCTTCATCAGAAGCGCAAAGGCGGTAATCACGTGCGCTATGCCGTTGGGCAGCCCCAGCGGGTAAATCTTGTCGCGGCAATACAGCATGGTGTCCGCGAGGCCCGCACCGCCCATGAACATGCCGATCACCGGTCGATCGTTCGTGCCGTGGCGAAGCGCGATCAGTTCCCGGGCAACCGTGTACTCAGCGAGTTTGTTCTCGCGCGCTAGTCGCAGCAATTGCTCCAGCGCTTCAACCGGATCGCCGCGCGCGCCAAGGTCGAGCGCAATGAGGTTCGTCTTGCCGCTCGGCAGAACTGCCACCGGCGGGACCTCGTCCCCAAAATGTCCGCCGTTGTGAAGTTCGGTCAGCGTCGCCTGGACGGTGCCATCGCCGCCGTTGATGACCAGCACCCGCGGTCGAACACGGGCAATCGACTTGATCGCCTCTCCAATCTGGTTGGCATGCTCAACTTCGTAGTGGAACAGGTCAGGATGCTCGGCGCAGAATTCCCGGATCCGCGGCAACTGGGCGAGATTGCCGGTCGACTTCGGGTTTGAAAGCAGCGCGATACGCGGGCGCGATCGGCGACCTTGCGGTGGGCATCCCTGCCCTTCCGCAATGTCTCCCGAAAGCAATTCCACTTTCGACATGAATCCGCGCACCGTTTCGCTATAGGGACCAGCGGAACGGCGCATCCGGCAAGCCGGCTGTATCCGTCCCAAGGTGCAATATCGGCTGCCTTTGCGGCCAAATGATGGTGCGGGGACGACCGAATTTGCCGCAGATCGGCCTGATTGACCGCTATCTCGCCAGATCGATTGCCGTGCCCTTGCTCGGCTCGCTCGTTCTGGCGGCAATGCTGCTCGTGCTCGATAAGATGCTGCGGCTGTTCCAATATGTCGTCGACGCCGGCGGGCCAGTCAGCGTGGTCTGGCGGATGCTTGCAAACCTGCTGCCGGAATATCTGTCCCTCGGCATTCCCATCGGGCTTATGCTCGGCATCTTGCTTGCCTTCCGGAAGCTGGCCTTGTCCTCTGAGCTGGACGCACTTCGCGGCATCGGCATTGGTTACGGAAGGCTCCTGCGGGTGCCGTTCGCCTATGCGATCCCGCTCGCGGCGCTGAACCTGTTCATCGTCGGCTATCTCGAGCCCTTCACGCATTATCGCTACGAGGGCCTTCGCTTCGACCTTAAGTCGGGCGCGCTCGGAGCGGCGATCAAGGTTGGAGAGTTCAACCAGCTCGGCAAGCATCTGACCCTCCGCATCGATCGCAGTGAGAATAAGGGGACGCAGCTCCACGGCATATTCGTGCAAAGCGAGGACAGTAAGGGCATGTCGGTCGCGGCCACTGCCGAACATGGACGGTTTTTGGCTACCGACGACCCCGACAAGATCCTCTTCCGGCTCACCAAGGGGCGGCTGGTTCAGGACAGCCCCAAGTTCGCGACACCGCGCACGCTCGCCTTCGATAGTTACGACCTTCCGGTGAGCTTGCCAGCGATCGATCAATTCCGTCGACGCGCCGTCGGCGAAACCGAGGAGCTTTACCTGCACGAGCTGTGGCAGCTCGGCTACGGCGGCGGCGGCAAAACCCATGCGCAGCGCATCGCCGCCGAAGCGCATTTCAATTTTCGCATGGTCGAAGTTGTCATGATGCTGATGCTGCCGCTGCTGGCCATTGCCCTCGCCGTGCCCCCGAAGCGCAGTTCGTCGGGTCTGGGCATCTTCATTTCGATCTTGATCGTGGTCGCCTACCACAAGGTCAATCAATATGCTGAGGCCGCCGCCGCCAGCGGCCGGCTCGATCCGACGCTGGGCCTTTGGTTACCGCTCTTCGTCCTAGCTGGGCTGATATACTGGATGTATCACGTGCTTGCTCATCGTCCGGGAGGGCAACCGATCGGCGCGCTCGAATGGTTCTTCGCCGGGTTCGCCAAGCGGCTCCGCAACCTCCTGCCGAAGCCCAGGCAAGCGACCCCCGCGGCATGATCAACTTTGGCTTTTTCCCGTCGCGCCGCCTTGCCTTCTACATGGTGAGGCTGTTTCTGACTCGCAGCCTGGCGGTGCTTTTCGCACTCGTGCTCATCCTGATGACGCTCGATCTGCTTGGTGAATCCGGCAAAATTCTTGCTGTTCCGGGCAACGGCGATGCCGACCTTTGGCGCTACGTCGCCCTTCGAATACCGATGCTCATTTCCCGCTTCCTGCCGTTCGCGGTTCTGCTCGGCGCGCTCATTGCGTTCGTCGGGCTCAATCAAAACAGCGAAGTCGTCGCGATGAAAGCGGCGGGACTTTCGGCGCACCAGATTCTTGCGCCGCTGGTGGTCGCCAGCATCGGCATCGCAGGGCTACTGTTCGCCTTCAACGAAGGTGTCGTCGTGAACTCGACGCGAACGGTTACTGCGTGGAGCGACAACGATTATAAGCCGATCCCCCCGGCCAGCGGGATTATGGGTAACGTTTGGGTGCTGAATGGCGATGATCTGATCCGCGCCGGTACCGTCGGCGGCCGCCCTTTCACGGCGCAACGCGTAACGATCTACGATCGCGGCGGCGGCGTACTTCAGCGCAAGATCGACGCAGCACGAGCTATCCCTGACCCTGGCCGGAATGACTGGCTGCTGCAGGACGTGAAAGTCTACGACGCCACGATGAATGTCGAGCGCGACCTGCCGGCCTTGAGGGCAATGAACGGCATCACGCCCGCTCAACTAACCCTTGCCAAGGTCGATCCGACCGAGCTCGACTATTGGACTTTGAAGAACCGCATCGGCGAACTTGAGGTGGCAGGAAGGCCCGCGGAAGAAGCGCGCTCGGGCCTTGCGCACAAGATCGCGAGCCCGCTCTCAACCGTACTCATGCCGCTGCTCGCTGCCGTCGCTGCATTCGGCCTTGCGCGTAGCGGCCAGGTGATGGTTCGCGCGGTGATCGGCATGGCACTCGGATTCGCTTACTTCGTCGTCGATAACTTCAGTCTGGCGATGGGAAACGCGGGCACCTACCCGCCGCTGATCGCCGCCTGGGCGCCGTTCGTGCTATTCCTGCTTATTGGCGAGACCGTCCTGATCAGGACTGAGGAATAGCCGGAGCGAGACCCGTTCACAGCGCATTTTCCGGCCGCGATTCAACGGACAATAAAACTTGCAGTCTGGCAATTTTCGGGTTCGATTGTGCGCGGGACCGAAGGGGAGGATCGCGGTGTACCCCAGCGTACATTTCTTCAATCGACAGGCGGCACGGGAGCGTCAGGCGGCTATGCGCGCACTGACCGACGCCGCCCGGGAACGGCATCTGGCGCTTGCGGATGACTACCGTCGTCGCGCCGATCAGATGGCTATTCCCACCCACTCATGAGCGACGAAGCCGCGATCGGCGCGGTGATCGACGCGATGTACGCCATGATTTCCGGCCCTGCCGGGCCACGAGACTGGTCGCGGCAACTCGACATTTTCCTCCCCGAAGCGAGGCAGGTTCGCACGTGGATCGATCAGGACGGCCGAGCCACGAAGAAATCGATGACGCTCGATGAGTATAGGGCTGACACAACGCCATTCTTTGCCGCCAATCCGTTCTTTGAGGTGGAGACCGATCGGCGCATCGACTGCTTCGGCAACGTGGCGCACGTCTGGAGCCACTACGAAGCCCGCCATTCACTCGATGATGCATTGCCCGAGCGCCGGGGTGTCAATTCGATCCAGCTTTTCAAGGATTCCCATCACGGCTGGCGCATCATTCACATGATCTGGGACAACGAACGTTAGGTACCGCTGCACGGTCCAACTATTGCCCAACCGCCAATAGATCGCCCATCGGGCTTTGCATGAAAATTCGTGTCGTGGGCGCTGGTGCAATCGGCGGCTGGGTGGCGGCGAAACTCGTCGCGGCTGGCGAAACCGTGAGGGCGGTAGGCAGAAACGGGCCGCTGGAGAGCTTGACGCTGGTCGAACGAGGCCGGCCGAGCGAGGTGGGCTTCTCCAGAGACGATGAAGTCGCGGATCTGCTCATCCTTGCCACCAAAGCAACAGCGCTCAGTGCCGCATCGAAAGCCGCGGCCCCATGGATCAGGCGCCACACGACAATCTTGCCGATGCTAAACGGCGTGCCTTGGTGGTTTATCAACGGAGAGCCGCTTGCTTCCGTCGACCCGGACGGCGCGATCGGCTCGGCCCTCCCAATCGACCAAGTCATAGGTTGCGTTGTCCACGCAGCGTGCAGCCGCGACAGCCTCGGGCAGGTAGTCGTGAAGCATGCAGACAGACTCATCATCGGAAACCCCGACGGCGAAGCCAGCGAGCAGCTGGCGAATCTGAATGCCCTGTTCGCTCGCGCGGGCCTCAATCCTGACCCCACCAGCAATATTCGGCGCGCGATCTGGTACAAGCTGTGGGGCAACGCCACGATCAACCCGCTTTCGGCGCTGACCCGTGCGACCTGTGATCGAATCCTGGCGAACGCCGAATGCCGGCAATGGATGCTCGAAGGAATGATGGAACTGGCAGCGATCGGCGCGGCCATTGGCTGCCCGATCGAGGAAAGCGGCGAAGACCGAATGGCGGTCACCGCGAAGCTCGGGGCATTCAAGACCTCGATGCTGCAGGATATCGAGGCCCGGCGGCCCCTCGAACTCGAAGCGCTGCTCGGCGCGCCGCGGGAAATCGCCAGGGAGCGCGGCATTGCGACACCCGCCCTCGACCGGCTGTACGCGACGACCAAATTGCTCGGCGAAAGCCTAAGCTGACGCGACCACCCGTCCTACGCACTCACCGAAGCCGATCCGTACCGCGCCGTCGCTCTCGCACCAGGCCTTCAGCGTGATTTCGTCCCCATTCTCGAGAAACGTGCGTGTTTCACCGGTCGGCAGATCAACCGGTCGCTTGCCGCCCTGACTAATTTCCAGCAGCGATCCCAGGCCGTTTTCACTGTCGGTTGAAAGCGTCCCCGTGCCAATCAAATCACCGGGCTGAAGATTGCATCCGTTGGCGCTGTGATGCGCGACGATCTGTGCGGCGCTCCAGTACATGGCTGCATCCGCCGAACCTCGGGAAAGCACGTGCGGCGCTGTCCCTTCGGCGCGCATTCGCCCGGTCGTCAGCGTAACTTCCAACTGGATTTGCAACCCGCCGCTCGCCTGGTCCACGGCATCTGAGAGATAGGGCAACGGCGCGGGATCACCTTCCGGCCGTGGCGGCATGGCCTTGCGGAACGGCGCCAACGCCTGCGGGCTGACCACCCATGCGGAGACGCTCGTCAGGAAGTTTTTCGCGAGGAATGGACCGAGCGGCTGATACTCCCACGCCTGAAGGTCGCGCGCCGACCAATCATTGAGCAGGCAGTAGCCCGCGATGTGATCGGCAGCCTCGGCGATCGGGATTGGGCTCCCCAACTCGTTGCCCGCGCCGATCCAGATCCCAAGCTCGAGCTCATAATCGAGCCGCCGGCTCGGCCCATATTCAGGAGCGTCGGCGTCCGGTGCCTTGCGCTGCCCTGATGGGCGGATCACCGGCTCGCCTGAAGCGCGGACCGAGCTTGCGCGCCCGTGATAACCGATGGGGACATATTTATAGTTCGGCAGCAGCGGATTGTCGGGGCGGAACTGCTTGCCCACATTGGTCGCGTGGTGAATGCCGACGTAGAAATCGGTGTAGTCACCAATCAGGCACGGCACGTGCAGCCGCACCTCGGTTTGCCCGATCAGCTCCGGCTCTACCTCGTCGCGATAACGCTCATCTGATAGAATTTCCTGCAGCCGCTCCCGCAATGCATCCTGCGCCGCCGGTCCGCGGGACAGCCAGGCGTTCAATACCGGCTGCGACAAATCCTCGCGCCAATCCTCGTCGAACAAATCCAGCAGTTCACGAAGGTCCAGCACGAAATCGCCGATGGCGACACCGATACGTCGACGGCGCTCGCCGACGGAGAAAATTCCAAGTGGGAGGTTCTGGATCGGAAAGTCGCTGCCTTGCGCGCTTTCGCACCAGCTGGACAGGGCGGGATCGTTGGTTGCGTCATTCATGGTAGTTGCGCCTTCGGAAAGCCGTTCCACGCAAGATCGTAATCGGGCTGCGCGCGATCGAGCGCGTAATGCGTTGGCCGATATGGCCAGCAGGTCTCGACCATGAATGCCATCGTGCCGTCGATCTTGACCGGCTTTAGTTCCGCCTCGCTGGCCTTGCGCCAGCTCTCGACGTCGGGGCCGTGCCCGCTCATCAAATTGTGCAGCGACAGGCCGCCGGGCTGAAAGCCGTCCGCCTTTGCGTCATAGGCGCCGTAGATCAGCCCCATCGCTTCGCTCATCACGTTCCGATGGAACCACGGCGGCCTGAATGTATCTTCGCCGACCATCCATCGCGGTGGAAAGATGACGAAATCGGCATTGGCGCGCCCGGGCACGTCACTCGGGCTGGTCAGGACCGTGAAGATCGACGGATCGGGATGGTCGAAGCTGATCGACCCGATCACGTTGAAGCGTGAGAGATCGTAGCGGTACGGCGCGTAGTTACCGTGCCAGGCGACTACGTCGAGCGGCGAGTGATCGAGCGTCGTCGTCCATAACGAGCCGAGCGACTTTTGGATGACCTCGGTCGGCTCGTCTTTATCTTCGAACCAGGCCACGGGCGTCTCGAAGTCCCGCGGATTGGCGAGGCCGTTGGCGCCGATCGGACCGAGATCGGGCAAACGTAGCGGCATTCCGTGGTTTTCCGCCACATAGCCGCGGCTGTCCCCGTCGACTTCCACTCGAAATTTCACGCCGCGCGGAATGACCGCAATCGTCCCCGGTGGCACCTCGAGCCGACCGAGTTCGCTCGCGATGCGAAGGCCGCCAAGCTGCGGGATGATCAGCATCTCGCCGTCGGCATCGACGAGCACGCGGTTCTCCATGGACCGCGTGGCTCGATAAACGTGGACCGCCACACCTTCGAGGTCGGCGGGATCGCGGTTGGCGAGCATTGTCACCAGCCCGTCGACGAAATCCTTGCCCTCAGGCAGGTCGCAAGGATCCCAGCGAAGCCGGTTGGGAGCCAATGGCTCCTTAGCGGTCCCCGGAGCGAGGAGCGGCGCGCCGTCGTACGCCGTGAACGGCCGATGGTCGGCGGTCGGCCGCATTCGGTACAACCAGGACCGACGATTTTCGTGCCGCTGCGAGGTAAAGCTGCTGCCCGATAATTGCTCGGCGTAGAGACCGTAGGCCGGCCGCTGCGGCGAATTGCGACCCTTTGGCAATGCGCCGGACACCGCCTCCGTCTCGAAGTGACTGCCGAAGCCAGTCAGATAGCCAGTCGTCATGCGCGCCGGTTACTGCCTCGGCGGCGGACAATCAAACGGGCGCGGCCCCGTAAGGAACCGCGCCCGCGCGGCAGGCAGGGACTCGCAACCCGCCCGCGCTCAAGCTGACCCTCTCCGATCAGCTATGGTTTACGTTGACGTCGATCTTGTCGGGCACGTTGACGTTGGTCGTCTTGCTGCCGAACCCGAGATTGTCGCGGAACACATAGAGCAGAACGAGCACGACGATGATCAGCAGGACTACGGCAAGAACGCCGCCGCCACCTCCGCCGCCACCGGTTTCCACTACGGTCGTGCGCTCTACTTGGTCACGGTCATCAGCCATTGAACTCTCCCCGTTATGAGCTGTTGTCTTGGCGTAACGAACGAATACTCCCCAGCGCGGTTCCGATCAAAGGATTCCCGAATGAAAACGAAGCTTGCAGCAGTTGCGATCGTTCTTCTCGCCGCCTGTCGACAGCAGCCGGCAGAAGTGAACGATACTGCGATCGTCAACCTGGGTGCGCCAAACGGCAGCGAAGCGACTGACAATGATGTCGCGATGGGCACGGCGGAGCAGTCAAACGAAGTCACGACGACCACGAAGGCGCCGGATCGCAAGATCCTCGAGGAGCCGAAGGGGCCGATTGACCCCAAGAGCACGGAAGCCGCGGGACAGGTCGTCCAGCGTTATGGCGCCCTCATCGAGCAGGCCCGCTTCGCCGAAGCCGCAAACACTTGGGGCGACAAGAACAGCGCGGCGGCGTTCGCCCAGGAACTTCAGTCGCGCGGCCTCAAGCATCTCGAGATCGGCGATCTCAGCGAGCCTGAGGGCGCAGCCGGCTCGATCTTCGTGACGATGCCCGTCGTCTTCTATCAGGGCACGAAGCGCAGCCCCGCCACGGTCACGCTGCGCCGCGTCAACGACGTCGATGGCTCAACCCAGGCTCAACGCCGCTGGCACATCGAACGCATCGAATGGGGCAAGCACTAGAACGCGTTGAGCGCCTGCTCGACCTGCGCGCTGTTCGCCATGTTATTGTCGTCGTCAGCCGGTTCTGAGCTGGCGACATCGTAGGCGAACCACAGAATACCCGCCGCCCACAACAGCGCGACCCAGCGGCTGCGGAAGATGTGCTTATGTTGGATCGGCAGCATCGCGGCGATGGTTGCCGATGCCCCTTAAGATTGCGTTGCGCCTTCTTCCGGCAGCACTTCCCGGAACGGATAATGATCGCGGATCCGCGTGTTGAAGTAGATACCTTTGGAGAAGGCCTCGCGAAATGTCTCCGCCACGTCATGGGGAACGCCCAAGTAGACGTATCGGCGCCCCGAGACGAACTCGACCCACAGATTGCCTTCGGTCTCGTCGTACACGAAGCGCCGGATGACGGTCGAAGGCATGGAGCGAGTAACGCCCTACGCGGCGTCGGGAGCCGCGATCTTCGAGCGGTTGCGACCAAGCGCAGCGACCATGCCCCCGAGCGCCAGAATCGCTCCGGCTATGGTCAGCGCCGTCCAGCGATAACCTTCGAAAGCGGTTGAAAAACCCATCGCGATGATCGGTACAAGCACGCTCGAATAGGCCGCTTTGCCAGGCCCGATGCGCCGCACGACCGGGTAATAGAGACTGAAGGTCAACACCGACGCCAACAGCGCAAGGTAGAACACGCCAAACCAATATGCCGGTCGCGGGTCGAACACCGGCGGACCCGTCATGATGACGGCGATGGCCCCATCGATCAGGGCACCGGCCGCCATCGACCAGGCGAGAATAGCATAAAGCGGGAAGCGTCGCACTTCGGGACGAGCCTGGACGACATTCGCAACCGACGCGCCGAGCATGCCGACCAAGGTCAGCCCGATGCCCGCAGCGATCTGCGCTCGATCCGCTGGGTGTTCTTGCAATTCATGGACGAAGAGCAGTCCGATGCCCCCCACCGCCACGAGCGAGCTAACGGCGAAGCGGAGGCTTGGCCGATGGCCGAGAAGCGCCCATGCCATCAGGCTTGAGGGAATGAGCAACAGCGCAAAGACCGTCGCGACGACGCCCGACGTGATGTGCCGCTCAGCGAGATAAACCGCGTTGAAGTTGATGCAGAACTGGGTGAGCCCAAGGAATGCCGCTGCGGCCATACCCCGAGTGCCGATCCGAAGGCTCTCCCCCTTCCAGTTCGCCACCAGCGCCATCGCGATGGCAGCAATGACGAAGCGATAGGTCACCGACCATTGCGCCGGCACGGTGCCAAGCTGATCGCGAATGACGATCCAAGTAGAGCCCCAGATCGCGGTGAAGATGATGAACGGCAGCGTGACCGCCCGAAAGGTCGAGCCGTTATTCGTCACAATGCGGCGATGGCGTCGCCGAGGCGCTGGACGTCGGTCGGGTCGGCGTCCCAGCTGGTGACCAACCGGATCTCGTCAGGCCCCCAATCGTAAAAGTCGAAACCCTGCGCGCGCAGACGCGAAGCTTCTTCGGCCGTCGCTTGGACGAACAGCTCGTTGGCTTCGACCGGATAGACTAGCCGTCCCGACGCAGCCTGAGCCAGTCTCTGCGCCGCGGCGTTGGCTGACCGAGCATTCTCCAGCCACAGATCGTTTTCCAGCATCGCCAGCAGCTGAGCAGCGAGGTAGCGGCCCTTCGACAGGAGGTGTCCGGCACGTTTGCGGCGGACGGCGATCTCGTCGGCTAGCTCGGTCTTGAACAGGATCAGGCACTCGGCGTTGAGTCCGCCATTCTTGACGAAGCCGAACGACAGCGCGTCGACGCCTGCCCGCCATGTCACGTCGCCGATGTTCTCGTCGGTCGTCGCCAGCGCATTGGCTAGCCGGGCGCCGTCCATGTGCAGCGACAGCTTCCTTTGCTTCGCCAGCTCACCCAGAGCCGCCACCTCGCCTGCCCTGTAGACGAGGCCATACTCCGTGGCGTTGGTGATCGACAGGACTGCGGGCTGGACTTGGTGGACGTCGGGACGGATGCGGTCGCAGGCTCCGGCGACCGTTTCTGGGGTGAGCTTAGCCCCGTCGCCCTCCAGGAGGTGAAGCTTGGCGCCGCCGGTGAAGAAACCCGGGGCTCCGGCTTCGTCGACCTCGATATGCGCTTCGCGGTGACACAGGACGGACCGATAGGGCGGGCAGAGCGCGGCGAGTGCCAGGCAGTTTGCTGCGGTGCCGGTCGTGACCCAGAAGGCTCGCACCGCGGTTCCGAACAAGTCCGAAAAGGCGCCGTCGAGTTGCTTGCTCCATTCGTCGCCGTCGTAGGCTGTGTCGAGCCGGTTCACGGAGGCGATCGCCTCCAGAACCTTCGGATGTGCCGGCGCTGCATTGTCGGAGAAGAACCGCATCAGCTGGCGCTAGCGCGAGATTTCCGGCTTCGCCATGCCCCCGGCATGGCTGCAGGCGGAAATGGTGCTGCCGGTGAGGATTGAACTCACGACCTCAGCCTTACCAAGGATGCGCTCTACCACTGAGCTACGGCAGCACGTTGTCCGGAAGGCCGCGCCTATGGCCAAGCCCCCTTGCGACGTCAACCCGTCCAAGTCATGGGCGGGTGATGGCCGGACCATCCAACGACCGCGAAGAGAGACTGGCGGCGGCGCTGCGGGAAAATCTGCGGAAGCGGAAAGCGCAGGCCCGGGATCAACAGTCGAAGAAAGAGCAGCCCGGCGACTAGGCGTCGCGGTCGCGCATTTTCTTTTCGCCGAGCGCGCTTTCGATGCCGCCGGCCACTGCGTCGCCGAGCCAGATCACGGCTCCCAGCAGGATGATGGCAAGGGCGAACAACAAAGCTTCAGTCACGACTCGTCTCCGTGAATCCCCTTTACATCTAGCGCGTTAAACCCACAATTAATCCCGCGTGACGACTTTGTCACAAGCCGGGACAAGTCAGTCGCCGAGCGGTGCGCAGGCTCGCTGCAACCAGTCGAGGTCGGCCCCGGACAAGGTCGGCCCAATCTTCGCCATGACGTGCGCATGATAGCAATTCAGCCAGACAAGCTCTTCCGGCGTCAGCATGTCGACGTCGACCAGCCGCCGGTCGATCGGCGCAAAGGTTAGGGTCTCGAAGCCCAGCATGTCCTTTTCGGCGCCCTCGATCTGGCGTTCGACGACCAGCACGAGGTTCTCGATGCGGATGCCGTACTCGCCCGTCTTGTAATAGCCGGGCTCGTTGGAAAGAATCATGCCCGGCTGGAGCGGCTCGTCACCGCCGCTCTGCGAACTTCCGACCGGCGAGATGCGCTGTGGACCTTCATGTACGGAGAGGAAGCTGCCGACGCCGTGACCGGTGCCGTGCGCGTAATCGAGGCCCGCTTCCCACAGCGGCCGCCGCGCGAAGCTGTCGAGCTGGCTGCCGCGCGTACCCTTCGGGAAAACCGCGGTGGCGATCGCAATGTGACCCTGGAGGACGCGGGTGAACCGGTCCTTCATCTCCGCGGTCGGCTCGCCGATCGGCACGGTGCGGGTGATGTCGGTGGTGCCGTCGACATATTGGCCACCCGAATCGATCAGGTAGAGTGTGCCCTGCTCCAGCTTGCGGTTGGTCTTCTCGCTTGAGCGATAGTGGACGATCGCGCCGTTAGGCCCCGCGCCGGAGATGCTGTCGAACGACAGATCGCGAAGCTCCGGGTTCTCGCGGCGCAACGCTTCGAGATGGTCGGACGCCTTCAGCTCGTCGACATCTCCCTTCGGCGCTTCCTCATCGACCCAGCGAAGGAACTTCGAGATGACAGCGCCATCGCGGGTCTGCGCCGACTTCTGACCGGCGATCTCGGCTTGGTTCTTGATCGCCTTGGGCAGAATCGTCGGGTCACGCCGGGCAAGCACCTTCGCTCCGGCCTTCTCCAGCGCTTCGAAGATCGCCGCGACGGCGCGTTCCGGGTCGACCACGACGGTCTTGCCCTTGAGATCGCCTAGCGCACTTTCGAAGGCGGCCCGCTCGTGGAGGCGGACGCCGTTGCCGAGGTGCTGGCGGACTTCCGGCCCGATCTTCTCTCCGGCGACGAACAGGTCCGCGGTCCCATCAGCATTGACCAGCGCATAGGCCAGAGCGACCGGCGTCCGCGACACGTCTTGACCGCGGATGTTGAAGGCCCAGGCGATGGAATCGAGGGCTGACAGCACGGCGGCGTCGGCGTGATGCGCTGCGAGCCAGTCGCCAATCTCGGTGCGCTTTTCCGCGCCCGACTTGCCCGTGTGCTGCTCGGCCTGGACGACGAGATGCGCCTTCGACGCCTCCGGGCGGTCCTTCCAAATCTCGTCGATCGGGTTCCTGTCGACCGCGACCAGCTCGGCGCCGCGCGTGGCCAGTGCTTCTTTCGCCTTCTTCACCCAGTCGCGGGTGTGCAGCCAGGGATCGTAGCCGATGCGCGCGCCCTGCGGCGCATGTTCCTCGAGCCATTGGGTGGTGCTGGTTTCAGGCACCGACTGGTAGCTCCACTGGTCGGCGCTGACCTGCTGGCGAACCTGCAGGGTATAGCGCCCGTCGACGAAGATCGCCGCCTGCTCAGGTAGAACGACCGCGGAGCCAGCCGATCCTTCAAACCCGGTCAGCCACGCCAGCCGCTGAGCATAGCTACCTACATACTCGCTCATATGCTCGTCGGTCAGCGGGACGACGAACCCGTCCAGCTTGTCGCGCTGCAGCTGCTCGCGAAGGGCTTTGAGGCGGTCGGCATAGGATGACATGGCGGGACTCCTTACGCTCCAGCTAATCCCTGCCGCGCGGTTGTTAAAGAGCCGCGCGGTTCTGCGTGGGTCCTTGTCACCTTGAGCGAGTGAAACCAGGGGGTTCTTCACTTCCACCACTTCGTGACCTTTGCGAGCGAACACCACTGTCCGACTGGGCGATTGAGGGTGCCAGCCGAAGTCAGAGTTACGGCTGGCAGGGTTCTTCGTCGTGGCCGACCAGTAAAACACAGAGGGTAGCAAACTGCAATTTGACGCGTGCAGGACAGCAGTTTTGCTGGTGTAGGCTTTCACCCATTGCAGACATTAGCGCGTCACCATAACCGATTGCCATGAGCGCGCTTCGCACGGTCATTGACGGCTTGTCGGGCGGCGACGGGACATGGATCGTCGAGGCGCCCGCGGCATGGTCTCAGGGGCGTACCTTGTTTGGCGGGATGACCGCAGCCCTTTGCTTCGAGGCCGCCAGGCGCGTGGCGCCCGACATTCCTTTGCGCTCAGCCCAAATACTGTTTGCGGGACCGGCGAGCGGGACGCTGACGCTACGGCCGCGCCTGCTGCGCGCGGGGCGGTCGAGCGCTGCGATGGCGGTCGAATGCACGTGTGAGGCCGGCGAGGCTGCGTTGGCGACCTTCGCCTTCGGGAGCGATCGCGAAAGCAGGGTGGATCACGAGGTCCCTCTCCGTGTCATGCCATGGTGGGAACCCGAAGACTGCCCGGTATTTATCGAGCAGACAGGCGGGTTCCACGAGCGATTCGAACTGCGCCTGGCGGAAGGATCCGCGCTGATGACCGGCGGGGCGCCGGACTTTACCGTGTGGGTGCGGTTCCGCGAGTCACCCGGCGTTGACCCTACCACGGCGCTGCTGGCGCTGGCCGACGCGTTGCCGCCGGCGGCAATGGCGGGCTTTCCCGAGCGGGCGCCGATCAGCACCATCACCTGGTCGGTGGATTTCCTGGCGCAGGTCGAGGCCCTCCAGGGCTGGTACCTGTTGCGTTCGGCCAGCGATCAGACGCGCGCAGGCTACTCGACGCAAGCGATGCACCTGTGGGACGCGCGTGGGCGTTTGCTCGCCGTCGGACGGCAATCCGTCGCGATCTTCATCTGAGCGGCGCGCTCAAACCAAAAGGGCGACGCCTGCGGCGCCGCCCTTTCATGAAGGCTGCGCGAAAGTTTAGGCGACCTGCGCGAAAACCGGAGCCTTGCGGCGACGCATCATCAGACCCGTCGCGCCGAAGCCAAGGAGCATCATCGCCCAAGTGCCCGGCTCGGGAACCGCGGGGGTCTGACGAATAGTGACGTTACCGGATAAAGCCGCGGCGGCGTCGCTATTGTTGCCGGTGAAGGCGAAGGTGTAATTCGTTCCCGCGTCCAGGAAGGACGGGTTCAGCTTGAAATTCATGTGCTCTGCATCGAGCGCGAACAGGTTGTAGATCGTCGCCACGCCACCGACCATGCCGGACAGCGTGGCGGTGGTGAACGAGGTGCCCGTCGTGCTGGTGTTAAGCACGATCGAATAGAGGCCGGCTTCCGTATTGTTGAATACGAACGAACCGCTGAAGGTCGGCGTCGAGAGCGGGTTCTGCCCGTAGACGATTGTTGTCGTCTGACCGACCGTCGAAATCGACGACGGACTGGTCGGATTGGGGTCGGTCAAGCCCGTTGAGCTCACGACGACCGGCGCTGCCATAGCACCGGATGAGATTGCAATTGCTGCTGCTGCGAGTCCGCTCAAGATCAACTTACGCACTGGTTGCCTCCACATCCCGGCGCCGGATACGCCGCAGAACCTGTTCACAATGCGTTTACTACCGGACTTTGAAACCTTCGATAGGGTCGACCTGACATACGTCCCAAGGCGGGACAAACTGGCGATGCAGAAGTTGGGGATAATGAGGGGCCGACCAAAGTCGGCCCCTTGCACGTGGACGTAACTTAGCCGCGCTCGCCCGAACGGCGGACGGGCGGTGGCGGGGGTGGCGGCGGCGGTGGCGGCGGGCACACGCTGCCGGCTGGTAACGTCGAGCCATCGGCGCAGGTGACAGGCGGCGGAGGCGGTGGCGGCGGAGGCGGCGGCGCCGGGCACGGATCGCTCACGCCAACGACGGTGCCATCCGGGCACGTCTGGGTCTTGGGCGTCGTCGCGCAGGCGGCAAGGCCGGCGGTCGCGACGATGATTAGGGCAAGTTTTTTCATTCGCCTCTCCTCTGGTGATTAGCGGGACCGGCTTAGGCGTAGCCCCACGGGAAAGGAAACGTGGCGAGGCTCGGCTTGTCGACCCAGACACTCGCTTGGCGGAGTCCGTTACGCCCCTTTGACCGCGGTGAGCTTGATCGCGAAGGTGTAGCGCGGCGTGTAACAGATGCGGGACGGCGGCCGTCCCGCATGCGGAATTGCGCCGTCGAACAGCACCAGGCGGCCCGGCCGGGGACTGGCGCAGAATTGCGCGTCGCCGGTGCGGTCGAAAAATAGGGTCTCGCCACCCCATTCCGGCTCCCATTCCTTCGACATGAACCAAAGAGCGGTCAGCTCGCGCTGGTCGGGTCCACAGTCGCAGTGGGCGTAGAGCATGTCCCCGAAGGCGGCGTAGTTGGTGTAGGCCCGATAGGGCTCGTAACGCTCGCCCGGGCGTGCGACCGCGACGGTCTGCTCCGTGATTGACCACAGCGGCAGTTTCGTAACATTAGCCAAGGGCAGTTCGCTGACCCAATGCCGATGATCGGTGGTGTCCGACCGGGCGACCTCGGTGCGCGTGAAGGGCGAGCGGTCAAGCGCCTCGACATACTGAGCGAGATCCGCCGGAGACATCAAGCCGTCGAATATGAAGACGTCGCGGCCCTCCACACAGCCTTGCCGTGTCGGCTGAAGCTCGGCCTTGTTCATGCGCGCGGTGCCTCCCGTCGCTTTCGTAGCCGTTTTCAACGCGGAGAAAAGCGGCCGAGCTAGGCACTCGGCCAGCCGTGAGGCTAAGAGGCCGCATGAACGACGCACCGACGCCGCCGCAGGCCGAACAACGCCCCTACAGCTACGAGCGCCACGGCGTGAAGATCGAAGATCCCTGGCACTGGCTGCGCGACCCCAAATACCCGGAAGTCGATGATCCGGACGTGCTGTCATACTTGAAGGCCGAGAATACATATTTCGAGGGCTGGAAGGCCCAGCAACAGGGTCTGATCGAACAGCTGTTCGAAGAGATGAAAGGCCGGATCAAGGAGGACGAAAGCTCGGTCCCCGTCCGCGACGGCGAGTTCCTTTACTGGTGGGCGTTCAAGCCGGGCGCGCAGTATCGGACCTGGTATCGCAAGCCTGTCGGCGGCGGCGCGGACGACGTGTTGTTCGACGAGCCGGCTGAAGCGGATGGGCGCGAATATTTCCGGCTCGGCGCGCTGGAGGTTAGCCCGGATGGCAAGCTGCTGGCGACGCTGGCGGATTATGATGGATCGGAGCGATTCGAGCTGAGAATCCGCGAGCTGGCAACTGGCAAGGACGTCGAGACGGTTACCAAGGTCGGCATCGGACAGCCGGTCTGGACAAGCGGCAGCGATGGGGTCGTGTTCACCGAGGTCAATGACAATTGGCGCAGCTACCGCGCGCGCTTTCACCGGCTGGGGACGTCAATCGAGCAGGACGTCACATTGTACGAAGAGACGGAAGAACTTGGCTTCTCCGTCGGCGCCGGCAAGTCGCACGACAAGAGCACGATCTTCATCTCGACCGGCGACAATGCGACCAGCGAAGTACGTTTCGTCGGCGCGGTCGACCCGACCCAGCCGCTGACTCTGATCTCTCCTCGCAAGGCCAATCGCGAATATCATTGCGATGCCGCGCACGGGAAACTTTGGATCTACACCAACGACGAAGAGGTGAACTTCCGCATTGCATCGGCGGATCCAGCGAACCCCGGCGAGTGGACGACCGTCGTCCCGGGATCGGACCGCGTTTATCTTACAGGCGCGACCGCCTATCGCGACCACCTGGCAATCAGCAGCCGCGTGGATGGGCTCGATCAACTTGTCCTGCGGTCTTACGAGGGCGAAGAAACGCGCATTCCGTTCGCGGAAGCCAGCTACAGCGCTTTCTTGATCGGCAACCCGGAGTTCGCGCCTGAGGCGTACCGCGTCGGCTACACGTCGATGGTCACACCTACGACGGTCTATGACTATTATCCTGAAACCAACACGCTGGAAGTCCTGAAGGTGCAGGAGGTGCCGTCAGGCTACGATGGCTCTCAATACACCACCGAACGATTGCTGGTCGACGGGCGCGACGGCGTGAAAGTCCCGGTGTCGGTCGTCTACAAAAAGGACTTCGAGAAGAATGGCGAGGGCAAGCTGTTCCTTTACGCTTATGGTGCTTACGGACACGCGATCCCGCCGAGCTTCAACACCAACCGCATCAGCTTGCTCGACCGCGGCTGGGCCTGCGCGATCGCCCACATCCGCGGCGGCGACGACCTTGGCTACAAATGGTTTTTGGACGGCAAGCTGACCAAGCGGACCAACACGTTCAACGACTTCGTCGATGTGGCGAAGGGGCTGATAGCGGAGAAGTTCACGCGGCCCGGTCGCATCGCCATCAACGGCGGTTCAGCGGGTGGCGAGCTGATGGGCGCCGTGGTCAATTCCGATCCGGAGCTGTTCGGTGCAGCGGTCGCGGACGTTCCGTTCGTCGACGTGCTCAACACCATGCTGGATGACACCCTCCCGCTGACGCCGGGCGAATGGCCGGAATGGGGTAACCCGATCGAGGACAAGGCCGCGTTCGACCTGATCCGCAGCTACTCGCCGTACGACAATGTGAAAGCGCAGGATTATCCGCCGCTGCTGATCACCGGTGGCCTCACCGACCCGCGCGTGACCTATTGGGAGCCCGCCAAGTGGGCCGCCAAGCTCCGCGCTACCAAGACCGACAACAGCCCGCTCTATCTCAAGATCAACATGGGCGCGGGCCATGGCGGCAAGTCCGGCCGGTGGGAGCGGCTGCACGAAGTAGCGGAGACCTACGCGTTCATCCTGACGCAGGTGCAATGAACCGGCCGGTGTTCGAAATGGCGCTGACGGCGTTGCCGGAGCACATCGATGAGCTTGGCCACGTCAACAATGCGGTGTGGGTCCAGTGGATTCAGACCGTCGCCGTCGCGCACTGGCATTCGATTGCGGATCCCGCGCACGATGCGGCGTACTTCTGGGTCGTGGTGCGGCACGAGATTGACTACCTGCGCGCCGCGGTCGCCGGCGATACGGTAATCGGACGAACGTGGGTCGGCGATGCGCCGCGCGGCGCGCGATTCGACCGGCATATGGAATTCACCGGTGCGGACGGGAAAATCTGCGTTCGCGCGAAGACGCAGTGGGCGATTATCGACAAGGCGTTGGGACGGCCGATCCGCGTGCCCGCGGAAGTCATAGCGCCGTTCCTGGAGCCAGTGTAGGCAAGTCGACATGCCGCGCCCCATCCTTTACGATTACTGGCGATCGTCCGCCGCCTACCGCGTCCGCATCGCGCTGAATTTGAAGGGGGTCGATTACGAAAGCCGCCCAGTAGACCTGCGGGAGGATGCGCAGAAATCTGCCGAGTATCGTGCGCTCAATCCGCAAGGGCTGGTGCCGATGCTTGAGATCGACGGCCATCGGCTGACGCAGAGCGTTGCGATCATCAATTATCTCGATCTCCGCTATCCCAATCAGCCGCTCCTTCCCGCCTCCGCTGCGGAACGCGCGCATGTCGTCGCGATGGCCATGGCGATCGCCTGCGATATCCATCCGCTGAACAATTTGCGGGTGCTGAAATATCTCAAGAATGAATTGGGCCATTCGCAAGACGAAGTGGACGCCTGGTATCGGCACTGGATCGAAGAGGGCCTGCCGGCACTGGAGTCGATCGCCGCGCCGCGGGCCGGCAAGTTCCTGTTCGGCAACGCGCCGACCGGGGCCGACGTCTGCCTGATCCCGCAGTTGTACAATGCGCGGCGCTTCAACGTGCAGCTCGACCCCTATCCAACGTTGCTGCGCGCGGAAGAGAATGCCAATCAGATGCCCGCGTTCGCCGCCGCTCATCCCGATCGGCAGGAGGGAAAAGAATGAACCGTGTCGAGACCATGAACCGCGGCATGACCGGCGTTCCGTTGGACAACGTCGAGATTCCGCCGATGAAGGACAAGGTCAGTGCCGAGGAATGGGCTGTACGCGTCGATCTCGCCGCCGCCTACCGCATGGTTGCCCACTACGGCTGGGACGATCTGATCTTCACGCACCTTTCGGCCCGGGTGCCGGGGCCGGAGCATCATTTCCTGCTCAACCCGTACAACCTCATGTTCGAAGAGGTGACCGCCTCCTCGCTCGTGAAGGTCGACGTCAACGGCAATCCGGTCGAGCCGACGCCATTCATTACCAATCCCGCCGGCTTCACCATCCATTCGGCGATCCACATGGCGCGGGAAGATGCTCAGGCGGTGATGCATCTTCACACGCCGGCGGGCCAGGCGGTCAGCGCGCATGATGAAGGCCTGCTGCCGCTGACACAGACGGCTATGCTGGTCCGGTCGGACCTAGCGTTCCACGACTATGAGGGCGTCGCGACCGACCTCGACGAGCGCGAGCGGCTGGTCGCGGATCTTGGCGACAAAGGCGGGATGATCCTGCGCAACCATGGCACGCTGGCAGTCGGCGGCAACGTCGGCGAGTGCTTCGTAAAACTCTATTTCATCGAACGGGCCTGTCAGGCGCAGATCATGGCGCTGTCGGCTGGTGATAGGTGCAGCAACCCGCCGCAGGGCACGCCGGAACTGGCGGCGGAGCAAGGAGCCGTCGGCCTGAAGATGGCGGCCAACTTCCTGGCTTGGCCGGCGCTGAAGCGGAAGGCTTATCGGCTCGACCCGACCTTCGCGACCTAGGTTGGCGAAGCGGGCGGCGAGCGTCGGCGATTATCGCGCGTTGGCGCAGGCGCGCCTGCCGCATTTCCTGTTCGAATATCTGGACGGCGGTTCCTACGACGAGGTGACGCTACGGCGAAACGTCGAGGATTTGCAAAACGTCGTCCTGAGACAACGGGTGCTGCGCGACGTATCGAAGATCGACCTGTCGACCGAGATGTTCGGGCGGACATGGGCGATGCCGGTGGGTCTGGCGCCGGTCGGGCTGTCCGGCATGTACGCCAGGCGCGGCGAAACGCAGGCGGCGAAGGCGGCCGCCGCCGCGAACGTGCCATTGACGCTCTCGACTGTCAGCGTGTGCACCATCGAGGAAGTGGCGCAGGCAACAGACGCGCCGTTCTGGTTCCAGCTTTACGTCGTCCGCGATCGCGGCTTCATGCGCGAGCTGATTGCCCGGGCACGCGAAGCGAAGTGCGAGGCCTTGCTGTTCACGGTCGATCTGCCAACGCCCGGATCGCGCTATCGCGACGTAAGGTCGGGCTTGACGGGGTCGAGCGGCCTTGCAGCCAGACTACGGCGATTAGGGCAGGTGATCTCGCGGCCTGGATGGCTATGGGATGTCGGCCTGCGCGGAAGGCCGCACAGCATGGGCAATCTCGCGAAGGTCGTCGCGCCCGGCAGCGGGCTCAACGATTTCGGGACCTGGATTGCGCGCAATTTCGATCCCTCGATGAACTGGAGGGATCTGGACTGGATCCGCAGCGAGTGGCCGGGACCGTTGGTGCTGAAAGGCATCCTCGATCCCGACGATGCGCGCCGCGCCGTGGCCAGCGGCGCGGACGGCATCGTGGTGTCGAACCATGGCGGCCGTCAACTCGATGGCGTGCTTTCGAGCGCGCGCGCCCTGCCCGCAATCGCCGAGGCGGTTGACCAACGCATCCCGATCCTAGTGGACGGCGGCATCCGCTCTGGCCTGGATGTCGTCCGGATGCTGGCGCTTGGTGCGAATTTCGTCCTGATGGGCCGCGCCTGGATGTATGCGATGGCAGCGGAGGGTGGCGCGGGCGTGAGCCACGTCCTGCGGCTCATCGAAAGCGAAATGCGCGTTGCCATGGCCCTCACAGGATGCACGTCGATCGCCGAGATCAGCAGTGAAATCGTCGCTGACGAGGCGGCGCGGATATGATCGAGTGTCGATGACCAGGACTCCCATGATCGATGGGTTCGGCCGGCACATCACCTACGTCCGGCTATCGGTGACGGACCGCTGCGATCTTCGCTGCCGCTATTGCATGACGGAGCAGATGCGCTTCGTGCCGCGCCACGAGGTCCTCCGCGATGAAGAGATCGTCGCGCTTGCCGACATCCTCATCGCACGGGGTGTGAAGCGCATCCGGCTCACGGGCGGCGAACCGCTGGTGCGCAGGGGTGTCGAGCGGCTGGTCGAGACGTTGGGACAACGGATCGGGCGCGGGCTCGATGAGTTGACCATGACGACCAACGGCACGCAGCTGGCACGTCATGCCCCCGCGCTGGCCGCGGCCGGAATCCGGCGGATCAACGTCAGCCTCGACAGCCGCGATCCGGAGCTGTTTCGGACAATCACGCGGCGGGGCGAGCTGAAGCAGGTGCTTAAGGGCATCGAAGCGGCAGCGCTCGCGGGCCTGAAGATCAAGATCAACATGGTCGCGCTGCGGGGGCTGAACGAGGAGGAGATCGTCCCGATGCTGCGCTGGTGCGCCGCCGAAGGGCATGATCTTACGCTGATCGAAACGATGCCCCTGGGCGAGGTCGAGCATCAACGCACGGATCATTACCTTCCACTGATGGAAGTGCGGTCGCGGCTGGAACGCGAGTTCGAGCTCGTCCTTTCGACCGCGCGAACGGGCGGTCCCGCCCGTTATTTCGAGGTTGGTGGATTGGGCGCGCTGTTGGGGATGATCACGCCGCTCACGGACAATTTCTGCGAAGGCTGCAACCGCATTCGCATCACGGCAACGGGGACGGTGTTCGGCTGCCTGGGCCACGACCGAAAGATCGAGCTGCGCGAGCTGTTGCAGGCTGGAGACGCGGCCGCCGTGAATGGAGCGCTCGACGGGCTGCTCGCCGTGAAGCCGCGCGCGCACACGTTTCGCATCGATGCGGCGGCACCCGCCGTCGAGCGGCACATGAGCGTCACTGGCGGCTGACGGCACGCATGGACGTAACGACCGTCGCGTGGCTGGCTATGTTGTTCGCGCTCGGCGCCGCGCTCTATTCCAGTGTCGGCCACGGCGGTGCCTCCGCCTACATCGCCGCCATGGCGCTGTTCTCGGTCGCGCCGGAGACGATGAAGCCGACGGCACTTGCCCTGAACCTGCTGGTCGCTGGGTTCGGCGCTTGGCGCTACTGGCGGCGCGATCTGACCAATTGGCCGCTGGTGCTGGCGTTCGCGCTGACCGCCACGCCGGCCGCCTTCATCGGCGGCGGAATCCATCTACCCGCTATCTACTACAAGCCGCTGGTCGGCATCCTGCTGTGGGTCGCTGCCGTGCGCCTGCTATGGCAGCCGAAGGCGTTGGCGGAACGGCCCGTGACGGCGCCCCCCTGGTGGATCAGCTTGCCGGCGGGCGCGGTGCTGGGCGTATTGGCGGGGTTGACTGGAACGGGCGGCGGGATTTTCCTCAGTCCGCTCATCATTCTCAACAGCTGGGAAGAGCCGCGCCGCACGTCGGGTGTGGTGGCGTCCTTCATTTTGCTCAACTCGGCGGCAGGCCTTGCCGGGAACGCCGCTGCGGTTGGGCATCTTCCTCGCGAACTGCCGATCTTCCTCGGCGCGGTGTTCGGCGGCGCTCTACTGGGAACATGGCTCGGGATTGATCGGCTTCCCCGCCCCTGGTTGTTGCGAACCCTTGGTGCCGTCCTGGTTATTGCTGGCGCAAAGCTGCTCTTCACCTAAAAGTCGAGGACCTCGAGAGTGTCCCCTACGCCGACGGCTCCAGCGTTCGCCGCCTGACGAACAAGGAGGTCAGCACTGGCGAGCGCATGCTGGGCACTCGAATCCTGGAAAGTAAGAATCTCGGCGGCATGCGATTGCAGGCGCGCGCGATGGAAAGTCTCGCGGTCACCGCAAGGGCCTAACGGCGACGCAAGCGGCATTGTTCGCCAATTCAGGACTTCGTGGACGCTTCGGCCCGTCAGAACAGCGAGTAGCGGGAGAAGGAATAGTCGGGCGGTGACCATCGCCGAGGTGGGATTGCCGGGCAGGCCGAGCACCAACCGGTCGCCGACGCGGCCGAGCCAGACGGGTTTGCCGGGCTTGATGGCCGCCTTGGAGAAGAGCAGCTCAAGCCCGAGCGGCTCGAACATTGCCTTCGCATAGTCCTTTTCGCCAACGGACGCGCCGCCGGTAACGACGAGTACCTCGGCGTCGGCAAAGGCAGCCTGCGCCTCCGCCTGCATGGACACGAGTTCATCGCGAAGACGCGCGACGCCAATGACCGAAGCACCCGCCTGCTCAGCCATCGCCGCGACCCCGAACGTCACGCTCTCCGGGATAGCGTCGGCGATGTCTCGGGCCGTGCCGGGTTCGGCAAGTTCGTCCCCGGTGCCGAGGATACGGATCCGCGGGCGGCCATGGACCTTGAGCGTCGCGACATCGGCCCCCGCCGCGGCGACGAGCGCGCGGGCGTCGAGCAGGCGCCCAGCCGAGAGCAATTCGTCGCCAGCGTCAAAGTCTGAGCCGGCCATTCGCACGAAGCGAGCGGCCCCGGGATCGTGCTCAATGATCGCTTCGTCGCCGATTGCTCGAACGATCTCCTGGATCACTACGCGATCCGCGTTTTGTGGAACCGGGGCACCAGTGAAGATGCGGATGCAGGTGCCGGGCTCGAGCGGATGGTTCCAGCCTGCGCCCGCATAAGACGAGCCCACGACACGAAGGCGCGCAGGGAGGTGCTTCAGATCCGCGTCCCTGACCGCATAGCCATCCATGGAGGACGCATCCGAGCGCGGCGAAGCGATCAGCGCGCGGACCGGTTCCGCGAGCACACGGCCGGCAGCCTGCGCGAGGGACACCGTCTCGACCCGCCTGGCGATGGAAAGTGAACGAATGACCTCGATCGCTTCGTCGAAGCCGATCATTCGCGGTCCCAGCTGCCGGATTTGCCGCCCGACTTTGCGGTGACTTCAAGGCCGTCGATCGACATCGTCCGGTCGATCGCCTTCAACATATCGAACAAAGTCAGACAGGCGATGGAGACGGCGGTGAGCGCTTCCATCTCGACCCCCGTCACCGCCTTGGTGCGGACCTCGGCATCTACACGAAAGCCCGGCAACTCCTCGTCGACATCGATATGCACGTCGACTTTCCACAACGGTAGCGGATGGCAAAGCGGAATAAGCTCGGCCGTTCGCTTTGCGGCCATGATGCCTGCCAATTCGGCGGTTCGGACGACCGAGCCCTTGGGCGCGGTACCGGCTCGAACCTGCTCCAGCGTCTCCGCCTTGCACTTAAGGCAACCCCGCGCGCGAGCGGTTCGGACAGTCTCCTCCTTGCCGGAAACATCCACCATCTTGGCACGCCCGCTGTCATCGACGTGGGTGAGCTTGCTCATGGGCAGAGATCCCGCAGCCGGGGGATTTGGCCGGCGAGCGAGCAGGGTCGATAGCGACTGTCGAGTTCCTGGCCGAGGATAAGGTCCCAGCCGTCGCGGCAGGCGCCCGTCGAGCCGGGCAGGCAGAAAACGAATGTGTCGTCGACTTGCCCGGCGCAGGCGCGAGATTGCAGCGTCGACAGGCCGACCGTGCCGAGGCTGGCCTGATGGAAGAGGATCGGGAAGCCGTCCATTTCGCGCCTGAATAATGGTCTCACCGCATCGGGCGTCACGTCACGCGGCGCAAAGCCGGTGCCGCCGGTGGAGATTATCACGTCGACCGCTTCATCGTCGGACCATCCCCGGATCTGGGCGCGGATCGCATCGACATCGTCCGGCACGATTGTCTTGGCGGCTAGCCCATGGCCCGCGGCCGTGAGACGCTCGACGAGGAGTGCGCCCGATTTATCCGTTTCCTCGGTCCGCGTGTCGGACACGGTCAGCACGGCGATCCGCAGTGGATGGAAGGTCAGGCTGTCGTCGATCCCTACCATCTCAGCTCCACCGCTCGCGGTCGGCGTAGTCAGCTTCGGTCGGCTCGATCCAGGTTGAGCCGCGCTCGCCGACTTCGCGCTTCCAGAACACGGCGTCGGTCTTCAGTCGGTCCATGAGGTAGTCTGCTGCCTCGAAGGCTGCTCGGCGGTGTCGCGAGGCGGCGCCGGCGAAAACGATGGGCTCCCCTGACGCAATGGCGCCGCAGCGATGGACGACGCGAACGTGTGCAACGCCAGGTCGTGCGGCAGCCTCCGCCGCAATCGCTTCAAGCGACTGGAGCGTCAGCACAGGGTGGTGATCGAGTACCAGGTGCATCAGCGGTACGCCGTCTTTCGAGGTCGCGCGCGCGACGCCGGTGAAGCTGACGACGGCACCGTCGCCTCTCGCACTCGCGAGTAGCGCCGCCAGCTCTTCTGGCGGGGCGAGCGCTGTCTCTTCCAGCCTGGCGACGATGCTCATCCGCCGGACACCGGCGGCAGGAACTCAAGAGTGTCGGCCGCGAGTGGGCGGTGTTCATCGGCAACGAGCCGGTTGCCGATGCACGCCCGTGTGAGCCGGCTTTGCAAAGTCGCGGAGACCTGCGGATAGAGGACGCACAGTCGATCGCGAACCTCGGCCACGGAAGCGTCGGACGGCGTTTCAAGCTCAAGCTCGGAGCCAATGGCTTCGGCGAGCCGCCCGTAAAACAGGATCTTCATCTCGGCGCGGTCTCGGCCCGGACGAAACATCCGTCAACCGGCCTGCGCAGGCAGCAAAGAAAAGTGGTCGGGGAGAGAGGATTCGAACCTCCGGCCCCTGCCTCCCGAAGACAGTGCTCTACCAGGCTGAGCTACTCCCCGACCGGAACCCGCGGATGCGACAGGTGTCGCGGCGGGAGCCAAGGCGCGCGCTCAATAGGAAAGCGCGGCGAATAGCGCAACCGCAATCAGCGCCCCACCGTCTTGAGCCAATCGGCATGCCGCACGAACTTCTCGCGCGGGCTGCCCGGGCGCGCGTTGGCGGTCTCAGTTTCTTCGATCTTGCGCCAGTCGTCATAGTCGGTGGCCATGACGCCCCGCTCCTCGAGCAGGCGCTTGAGGCCGGCGGCGCCCGGGCGGTCAGCCGAACTGCCGGTGGGCATGGCCACCGCGACTTGATCGGCGACCTCATAGCCGTCCGGGCGATTGGTGCCGATGGTCCCGCTCGGGCCACGGCGCGCCCAGCCAACGGCGTAGAGACGGTCGGCGACCTTGCCGCCTTCGTTGAGGAACTTGCCGCCCGCAAAAGGCACGTCCGCAATCGGCGAGGTCGCGTAGCCGATCGCGCTGACGATCAAAGTCGCCGGCACCTCGTAAGTTTCTCCGGTGCCTTGCGCGGCCCCGCTGGCGGAAAGCTGCGTGCGTTCGACAATGATACGTTCGGCGCGGCCATTGCCTTCGATCGCGATGGGCTTGGCGAAGAAATCGAAGACGATGCGCTTGGGTTTGTCGGCGGCGAGGTCCGCGAATCCGCGCAACAAGCTTACCGATTTACGGAGTCCGGGTTCGAGTGGCTCGTCATCAGTCATGGGCGGGAAGTCGGCCGGTTCGATGATCGGCAACGCGGCTTCAAGATGGCCGAGCTCGCCCAGTTCCTTGGGGGTCATCGCGATCTGATGCGGCCCGCGGCGGCCGAGCAGCGTGACGGTACGGATCGCACTCTTTTCGAGCGCGTCGAGCGCGTGGCCGACGATGTCCGAGCCTTCGAACTCGCCGCGCGTTTTGGACAGGATCCGCGCGCAATCGAGCGCGACGTTGCCATTTCCGACCACGGCCGCATGAGTGCCATCGAGCGGCGGATCAAGGTCGGCGAAATCGGGGTGGCCGTTGTACCAGCCGACGAACTCGGCCGAGCCGAAGACCCCCGGCAAATCCTCGCCGGGGATGCCGAGCTTGCGGTCGTGCGGCGCGCCGGTGGCAAGAATGACCGCGTCGTAGAGGTCGAGCAGCTCGGCGACGGAGACGTCGCGACCGACGGTGATGTTGCCGATGAAATCGACGCCCGCGCTGTCGACAACCTTGTCGTAGCGCTTGCTGACGGCCTTCAGCGATTGGTGGTCAGGCGCGACGCCGAAGCGGATCAGGCCGTAGGGGACGGGATAGCGGTCGAGGATGTCGATGCGGGCCTGATCGCCATACGCTTTCTCGAGCGCCTCAGCGGTATAAAAGCCCGCCGGACCCGAACCGACCACCGCGAAATGCCGCATGTCGCCTCCTCTGCTGCGAGGACCTTAGCGGCGCAGCCGGCGAGCGTCAGCCCTTGCTGTGATCCTCGAGCAGGACGCTGCCCTTCTTCTGCAGCGCGCCCTGAATGACGCCGGCGAACATGCCGAGCATGCCCGGGAGCAGGACTTTCAGATGAACCTTCGTTTCCATCACATCGATCGTTGCGGCGACGCTCTGGCCCATGGCGGCGATATCCAGGTTCAGCTGATCGCCATTCCAGCCCGACTGCACCTGCGCGCCGCCCGGGATGTGCTCGGTCAGCTTGTGCACGTTGTTGGCGATGCGGCGGCGGGCTTCGTCCTTGCCGAGGCTGTGCGGCAGGTCGACGTCGATGGGCTGGCTCATATTCGCGATGTCGGCGAGTGCGGGGCGCTTTTCAAGCATGGTGCGCAGGCTATGGTCTGCCGATGCGCAAGTTCGCTTTTGTTACCGCAATGCTCGCTTCTCCTTTAGCAGCACAAACGCCGCCTGTTTTGCCGACGCCGATTGCCGCCGTGCCGGCTGATCCCGCCTCGGCGTACATCACCGCGGGCCAGGACGAGCCCGGCTATCGCAGCTGGTATCTTGCCGCGCCCGGGCGCGCACAGCAGGTGCGCGCATTCAACGACTACCTAAATGGCGCCCAAGTGGGCGGCGTCGTTCCGACCTGGCAATTGCTGCGCACTGCGACGTCCTGGCAAAGTTGCGGCGCTCAACCCTTCGAAATTCCGCCGACCGCCGAATGGCCGCACATCATCAACACGCTGCGTTACATTCGCGACTACGTCATTCCCGCGCTGGGCCCGGTGGAGCCGGTGTCGGCCTATCGCAACCCTTCCCTCAATGTCTGCGCCGGCGGCGCGCCGGAGAGCGCGCACAAGCTTTATTCGGCAATCGACATGGTGCCGCTTCGGCCGGTCGAGCGCGTCGTAATGATGCGTACTTTGTGCGGCGATCATAATCGCCATGGCGGAGACTATCAGGCAGGCCTCGGATTTTATGCCTTCATCCGTTTCCATGTGGACAGCACCAAGTATCGCCGCTGGAACATGGACCCCGCGGTCGCGGCCGAATGCCCGGCGATCATCCATCCGGAAGACGCCGCCTCGGTTGGCCAGCCAATTCCGACCAGCACGCCGACGGCTCCGGCGGCGGACCCGTTGGCAGCCCAACCCTCTCCTTCACCGCCTGCGCCGACACCCGAACGGGGCCAGCCGCATTCCTGAGTTGAATGATCTTGTGTTGCCAATGTGCAACACCATATCTGCCCCAAGAGATAGAGGGGTGAACAATGGACTTTGAAAAGCTCACCGATCGCGCCCGCGGCTTCGTGCAGGCGGCGCAGACGATCGCGGTTCGCGAGCATCACCAGCGCATCGCGCCGGCGCATTTGCTGAAGGCGCTGCTCGACGACGAGCAAGGCATGGCGGCCGGCCTGATCCAGGCCGCGGGCGGCGACGCGAAGGCGGCGCAACGCGAAGCCGACTCGCTCGTCGCGAAGATCCCGTCCGTTACTGGTAGCGGCGCAACTCAGGCACCCGGCATCGACGGCGATACGATCCGCATCCTCGACCAGGCCGAGCAAGTCGCGAAGAAGGCGGGCGACAGTTACGTCACCGTCGAGCGCATCCTGCTGGCGATGGCGCTGGCCAAGGGCAACGACGTCGGTGACGCGCTGGCGCGGGCGGGCCTGACGCCGCAGAACCTCAACAACGCGATCGAGCAGCTGCGCGGCGGGCGTACCGCGGACACGCAAGGCGCGGAAGACCGCTACGACGCGCTGAAGAAATATGCGCGCGACCTGACCGAAGCGGCGCGCGCGGGCAAGCTGGATCCGGTCATCGGCCGCGACGAGGAAATCCGCCGTACCGTGCAGGTGCTGGCGCGGCGAACCAAGAACAATCCGGTGCTGATCGGCGAGCCTGGCGTCGGGAAGACCGCCATCGCCGAAGGGCTCGCGCTCCGCATCGCCAATGGCGACGTGCCCGACGGCATCAAGGACAAACGCCTGCTCTCGCTCGACATGGGCGCGCTGATCGCCGGTGCGAAATATCGCGGCGAGTTCGAGGAGCGGTTGAAGGGCGTGCTCGACGAGGTGCGCCAGGCCGAGGGCGACATCATCCTGTTCATCGACGAGATGCACACACTCGTCGGCGCGGGCAAAGCGGAAGGCGCGATGGATGCGGGCAATTTGCTGAAGCCTGCGCTGGCGCGCGGCGAGCTGCATTGCATCGGCGCGACGACGCTCGACGAGTATCGCAAATATATCGAGAAGGATGCGGCGCTTGAGCGGCGCTTCCAGCCGGTATTCGTGGGCGAACCGACGGTGCCCGACACCATTTCGATCCTGCGCGGGCTCAAGGAAAAGTACGAGCTGCACCACGGTGTGCGGATCACCGACGCGGCGATCGTCGCGGCGGCCACGCTGGGCAACCGCTACATCACCGATCGCTTCCTGCCCGACAAGGCCATCGACCTGATGGACGAGGCCGCGAGCCGCATCCGCATGGAGGTCGAAAGCAAGCCCGAGGAGATCGAAAATCTCGACCGGCGTATCATTCAGCTCAAGATCGAGCGCGAGGCGCTGAAGAAGGAGCAGGACCGGGCGTCGAAGGATCGGTTGGCGACGCTGGAAAGCGAGCTCGCCAACCTCGAGCAGCAGTCGGCCGAGTTGACCACCCGCTGGCAGGCAGAAAAGGAAAAGATTGCCGGCGAAGCGAAGATCAAGGAGCAGCTCGACGCCGCCCGGGTGGAGCTGGAGCAGGCTCAGCGTGGCGGCGACCTCGCGAAGGCGGGCGAGCTGCAATACGGCCGCATCCCGCAGCTCGAAAAGCAGCTCGCCGACGCGCAGGTCGCGTCGAAGGGCGCGATGCTGCGCGAGGAAGTGACCGATCAGGACATTGCGGGCGTCGTCAGCCGCTGGACCGGCATTCCGGTTGAGCGGATGATGGAGGGCGAGCGCGACAAGCTGCTCCAGATGGAAAGCCTGATCGGCGCTCGCGTCATCGGGCAGGAAGATGCCGTGAAGGCGGTGTCCGCGGCGGTGCGTCGCGCGCGCGCGGGCCTGCAGGATCCCAACCGTCCGCTCGGATCATTCCTGTTCCTGGGCCCGACGGGCGTCGGCAAGACCGAGCTGACCAAGGCGCTCGCCGAATTCCTGTTCGACGATGCGACCGCGATGGTCCGCATCGACATGAGCGAGTTCATGGAGAAGCACGCGGTCGCGCGGCTGATCGGCGCGCCGCCGGGGTATGTCGGCTACGAGGAAGGCGGCGTGCTGACCGAAGCGGTGCGGCGCAGGCCCTACCAGGTCGTGTTGTTCGACGAAGTCGAGAAGGCACACGGCGACGTCTTCAACGTGCTGCTGCAGGTGCTCGACGATGGGCGGCTGACCGACGGCCAGGGCCGCACAGTCGACTTCACGAACACGATCATCATCCTGACCTCGAACCTCGGCTCGCAATATCTGGCGCAGCTGGGCGAGGACGAACCGGTCGAGAAGGCCGAACCGCAGGTGATGGAAGTCGTGCGCAGCCATTTCCGGCCCGAGTTCCTGAATCGGCTGGACGAAATCATCCTGTTCCACCGGCTGAGCGCCGGCCACATGGGACCCATCGTCGACATCCAGATCGCAAGGCTCGGAAAGCTTCTGGAAGACCGGAAGATCCGGCTCGACCTCACGGATGCTGCACGGGCCTGGTTGGGCCGCGTCGGGTACGATCCCGTGTACGGCGCCCGCCCGCTGAAACGCGCCGTGCAGAAATATCTGCAGGATCCCCTCGCCGACAAAATCCTTGCCGGCGAAATCTCGGACGGATCAACAGTCCACGTCGATGAAGGCGACGGGCAGCTGGTGCTCAAGCCCGCAGGCGAGGAGCGAGTTGCGGCCTAGTTGCGGCTGCCCTGGCGGCTCGGCAGTTCGATCGAGCGACGGGCAACTTCCTTCGCTTCAGCCTGAGCCTCGGCCTGCGTGCGGCAAACGCGCTTGGGCATGATCGACCCGGACACGGTTTCCGAAGTGCAGACCTTCTTTTCCTTGACCGGCGCGGCAGGCTGAACCGTCGGCGTTTGCGTCGGGGCCACCTGCGCCGTCGGCGCGGTCGCGGCGGCAAGGGAAGCGAGAACGGCGGCTACGAACATCAGGAACTCCTTGAAAAGTCCGTCGAACGTTCGTCGCACCCTTATCATTGGTCAAGGTGCAGGGACCGCCGTTCGTCGAAAAAGAAAGGGCGGCGCAAGCGCCGCCCTTCCCCCTGTCAATTCAGCCCGTGGCTTAGAGGCCACGCTCCGGAGCCGGAGCCGGCGGCGGCGGCGGCGGCGGCGGAGCCGGGCACGCTGCAGTCGCCAGGATCACCGAACCGTCGGCGCAGGTCTGCGTCGCCGGAGCTTCCGGCGGCGGCGGCGGCGGAGCCGGCGGAGCGACATATTCCGCAACCTTCTTCGCCGGGTCCAGATCGACGCGAGCGCCGATGCGGAAGTAGCGACCGATGAACAGACGATCCGACCAGGCCGGGTTGAACTGGTAGATCGAGTAACCGGCGTTCACGTCGAGCGGCGGCTTCTTGTTGGTGAGGTTCAGAACGTCACCGTAGAGGGTCAGGAAGCTCGTCGGCTTGAATTCCGCGTGAGCATCCAACCACCACGACGCCTTGACGTGGCACTGAACCGGATCACCGTTGTCATAGGTGACGAGCTGACCCGAGTTCGCCGAGGCCTGGCAGTCCTTGTAGAAGCCTCCCGAGTCCGTCGCCGTCGGCGAGTAACCCGAGCTGTAGTTCGCCGTCAGCGTGAAGTTGGCGCGTTCACCGAAGTTCACGGTGTTCTGCCAAATCGCACGCAGCTTCGGCGCACCCGAGCAGGACGTCCAGCCGCACGGGCCGAGCGTTCCGTCGTAACGCTCAATTCCGCCGCTGTCGTACTGCTTCTGCAGCTTCAGCAAGTAAGAAACGTTGGCCTGGCTGCGCAGCGAGATCCCGCTGTTGATCGGGAAGCGAACGTCAGCCGAGAAGTCGATACCCTTGCCCATGAACGAGTCGACGTTCTGGAACGGTGACTGGATGAAGCCGAGCAGCGGCAACGCATTCGGGTTCTGCGGATCGGGAGTACCCGGCAGCACGATCACACCCGGCGCGTTCACGACGCCATTGTTCTGATAGTACTGGTTGAAGATATCCGCGGTCGCCGAAGGCGGGCTGATGATGCCCTTGATCTTCGTGTGCCAGTAATCGGCCGTGAAGGTGATGTTCCGACGCGGCTGGATAACCGTACCCAGCGTGTAGGAAGTCGACTTCTCCGGCTTCAGGTTCGGGTTGCCAGCCGAGGTCAGACCGTAGCTGTACGTTCCCGAATAGTAGGCCGGGTTGCTGGCGTGCGCCGCGCAGAACGCAGCATATTGCGGCTGCGTGCAGACGATCGACGCGCTGGTGTAGCCCGTCGCCGGCAGCTGGAACGACTCGTTGAAGTTCGGTGCACGGAAGCCCTTCGACCAGGTGCCGCGAAGCTTGATCTCGCGGATCGGGGTGAACTCACCCTCGAACTTCGGCGAGAACGCCTTCTGACCCGTCGAGTAGTGATCGTACGAGCCGGAAGCCTTCACGCGGAGCTGCTCCACGATCGGGGCCGAGACTTCGTACGACAGCGACCAGACGTTGCGCGCGCCCTTCACGCCAACGGCGTTGATGCCGTAGTAGCGGGCATAGGGATCGACGTCGTTCGTCGGGTTGGCGCTCGGGTTGTTGAGCGCTTCGTGACGATACTGCGCACCGACAGCAACGTTCAGCATGCCGCCCGGGAGGCGGAAGATGTCGCGACCGATAGCGCCCTGAACCTGCCACAGCTTCGAAGTTGCGGTCTTGTCGCTCGGCAGGAACACCGAGTCCAGAACTGCCTGGCTGTTCGCGTTCTGATCGACGAAGTTATAGCGGCCCGTGCCGATCGCGCTGATCAGGTTACGGAGGAACGGGAAACCACGCGTGTGAATGTCGAGGTCCACGCGCGATGCCGTTGCACCGATGTTGTAATCGAAGCCGCTGAACGTGCCGCTGGCGCCGACCATTGCACGGTAGGTGCGGGCGTCGGTGCGGGTGGTCGTCGGGATGTTCGACGTCGCCGTCAACAGACCCGGCTGGCCCGCAGCCGCAAACGGGTTGTTCGGGTTCAGCGTGCCGTTCTGCGCATTACATCCCGTGAACGTCAGGTCGCCCGAGATGTTACCCGTCGCCGGATTGGTGCCAACGACGCCAACGGCGCCCGGGCAGACATAGACCGGGAGGATGACGCGGCTGACCGAGACACGACGGCCCGCAGGCGTGGTGCTGTCGGTGAAGCTACGCGGCGAACCCGAGTTGAAGGTCTTCGTGTTGTAGTAGTTCAACAGGATGAACGCGTCAGTATCGCCGAAGCGCTTCGTCGCACGAACCGCGCCGCCCTTGCGGGTGATGCCGGCGTTGTACATCTGGAACTGATTAACGCGGTCCTGCTGGCAAACGATGCCGTTGGTCGGCGTGTTTGCAATCCGCTGCGCAGCAGTCAGCGTAACCGGGGTGGTGTTCGCCGTGCAGCCATTCAGATACTGGTACGGGCCCGCATTCGCGAGGGTGGTCGGATTGAGCGGACGGACAGCCGCAGCTTCGGTAGCGCCAAAGCCAAGATACGAACCGTCATACTGGATGCCGTTACGAACCGCGTTGAACAAACAGCCCTGATCGGCGGTGCCGCAGATCTGGCTCAGGTCACCGGTGTTGAACGGATAACCGCGCTGACGCGAGTACAGCGGGTCGTTCTTCTGCCATTCGACGTTGGCGTAGACGTTGTAGCCGTCGTCCGAGAGGCTGCCGAAACCGGCGGTCAGGCTGCCGCGGTATTCCTTGGCGTCGCCCTTCTGCGATATGCCGAAGGAGCCGTTGGCGTGCAGGCCCTGGACTTCCTTCTTGGTGATCACGTTGACCACGCCCGCGATGGCGTCCGAACCGTAGGTCGCCGACGCGCCGTCGAGCAGCGTGTCGATGCGGCCGACGATCGCGTTCGGCATCGAGTTCATGTCGACGATGTTACGCTGCGTATCGTCCGCGAGCGGATAGACCGCCGAGCGCATGCCGTCGAACAGGACCAGCGTGTACGCGTCGTTGAAGCCGCGCAGCGACGGAGCGCTGGCGCCGGTGGTGAAGCCGAAGGCCGACCAGCTCGGAGGAACCGTACCGGCGTTGTTGGCGGTCAGCGTCTGCACATATTCCGTGACAGTCGAGATGCCGCGCTTCTGGATGTCGTCGGCAGTGACCGAAACGACCGGCGACGCCGTGGCGGCGGCCGGATTGCGGCTGATCGTGCCGGTGATGACGATTTCCTTGGTGTCGGCCGGAGCAGCCGCGGCGGAAGGCGGCGTCGCATCCGTCGTCGTGCTCTGGTTAGCAGCAGCAGCCTGCGCCGCATCCTGCTGCGCGGACGAGTCGTTGCTCGTCGTCGGCGCGATCTGCGCAAACGCAGGCGTCGCGAACAGAGTCGCCAACGCCACCGCCGTCAATGCGCTACCTGCCCGGAGGGCGGTCGCAGCGCGATTTGCCGTAGTCGTCATGTAAAACCTTTCTCCCCGAAGGCCGGATGGCCTTCAAAAATAACTTCGGCCAATGGACCGCAAGTGGGGTGCGGATAGGACTGCTCATCTTGAAGTGGCAATCCCGCAGAGGGCGTCGCCTGACTTTAGTTAGTCCACTGTGACAATTGGAGCACAGTCGGGAAGTCGACAATATTTAACCCGCGACCGACGCCTTTTCCCGGTCAGCAACGTCATAAATCCGAGAAATCATCGCCCGCTCGGCGTCGCCAAGATGCGGGTTCCAGCAGTCCAGGATGAGTACGGCACGATCCTGATCGCTGCGGTTCCAGGCTTCGTGCTCGATCGTATCGTCGAAGGCGAACGCCTCTCCTTCGCGCCACTCGCGAGTTTCGCCGCCGACGCGAAAAGCGCATCCGGGCGGAACGATCAGCGGAAGGTGGATAATCGCCCGCGTATTCGTGACGCCCGTGTGGGGCGGGATGTGCTTGCCCGCCTGGAGGATGGAGAAGAATATGGTCGGGGCGCGCCCGGGGATAGCTGCTAGCGGGAACTGTTCAACCAATGCGGCAGTTTGCGGTGCCCGCGCGCAGGCATCGGCGATGCGCTCGCCGTCGCGCCAGAGATGCAAGGCACTCCACGCCGCCGAATTATTGAGGCCAGTCCACACGTTTTCCGGCGTTCCTGCCGGCATCGTCACGTAGGGCGTCAGACCTGGATCCTCGGACTTGAGCAGCGCGATCAGTTCCGCGCGGATCATCGCGGTTTGCGCTTCCAGGTCCGACAACCACGGGAAGTGCTCGCGATCGAAGAATTCGTCGGCAGGCAGGAAGGGATAGTGGAGACCGAAGCACTGGTTCGCGTAAACCTTTCGGCGTCCCAGCATCAATTCCATCGCGGCCGTGGCCCGGCGCCGGTCGCGCGGCGAAACCTTCGCGAGATCGTGGTCCAACTCGACGTGCAGCGCGTCGGCAAGCCGGGTCGTTTGCGCGGCGACAAATTCGCGCGCGTGGTCGAAGATTTGACGTAGCTCGGGACCGGCGTTGGGATGCTCGAGCGCAAGCGCGGCTACGCCCGCCCAGCGGGTGGTCGCCTCCCCATGCTCGCCGCAGCGCTCGAGGAGCTGGGCAAAGCGGATGTTGGTCATCAGATGACGCTGATCGGTCAGCAGAGCGGCTTCAAGCGCCGCGCGTTCCCCCGCATCGTCCTGTGCCAGACGATGCGCCTTGGCGAGATTGAGCCACAGCGCGGTGGCCTTCGGATCCGCGGTGGTGGCGGCGGCGAAATGACGAAGTGCAACCAGCAGATCGTCGCGATCCAGCGCGGCCATACCCAGCATGTTATGGGCGATCGGGTGATCGGGATTAAGCGTCAGTGCGGCTTCGGCCTCCCGGATGGCCTCCGCCGGTCTCCCCTGTTGCTGCGCCTGCGCGGCACGGGCGAGATGCTGTTCGGCGGTCGTTTGCACTCGCGGAAATGAGCGGCTCCCGGCGCCGCGGTCAAGTGTCAGCAGGGCGTCTGGTTTCGGCCATCAGTGGCTTATGGCAATAGGCTGGTCATGTCCGTCGAACGTCTCCAGCGCGCAATTAACCTGATCCATGCCAACGACCAGGCCGGAGCCGAAGAAGTGCGCGCTCTGGCCTTCACCGGTGATCCGCAGGCGCTGTTCGTGCTTGCACATCTCCATTGGAGCGAAACGCTTGTAGACCAGGATCCGGTTCGCGCTCGCGCCCTCTTCGAAGCCGCGGCTGCGCGTGGTCATGTCCAGGCAAATCTCGTGGTGACCAACCTCCTGGCGAGTGGCGTTGCGGGCCGGCGCGATTGGGCGGCCGCGATCGGTCGGCTTCGGGTCGAGGCAGGCAAGATCCCGGCGCGCACCGCATCCCTCCAGTTGCTGCAAGCAATGAAACTCGATTCCTCAGGCGAGCCCACGCAAATGCCCGCGAGCAGGAACGTGGCCGACAGACCCGACGCTCGCCTCTTCGAAAAACTTCTGACGCCGCAAGAATGCCAATATCTCGTTGCGGCTGCTGGTCAGTTTGAACCTTCGATGGTCTACGACGCCGTGGGACAGCTCGTGCAGGACACGATCCGCACCTCGGATGGCGCGTCATTCAGCTGGGACAGCGAAGATCCCGCAATCCATGCTCTCAACCGGCGCGTCGCGGCTGCTTCCGGCACCCGCTACGATCAGGGCGAGGCGTTGCAGGTTCTGCGCTACTCCCCGGGACAAGAGTATCGCCCGCATTTCGACTGGGTAGATGGTGCGCCCAATCAGCGCATTTGGACCGCCCTGATTTACCTCAACGACGATTATGAAGGCGGCGCGACGGCATTCGTTCGAACGGGCGTCGAAGTTCGCGGACGGACTGGCGATGTCCTTCTGTTCAGCAACGTGGGTGCGGACGGCAACGCGGACCAGCTTGCCGAGCACGCGGGGATGCCCGTGACCAGCGGGACCAAGTATCTCGCCACGCGCTGGATCCGCGAGCGGCGCTGGATCCCATAAAAAAAGAGGCGGACCCGAAGGCCCGCCTCTCCCCTTTGAACTTCACGAACTTCCTAGAACTTGATCCGGGCGCCCGCCGCAAACCGGCGACCCAGCGAGTCGTAGGTCGACGGATAGGTATTGCCGCTGTTGAACGACGATGTACCGGCGCTGTTACCAACGATCGGCGGATCCTTATCGAACAGGTTCTGGACCGTGAACGTCAGGTCGAAATGCTCGTTGACGTTAAAGCGGGTCGAGAGATCGATGTAATGGAACGCCGGGATCCGGTTGAAATTTACGGTCTGGCCATTGTAGGTGCCCGGCGCGTTGAACAGCGGAGACGTGCTCGGCCGCGTGTTGACCGTTCCGTTGAACAGGTAGCGGTTGCAGGTACCCGGCTGCGCGCCGGCGCCTGCCGCAACGCAGTTCACACCCGTGAAGCCACGCGCCGCGAAATCGCCGGCCGTACCCTCGTACTTCAGTGGGCTCAGGTAACGCCACAGAACCGACAGGTCGACACGACCAAGCGACAGGGTCGCACGAGTGTTGAATGACCATTCCGGATTTGGCGAGGCGCAGTTGACGCTGAAGTAACCGGTGCACTCACGATTGATCGAGGCCGCCGTGGCCTGGAATTTACCGCTGCGAGTCCAGTTGCCGCCGGTCGCGATCGCAAACTTCGCCGGCGCATTCATGATCGAGCCCAGCGAGTGACGATAGTCGAGGGTGAAGTCGACACCGTCGGTCGAGATCTTGCCGAGGTTCGACAGCTGACGCGGCAGGCCGAAGGTGGTCGCCGGGCTGCCCGACAAACCGCCGGTATCCGGGTTACGCCGGATTGAAGTACAAGCCGGGTTGGATGCGGAAGATGCCGTGATGTTGCCGAAGCAGGCGTTGATCACGTCGCCGGCAGTCGGTGCTGCCACCGCGAGCTTAATCTTGATGTTGTAGTAATCGACCGTCGCCGTCAGTCCCGGGATGAAGCGCGGACGAATGACCACACCGGCGGTGTAGGTGTTCGCGGTTTCCGGTTTCAGGAACGGGTTGCCGCCCGACGTCTGATTGGCCTGGCCCGAGATCGGCTGCGGAAGGCTGCCGATAAGCGCGGCCGGAGCACCCTGCGCGAGGCAGACTGCCGTCAAGTTCGCATTACCATTCGTGTTGGTTCCGGCGCACGGATCGGCCGTCAGCGCAATCAGTCCGACCGTAACCGGCGAGAACAGCTCGCCGATATTCGGGGCGCGGACGGCGTGGTTGTACGCACCGCGGAACTTCAGATCGCGAACCGGCGACCAGCTGCCGGCGACCTTCCAGGTCGTCGTGTTGAAGCTGGTGTTAGCTGGCGCACCGATCGTGTAGTGCGACCGGCGGATACCCGCTTCAAGTTGCAGCTCTTCGAAGAACGGACGATCGGAGACGATCGGCGCGATCACTTCCGCGAACGCGTCGTAGACGTCGAACTTACCGTTGATGTCCGGAGCAGCGCCGCCGGCGCCACCCAGTTCGCCGGCCGTCTTCGCAAGACTGTCGGCGCGCTGGCTGGCCGTGTACTTGCGGTACTCACCGCCGACCGCGAAGCCGACTGGGTTCTTGGCCCAGAGTTGCAGCGGCGTGTCGCCATTGATGGTGGCCCGCGCCTGCGACAGCACCGATTGAACCCGCGTCGTCGATTCCTGGCTGATGAAGCCGGCCATCGCTGGCGTAATGCTACCTTCCGGCCCGAACAGGTTCAGCGGAACGCAGCTATTGCTGGTGTCGATACACGCCGTCGGCGTGAGAGCCAGCAGCGACTGCCGGGCACGCGACGTCAGAACGTAGTTCTGAATCGTCTGCGTCTTGTTGCTGATGCCGCGCGAGCCGAAGACGTCGAAACCGATCTTGTCGGTGATGTCGCCGCGGATACCGGCACGGAAGTCGAACATCTGCGTGTTGTAGTCACTGACGCGTGGACCGACTTCTGGCATGCGGCGGTTGGCCTGGACGGTCACGGTGCGATAGGCCGCCGTCCCCGGTCCACCGGTGGTGGTGATCGCCGCCGCGCACTCGGCTGCCGTCAGCAGCTGGGTGCCGCTAACGTTCGGGTTCGAGTCCGCGTTCGCGCACAGGAAATTGCGCTGCGCGGTCGACAGGAACGGGTTGTTCAGGTTGATCGCGACGTTGGTCGAGAACAAGCCGGACGGAGCGATGATCGTGTCGACCGTGGTGTTGTTGTACATGCCACGGGCGTAGACAGTCAGGTGATCGCTGATGTCGTAGTGACCGGCGCTGAACAGGTTGTAACGCTTAAACGGCGTCTGGAAGACGTTGTACGGGTTGAAGTTGTAGCCCTGATAGAAGGGCACGAAGCTGGTGCCGGTCGGATCGGCCTGGAACGCGCCGGCCGCGACGTCGATACGCGTCGGGGTGGTCGTCGCCGAGGTTGCACCGTTAAGGTTGCCCGGGTCCGCAGAGCTCAACGCGATGTTCGAATACGGACGATCATGGCCCTGATAGACCGGATCGGATTCCTGGTAGCCGATGCTGATTACCGCATTACCGCGGCCATCGTCGAAGTTGGCGCCAAGCGTAAGGTCGCCACGCAGATAATTGCCGTCGCCGCGCTGCGTGATCTGGTCGGAAACCGCGAGCTCCATGCCCGAGAAGTCGCTGCGGGTCACGAAGTTGACGACGCCGCTGACCGCGTCGGCGCCGTAGGTCGAGCTTGCACCGCCGGTGAGCACGTCGACGCGATCGACGAGGGCCAGCGGGATGGTGTTCAAGTCGACGCGCCCGACGAGGTCGACCGGGACGATGCGCACGCCGTCCAGCAGGACGATGTTGCGGTTCGAACCCAGACCGCGAAGGTTGACGTACGCCGAACCGCCGCTGCCGTTGTTGACGTTCTGACCGATGCTCGGCGCCGCGCCCGGGATGGTGCGCAGGATTTCTTCCGCAGTGTTGGTCTGACGAAGCGAGACTTCGTCATGACCAAGAACGGTAACCGGCGCGGAGGCGACCAGGTTGGGGTTGCGGATCAACGTACCCGTGATGACGATTTCTTGCGCGCTGGTCGGCTCGGCCGGAGCAGCCGATTCATTCGACTGCGTGCCTGCTGCAGGCAGGGCGTCCGTCGGTGCGGCCGGGGGCGTGGTGCCTTGCGTGTTGGTCGGCGTCACCGGCGCGGGCGGCACGTTCTCGGGAGTCGTTTGGGACTGGGCGAAAGCCGGAGTCGACAGCGCCATGCCGGCGATGACCGTGGTCGCAAGGAGCGACCCCTTGAAAGTGCTCTTGGACATGTATTTCCCCTTCTGAATGCGGTCACGACCGCATACCCCATCACCGGATTCACCGGCGCTGATGTTCAATTCCTAAGTGTAACAATGCCGACGAATCAATCGGACGCCGCCACCACGGCACAAAAGGTGCGCGCTATGTGTCATTTCGGGCACAGGTTGCATTCGCGTTGAAGTTGCGCAGTTTTTGGTCGGCGAAGAGGGGGGACTTGATCATGCGCAAGCTGAGCCGTTGGGTCATCGCGATCATATGTGCCGCCGGGGTCTCAAGCACTCCGGCTTACACGAAAGCGAAGGAGAAGACTGCTCCATCACCCCTCGTTGCTGCCATCGATCGCTGCCGGCAGATCGGCGATCCAACTCAGCGCCTGGCCTGCTACGATAACGCAGCGGGCGCTTTGGTTCAGGCAGCTAACACCGGCACGGTCGCGATCGTCGACCAAGGGGAAATCCGGAAAGCGCGCCGCTCGCTGTTCGGCTTCACCTTACCGAAGATCCCGTTCTTTTCGGGGGACAGCACGGCAGACGAAGCGCAACGCCGGCTCGATTCCACCATCACGTCAGTGCGGCCGCTGAACAACGGCTATTACCGGATCGTCATCGCGGAAGACAATGCGACGTGGGAGACGTCTGACAGCAGTGTCTCGTTCGATCCGCCGCGCGTTGGACAGAAGATCACGATCCTTCGCGGCCCGCTGGGGAGCTATTTCCTGAGGATCAACGGTCAGATCGGCGTGCGTGGGCGACGCGTCGGTTAGGGCCGGGCCGCCCGTTCGGCCTTAAGGCTGGCGTCGGCGTCGACATAAGCCTCCTGTCGCTCGACGCTCCAGTATTTGAGCTCATGCAGCGGAATTGTGGTGCCCGTTACGGCGCAGACGACATGATCGCCGTCGCTGAGCAATCGGAACGTCCCCGACAGATAATGAACCCGCGCGGCGCGGCCGCCACCGTGCATTAGCATGCTTACTCCTCCGCCGGGTCGAACAGCCCGGGCTGGGAAGCGATGTAGGGTTTGCGGCGCTTCGGCTCAACCGCTCGCGCCGGCGCAGTATCTCCAACCGTCGCATCGACCGCGCCGTCGCCAAACCGCAGGGTAACCTGCTGCGCGGCGCGGGCCGCGGCCGCGCTCGTCAGCGTTGCGCCGTCGCGGGTGGTGACGCGCACGTACCCCTTGGACAACGGCCGCTCGGGATGGACCAGTTCGGCCATCTTCCAGGCAGCCGACAGGCGGTCAGACAGCCGCGCGATACGCTGATCGATCAGATCCTGCCGAAGGCGCCCCGCCACCAAATTCAGGTCCGCCCGAGCGCTGCCGGCCCGTGCTGCAAGAGACCGCGGCAGCCGTTCGCCAATCTCATCCAGACGCTGCACCGCCGGCGCGAACATGGTTTGCGGACTTGGCCAGCGGCAGGTGACGAGTTCGAACCGTTCGCGCTGCCGGTCGACGCGCCGGGCCAGGCAATGCTGGGCCCGGTGCTGCAGTTCATTCAGCTGGGCGGCGAGTTCCGCCCGCACCGGCACCGCCAATTCGGCCGCGGCTGTCGGCGTGGGCGCGCGGAGATCGGATGCGAAGTCGATCAGGGTCGTGTCGGTTTCGTGGCCGACGGCGGAGATGAGCGGGATCGGGCTTTCCGCCGCCGCCCGCACGACGTCTTCCTCGTTGAACGCCCACAAATCCTCGATCGAGCCCCCGCCGCGCGCGACGATCAGCAGATCGGGTTTCGGGGTAAGAGTGGGAAATGCGCGGATAGCCGCCGCGATCTTTGCTGCAGCGCCCTCACCCTGAACCGGCACCGGCCACAGGATCACGTGCGTCGGACAGCGATCCTCGAGCCGATGAAGAATATCGCGGATCACCGCGCCGGTGGGCGAACTGATCACGCCGATGACGCGTGGCAGGAACGGCAGTCGCCGCTTGCGCCCTGCCTCGAAGAGCCCTTCCGCGGCAAGCGCCTTACGACGCTTCTCCAGGAGCGCCAGCAGCGCCCCCTCCCCGGCCAACTCCATCCGCTCGACGACGATCTGATATTTCGAGCGCCCTGGGTAGGTCGTCAGCTTACCGGTGGCGATGACCTCGGCGCCGTCTTCCGGCCGGAAAGCCAGCGTCGCGGCGCTCGTCCGCCAGATCACCGCGTCGATGCAGGCATTCTCGTCCTTGAGCGTGAAGTAGCAATGGCCCGAGCTGTGCCGCTTGAACCCGCTGATCTCCCCGCGCAATCGGACCTGGCCGAAAGCATTCTCGATGGTCCGCTTGAGTGCGCCGGAAAGCTCGGTGACGCTCAGCGCCGGCGAATTGTCGCCCGGCGCGACGTTCGCTAACAGGCCGGCTCGCGTTTCTTCGGGAAGATTGATGGACATATTGCTCTTGGGGTCGGGTGGTCGCGAGGATGCGCTCGCCTGGCGCCTTAGGCAATCGCCGAGCTGCGGCCAACTCATGGCCGCGCCGGGCAACCCGGGTATCGCGCGGTGGGCCGAATGCGTGAAGATCGATCCCGCAGATCCGGCTGCCGTCGTCAGCTTGGCAAAGGAGCATGCGATCGACCTCGTCGTGGTCGGCCCTGAGGCGCCGCTGGTCGCCGGCGTTGCCGATGCGCTGCGTGCACAAGGCATCGCGGTATTCGGGCCGAGCGCCGCCGCTGCACAGCTGGAAGGGTCGAAGGGCTTCACCAAGGACCTGTGCCGCGCGAACGGCATCCCGACCGCGGACTATTCCCGCGTCGACACCATGCAGGATGCCTTGGCCGCGATCGATGACTTCGGCACGCCGGTGGTGATCAAGGCGGACGGGCTCGCTGCTGGCAAGGGCGTGACGGTCGCCATGACCCGGGCCGAAGCGGAAACCGCGATTGCTGCCGCGGGCGACGGACCGATGGTCGTCGAGGAGTTCCTAACCGGCGAGGAGGCCAGCCTGTTCGCCCTCGTCGACGGCGACACCGCGATGTTTCTAGCGTCGGCGCAGGATCACAAGCGCGTCGGGGAAGGCGACACCGGCCCCAACACCGGCGGCATGGGCGCTTATGCCCCCGCTCCGATCCTCACCGAAGAACTTGCCGCCCGCGCAATGGACGAAATTGTGCGGCCGACGGCCCAGGCGATGGTCGAGCAGGGAACGCCGTTCAACGGCGTGCTTTATGCCGGGCTCATGCTGATCGACGAAGGACCGAAACTGATCGAGTATAATGTTCGCTTCGGCGATCCCGAATGCGAGGCGATCATGCCGCTGATCGAGGGCGATTTCGCTGAACTGCTGATGAGCGTCGCGGCGGGGAAACTCAGCGAACCGCCGCGCCTTGCGGACAAGCATTCGATGACCGTCGTCGTCGCGGCGCACGGCTACCCGGGGGCGCCCACCAGCGGTGGCGCAATTCGGGAGATCGAAGCCGCGGAGCAGGTTGAAGGCGTTACGGTCTTCCACGCAGGAACTGCGCGCGGCGAACACGGTCTCATCGCCTGTGGCGGCCGCGTGCTGGCGGTCACCGCTGTCGCCGACAGCTTCGCAAATGCTCGCGCCCGTGCCTACCGCGCCGTCGATCAAATCGACTTCGCGGATGGATTTCATCGCCGCGATATCGGCTGGCGCGAACTCAAGCGGACGATTGCATGAGCGTGCTGATGCCCTACTTCTGGCCGTGCTTTGCGATCGGCCTCGTCGTCGGTGTGATCATCGGCGTATTCGCCTTTCACAAATGGCCGTCCCGCAAGCGCAACATCGCGCTCGGGATCGGCGCGGTCGTTGCAGTCTGCCTGGCATTGGTCTGGCACGGGCCGCTGGGGGCCGCTGACCGCTTCACCGCGACGGTTGAGAAGACCGCCCGGACCGGGCTCGATTATTACGAGACGCCAAACATCCAGGGCAGGCTGCATCGCCATCCGTTGTCCCGAACCCTCGTCCTGACCGGCAAGCCCGCAACCGACTTCCAACGCACCGAACTTGCGCGATTGTTCAGCATGCTACCCGGGGTGAGCAAGGCCCAGTGGGGCAACGACCCTCCGGGCACGCCGCTGATGGTAGAAGGTGGCGCGATTGCCGTGCTGGGCTTCCTTTTTGGTCTGCTGCTCGCCTATCTGATCGAGCTGCACCGTCGCTACAACGCTCAATGGAATTGGTGAACTATGGATTTGATCCGGGAATATTGGTGGCTCGCAATCATCGTCGTGGCGATTATCATCGCCATCGTCTTGCTGCGGCCGAAGCAGCGCGTGCAGTTGACCGATAGCTCACCGATCCGTCCGCACATGACCTCCGCCAAGGCTCCGCCCGAAGGTCGCGGCCTCGCCGGCGAAGCAGCCGCGGCCACCAGCGATGTGACCGGGGACATTCTCCGCGCGCCCGTCCATGCGGTCTTGGATGCCGGCGGTAACCCGGCGGACGATTTGTCGCGAATCAAAGGCGTCGGACCCAAGTTCGCTGATGCCCTGCGCAGTGCGGGCTTCGTCCGGTTCGAGCAGCTCGCGCAGCTGACCCCGACCGAGATCGAGCGCCTCGACGAGCGGCTTGGCTCGTTTCGCGGCCGCATCACGCGTGACCGCGTCGTCGAGCAGGCCGATTATCTTGCCCGCGACGACACGGACGGCTTCGAACAGAAGTTCGGAAAGCTCTAGCCGACGGCTTCGGCTTCGCTCTCGGCCGGCCTCTTGCGCGGCCGTGACGCAATCAACTTGTCGATCTTGCGGCCGTCCATGTCGATGACTTCGAACGACCAGCCGTCGTGGCGAAACTTCTCGCCAGTCTCTGGCAGATGCTTGAGCACGGACAAGGCAAAGCCGGCAACGGTTGAATAGTCGCGGTCGGTCGGCAGGTTGATGCCCAGACGATCGCTTAGGAGGTCCGCGCTGGCCGCGCCCGAGATCAGCCAGCTGCCGTCCTCCCGCTCGATCAACGGAGATTCCTCGCCCTGTTCCAGGTCGTGCGCGAAGGTCCCCGCCAGGGCGGCGAGGATGCTGCCTGGCGTGACGATACCATCGAGATGACCATATTCGTCATGGACGAGCGCAAGCGGCACGTCGGCCGCGCGAAGCACGGCAAGCGCGTCCATTGCGTCCATGAGGTCCGGAATGACCGGCGCCGTCCGGCACAGCCTTTTGAGATCGAGCGGCTCCCCCCGGATGCTGGCGGCTAGCACGTCGCGCGTCTGGATAACTCCAACGATGTTTTCGATCGAGCCGTCGGCAACGGGGATCCGGCTGTGCGGGTTGTCGAGCAATTCCTGCCGGATCTCTTCGGGCGTCGCGGCCACGTCGACCCAGTCGATCTCGGTGCGCGGTGTCATGACCTCACGGACCGGGCGGTCAGCCAGACGTACAATGCCGGAGATCATCGCCCGCTCGTCTTCTTCAAGGACGCCTGCCGTTTGCGCCTCCGCGACCACGAGGTGCAGTTCCTCGGCCGTCACCTGATTCTTCGATCCCTTGTTGAGTCCGATTAGGCGGAAGATCAGCGAGCTCGAGCGATCGAGCAGCCATACGAACGGCGCCGTCACCTTCGATAGCCACAGCAACGGGCGTGACATGATCACCGCGATCGGCTCTGGCGAGCGGAGAGCGATGGTCTTGGGCACGATCTCGCCAATGACTAGCGAGACATAGGTGGTGGCGACGATCACGATGCCGAAGCCGATCGTATGCGCCGTCTCGGTCGAAAGACCGAGTTGCTGCACCCGCTGCGCGACCGGTTCGCCAAGGCTCGCGCCCGAGAAAGCGCCCGCGAAGATCGAGATCAGCGTGATGCCGGTCTGCACCGTCGACAGAAAGCGGCCGGGATCGGACGAGAGATCCAGTGCGCACTGCGCACCGCGGCTACCGCTCTTGGCCATGGCCTTCAGCCGGGCTTCGCGTGATGAGACGATCGCGAGTTCGCTCATCGCCAGCACGCCGTTCAGCACGATCAGCGCGAGGATGAGGAGGACGTCGAGCCAGGGAATGGGGGATAGATGGTCGCTCATGGGCGGCAATCCGCTCTTGCCTTGTCTTGTCGCAGTTCACAAGCGGCGGCGCGAGTTACGCTTGCGGAACCATCGCCACGCACGCAGGGTTTCACGGGTGTTAAAAGGGGAGAGGCGCGAATGTTTTCGGTCCGTCACATCAAGGTAGCATTGGTCGGCGTGGGATTTGCCGCGATCGCCGGCTGCCAGTCTGCGCCCCCTCCGCCGCCGATCGTTCCCGCGGCCTTTCGTCCTTTGGGGACAAGTGCGCCTTACCTGCTCGGCGACGTCGTCGGCGGGCAAAAGACGCGGGCCGCAAAAATGCGTGCGGCAAAGATTAGACCGCTCAGTCCTGCGGAGGCCGGAACGTACATGGCCGAGCTTGATTCGGAATTGCGGCGGCAGACGGCAGGCATGGGACTGGACGTTCTACAAGTCGGTGGAAGCATCGTCATCCGCATCCCGGCCGGTTTCACCTTTGACACAGGCAGTTCTGCCCTGAACGCGTCGACCAACTCCACATTGCTGGAAATCGCGCGGACCGTGAAAACGCGCACACGCACCTATGTCGACGTGCTGGCTCACACCGACACTACGGGCAGCCCGCAGACGAACCAGGCACTCTCCGACAAGCGTGCAGCAGCGGTTGCCGCCTATCTCGCCTCTCGTGGCGTCGCCCGCGCGAGGATTGGATCGAAAGGCCTCGGGGAAAGCTCGCCGCTATATAACCCGGAGGTAGACGAGACCCAGCGCGCGGCCAATCGCCGTATCGAAATCCGGTTGGTCCCCTACCGCAGCTAGCGCCGGCTGGCGAAAAACGCGCGGAGTTGTTCCGCGGCTTCGGCTTCGCCAATTCCGCCAATGACGTCCGGCCGGTGGTGGCAGGTGGGCTGCGTGAAGATGCGCGGTCCATGCACGACGCCGCCGCCTTTCGGGTCTTCGGCCGCAAAACGAAGGGCCTTGAACCGCGCAATGCCGATCGCCGCGGCGCACATGGCGCACGGCTCCAGCGTGACCCACAAGACACATTCATCGAGGCGCGACGTCCCCAGTCTTTCGGCGGCCCGGCGAATGGCAACCATCTCCGCATGCGCGGTCGGATCTGAAGTGCCGCGCATGGCGTTGCGGCTCTCCGCAACGATGCGGTCGCCCAATGTCACGACCGCTCCGACGGGGACCTCGCCATCCATGGCCGCCGCGGCAGCAAGGTCCAGCGCACGGCGCATCGGAGGAGGAAGAGGAAATACGGACATTGCGCCCGCAGCTAGCGAAGGCGCTTGGCGAAGTCAGCCTATTGGGCGTTTCCCGTTGCGGGCGCAGTCTGGTTCTGCACGGGCTTCTGGACTTCGAGGCCGGGGACTTTGACGGTCGTTTCCTTGGCTCCGACCTTCACCGATCCGGTCTCCACGTCGAATGCAGGTGCCTGACCGCCCTTGGCAACAACGCCGTTGTGGGTGGCCGAAATTGCGGGTGCCTGCGCCGGCCGGGTCTGACTGATATTCAGGAATCCGCTGGCGATTGCGCCAATGACAATCAGAACCGCAACAATCAGGATTAGGATGATGGTCCGCATTTTTGAGTCAGTCCCCTGGAATATAACGACGCCGACACGGTCTTTGGACCATGGGGCTCCTAACGCTGTTAAGGCCCTGCGGTTTCGCGGCATCCGGCGGTGGGACAACATTGACGGCCACGGCTTGAGCCGCTAACGGGCGGCGCTCTTCGGGTCCATTGATGGGCTCGCACACAAAATCAGGATTGAGACCATGTCGCGGGTTTGCGAGCTGACCGGCAAGGGCCGGCAGGTGGGTAACAACGTTTCCCACGCCAACAACAAGACGAAGCGGACGTTTCTGCCGAACCTGCAGAACGTGACCCTTCTTTCGGACTCGCTGGGCACCAGCGTTAAGCTTCGCGTGTCCACCCACGGCCTTCGCTCGGTGGAGCATGTCGGCGGCCTCGACAATTGGCTGCTCAAGACGAGCGACGACAAGCTGAGCCCGAAGGTTCGCAAGCTGAAGCGCGAGATTTCCAAGAAGGCGGCTGAGCAGAAAGCCGCTTAAGTCGTCTAACCGACTGACTTTCAACGGAAATTGCTGAACGTAGGCTGCACGTAACGTTCAGCCTTCATTGGCCGCGAATCGCCCATAAGCCCCGTCATGGACGGGGTTTATCCCCTTTTCCCCGTCATGCCTGGAGACAGGCGTTTTCCCTCGCGTCGCGTAACGAGGGGGCCCCAGCGCGCGTAGTTGTGCTGGGGCCATTTTTTTATGTTCGCGGTGCCGGCTGAACCTGGAGGGTTCCGGCTGGTAACGGACCCAACAGATCGCGCGCCGAGGTTCCGTAATCGAGCCAGTCCTTCCACGCAGCGTCGCCCACAACCGCGACTTGGCGGCTGTGATAAGGCGCAACGTCCGGCCCCGGCTCGGTCGTCAGCATCGTGAACGCCTCGCCCACGTCCGGCGCGGTGCGGAACAGCCCGGCGATCCCGATCATCGGCTCGGAAGGGTTGGTGAACAGCCAGCGATCCTTCCGCTTCTGTGCGGCATCGTCCGGCTGGGTGAATTCGTAAAAACCGTCGGTCAGGATCAGGCAGCGTCCGCTAGTGAACTCACGCCCATCCGATCGATAATTGTATACGGGCTTGCCGCCCGGTCCCGGCCAGCTCCAGCGCCGGACGACCAGCTGAAAGCCGCCCTCAGTCATTCGCACGATCGGCGCCGAATCGGTGATGGCGACGTCGCGCGGTTGCAGGTTGGGCACCCCCTCGGGAAAGGTGAGCTGGATGCCGATATCGCGAAAAAGCTGTGCGATCTCATCGATCGACTTGGTCTGCGTGTAGAGATTGCACATGCCGGATCAGTGGCTTTCGAACAGGCTCGCCAGCTGCTCGACCATGGCCCCGGCAAGCTGATCCGCGTCCATGATCGTCACGGCGCGACTGTAGTAGCGGGTCACGTCGTGCCCTATGCCGATGGCAATCAGCTCCACGGTCGAACGCTTCTCGATCCAGTCGATGACCTGGCGCAGGTGTCGCTCGAGGTAGCTGCCGCCGTTGGCCGAAGCCGTCGAATCGTCAACCGGCGCGCCGTCGGAAATGACCATCAGGATTCGGCGCTCTTCTGGCCGCGCAATGAGGCGGTTGTGCGCCCAGAGCAGCGCCTCGCCATCGATGTTCTCCTTGAGCAGACCCTCGCGCATCATCAGGCCGAGGTTGCGGCGGCTGTGGCGATACGGCTCGTCCGCACGCTTGTAGACGATGTGGCGAAGGTCGTTGAGGCGCCCCGGGCTTGGTGGCCGCCCAGCCGACAGCCAGGCTTCGCGGCTCTGTCCGCCTTTCCAGCCGCGCGTCGTGAACCCGAGGACTTCGGTCGCGACACCGCAGCGTTCCAGCGTTCGCGCGAGGATATCGGCGCAGATCGCCGCGATGGCGATCGGCCGGCCGCGCATGGACCCGCTGTTGTCGATTAGCAGCGAGACGACCGTATCCTTGAACTCGGTATCGCGCTCGACCTTGTAGCTGAGCGAATGCCCCGGGCTGATGACCACGCGGGCGAGTCGCGCGGCGTCGAGCAGGCCTTCTTCCTGATCGAAGTCCCAGCTGCGCGCTTGCTGCGCCATCAACCGCCGCTGCAGGCGGTTGGCAAGACGCGTGACCACGTTCTGCAACCCCGCCATCTGCTGATCGAGAAAGGCGCGCAGACGGCCGAGTTCATCGTCGTCGCACAGGTCATGCGCCTCCACGATCTCGTCGAACTTTGTCGTGAAAGCTTTGTAGTCGGTCTCCGGCGAGGGGTCCCAATTGCGGCGGCTCGGGGCGGCGAAGACGCTTTCGCTCAACTCGTCGCCAGCCGAGGATTCGTCCTCCCCCGCTTCCATTTCCTCGCTGGAATCGCCGTCCGCGTTTTCGTCCTCGACTTCTTCGCCGCGCATCTCGGCATCACCGCCGCCCGGCGTTCCATCGTCACCTTCTTCGGGCTTGTCGTCGCTGCCGCCGTCCTCGCCCTCCGAGTCGTCACCGGCATTCTCCGGTTCGTCTTCCGTCGGCTCTTCCGCCGCGGCGAGGTTTAGATCTTCCAGCAGCCGGCGCGACAGGTTTGCGAATGCGGCTTGATCGTCGAGCGTCAGCGCGAGCGCATCGAGTTCGGCAGCCGCACGCTCCTCGATCCACGGCGCGACGAGGTCCAACCCAGCCTTTGCGGCGCGCGGCGGCGCGGCGCCGGTCAATCGCTCGCGGGCGAGAAGCCCAACCGCCGTAGAGAGCGGAACTTCCTCGGCGTTGCGGGCGCGAACGATGGCGTCGGCCCTTACCCGCGCTTCAGTCAGCCGCGCGAGGTTATCGCGAACGCCGGCCATCGCGCGCGCACCCAGCGCCTCGACGCGCGCCGTTTCGAGCGCATCGAACACTGCGCGCGACTCGATGTCCGCCGGCGCAAGGCGGGAGTGAAGCGCCGCGTCATGGAAGCGAAGTCGCAGAGCCACTGCGTCAGCTGCGCCGCGCGCCTCGGCGACCAGTTTAGGTTCGAGAGCCGCTCCTGGCGAGGGCACCCGCGCCACCTTGCCGGACCCAGCGCCGAAGTCGTTCGCGTAGACGACGTCGACATCGCCGTCCCTGGCGATCGCTCGGGACGCGCCAGCAAGCGCTCGGCGAAAGTCATCGAGGGGTGATCGATCGGCCATTTGGCGTGCTTTAGTCGGGCGCTTGTCCACTGGCCAAGGGCGGATTCCGAAAATGGTTAACTTAGGTTGACTCTTAACTGCCACGCCTGCACGTTCGCCTGTCTAAGTAGCTGATTTCGTGTTCAGGATCAGGACTTTAGTTAGGGGAGCGAGTGAGCAATGACCAAGAACCTCAAGGATTCGGCTGGAGACAGATTTGTCGAGCCGACGCCGCCCGGCGTGGATGCTGTCGAATTTAGTCTCGACCCTTATGCGGGCCTGACTTACGGAACCTACCGCAAGCCGATCCTTCCGTTGACCGGCGACGAAAGCGTCACCAGCCACCTCGATACGGGTCGAGAGGTGCATGCGAGCAACGGGGTCATCACTTACTCCTTCAATGCGTTGCCTCACGCCACCGGACTCTTCAACAATCCGCAATACGGGCTGTCGGGCAGCACCGATTATTCTCCGTTCACGGCCGATCAGCAGGTCGCGGCGCGCGCCGCCATCCAGCTTTGGGATGACCTGATCCCGCAAAGTTTCAAGGAAACCAACGGTCGTGGCGCGGACATCATCTTCGCGAACAGCAGCGATCCGGCCCAGGCGTTTGCCTACTACCCGGTTCCGGGGAAGGGCTACACGTTCCAGAGCGATGTCTTCATCGCCGATCCCTCGCTCAACCCGTCGAACTCGCTGTTTCACTATGGCCAGTACGGCAACACCACGCTGATCCACGAACTCGGCCACACCCTCGGCCTGTCGCATCCTGGCGCCTACAACGGGACGGGGACCTTCGCGACCGACGCGGAATATGCGCAGGACACGTATCAATATTCGATCATGTCCTATTTCAACGGGACAAATTCGCGCGAGCTCGCGATCAATTGGGATCTGGGAGGGGTCGTTCCGGGATCGATCAGCTACACATCGACCGGCGCCGTCAGCAGCTTCAGCTTCCGCGCGAACTACCCGCAAGCCCCAATGCTTCACGACATCTACGTCATCCAGGAAAAATACGGGGCGGACCCGACGACCCGCGTGGGGGCGACGACGTACGGGTTCAATTCGACCGCGGGCAACGCGCTGTTCGACTTCAACGCGAACCCGAATCCGATGTATTCGATCTACGACGCTGGCGGAAACGACACGATCGACGCTTCAGGTTTCAACGTCTCGCAATACATCAACCTCCATGCAGGATCGTTCAGCTCGATCGGTGGCGGCGCGCCATCGGCCGCTCATGTGAATGCTTATTGGACCGAATATTATGCCGCTTACGGTCTGTCTTTTCCGGCGGGCTATTTTACGGATGCTTTCCTGCAACAGGCGCAGTCGGCCGTGCAGTCGATCGTTTCGGCGCGCATTGCCGCCGATACGGGCGTGGGGGGCATCGGCGCCACGCAGTTCGATAATGTGTCGATTGCCTATGGCACCATTATCGAGAATGCGATCGGTGGCTCCGCGCGCGATCTGTTGCAGGGGAATGAATACGCGAACCGCCTCGAGGGTCGGGGCGGCAACGACGTTCTGCAGGGCTTCGAAGGTAACGACACGCTGATCGGCGGGGAAGGGAACGACACCCTCACCGGCGGCGCCGGCAATGACGTGTTTGTCTTCGCGAAAGACGGCTCCATCGACACGATCACGGATTTCCAGTCCGGAGCGGACAAGATCGATCTGTCGAAGGTAGCCGGCGCCAGCGCGGCGTACGTGTCTTTCAATGCGACGCTGCACCAGCTGCAGATCGACACCGACCATAACGGCAGCTTCGACATGATTGTGAACGTGTTGGGCAGTAACGTTGCCACGGGTGACATTCTCTACGGCGTCTGACCTACCAATTTCTCCAGAAGGGCGCTGCCGAACTATCGGCGGCGCCCTTTTCTTATGCCTTGCCGACAACGCTCTCAGGCAGGTCCTCACCGAACACGCGCTGATAATATTCGGCAATCAGGGGTCGTTCGGATTCGTCGCACTTGTTGAGGAAGCTGACGCGGAAGGCGTAACCCACGTCACCGAAGATGTGCGCGTTCTGCGCCCAGCTGATCACGGTGCGGGGGCTCATGACCGTGGAAATGTCGCCGTTGATGAAACCTTGCCGCGACAGTTCAGCGACCTTGATCATCTTGTCGACGGTCGCCTTGCCGCCGGGCTCGTCATATTCGCCGGTCTTGGCGAGCACGATCTGCGCTTCGACTGCCGCGGGCAGATAATTCAGCGTCGTGACGATGTTCCAGCGGTCCATCTGGCCCTGGTTGATCGCTTGGGTGCCGTGATAGAGACCCGTCGTGTCACCGAGGCCTACCGTGTTCGTGGTAGCAAACAGACGAAACCAAGGGTTCGGCCGGATCACGCGATTCTGGTCCAGCAGCGTCAACTTGCCTTCCGCCTCAAGCACGCGCTGGATGACGAACATCACGTCCGGGCGGCCGGCGTCATATTCGTCGAACACGAGCGCAACCGGATGCTGCAGTGCCCAGGGCAAAAGCCCCTCACGGAACTCAGTTACCTGCTGGCCGTCGCGGAGGACGATTGCGTCGCGTCCGACGAGGTCGATGCGGCTGATGTGCGCGTCGAGGTTGATGCGGATGAGCGGCCAGTTCAACCGCGCAGCGATCTGCTCGATGTGGGTCGACTTGCCGGTGCCATGATAACCCTGAACCATGACGCGGCGGTTTTTCGAGAAGCCGGCGCACACGGCCATCGTCGTGTCTGGATCGAAGACGTAGGTCGGGTCGAGGTCCGGGACGCGTTCGTCGGCCTCGCTGAAGGCGGGCACTTCCATGTCCGAGTCGACCCCGAACATCTCGCGCACCTTCACGATCTTATCGGGGGCGGCGAGCAGGGTTTCGGCGCGGCTTTCGGGCTGGCTGTTGGGAAGATCGGTCATTGTTCGGGCCTGTAAGCGAAGGCCGCCGGAGCCTCAATCTTTAGACGACGACCTTGGGCGGCAGCGGGAAGAGCGTGATGAAACGTTTTGCCAAGGCCAAGTCTCCCTCGACCTGGATGAGATCCATGGGGGCGCCGCCGTGGATCACTGCGGCAACGGCCGTCGGCGGGCCGATGAACGTCACCGCGCAATCGTCGCAATCCCGCCGCTCGACGGTCAACCCGCCGTCCTGGACCGTCGTCACGTAATTGGCCTCGCCGAGATGAAAGGCGACGCGAACATTGAAACCTCGTGCGCGCTCCTCCGAAATGAGCGTTTGGAGCGACATGATCAGCGACACATGGCTCATGCTGAGGGTGGGGTCATGTAACGGGCTGCGCGCAGCCCAGCGTCCGAGCGCGGCGATCGTCGGGATCGCCTCCAAACCCCATTCCGTCGCCTCGTAAACCTGGATCGAGGCCGGCGCAGGCAAGCGGGTCCGACGCACAAGGCCGCGACTTTCCAACTCATTGAGCCGCTGGGTCAGCACGTTCGCACTGATACCCGGAAGGTCACGGCGAAGGCCTGAAAACCGGCGCGGTCCATAAGCCAATTCCCGCAGGACCAGCATGGCCCAACGTTCACCCAGCAGGTCGAGCGCGTGCGCCAACCCGCAAGCATCCTCGTACCGGCGCTTGTCGTCCCCTTTCCGCAACTTAGTTACTTTTTCTAACTCCATGGTTGCTATTTATAACTTCTCAAGCCAAACAACAAGCTGTCGAGTCGCAGGAGGAAATATGTCGCGCATGATTTTCGTGAACTTGCCGGTACGGGACTTGGAACGATCGAAGGCGTTCTATCGGGCGATCGGCTTTCGCAACGAGCCGAAGTTCAGCAATGAGGCCGCGGCCATGATGGTGCTGTCGGACACCATCTCAGTCATGCTGCTTACTCATCCCTTCTACGCAACGTTCACCCGCAAGCCGATTGCGGACGCGAACAACAGCAGTCAGGTGCTGCTCTGCATTTCCTGCGACAGCCCGGAGGAGGTCGACCAGATTACCGACGCCGCGGGCGCCGCAGGCGGCAAGATCGACGTCTCCCAGGAAGACCAGACGAAAGGCGGACCGATGTATGGCCGCGATTTCGAGGATCCGGACGGTCACCAGTGGGCGCCGATGTGGATGGATCCGGAGTTCGCAGCCAAGGGTGCGCATCCGGTCGAAACGGCGGAGGCCTAAACAGATGACTCCTACGATCACGACGTTTGGATGGGTGCCGGAATTTGCGCGCGGCTTCGTGCGCGACCTCCGGCCCCGCTGGGCGCTGGAAGAGATTGGCGAGACCTATGAGGTCGAGACAATCCGCGACGCCAAGACGGACGAGTATCGCTGCCGCCAACCGTTCGGCCAGGTTCCCGTCTACCGCGACGAGAATGGCGAGAGCTTCGAATCGGGCGCGATGGTGCTGCGGATCGCGGAGCGCGGCGGCGATCTGCTGCCAAGCGATCCCGAAGCCCGCGCTCAGGCCATCCAGTGGGTGATCGCGGCGCTGAATTCCGTCGAACCATTCGTCATGGCCGTGGTCATCAACGACGTCTTCGAGCGCGAGCAGCCGTGGTCGAAGATGCGGCACGACAAGGTGGTCGCCGATCTCGACCGGCGCCTGGCCGACCTCGAGAAAGGTCTCGGCGATGGTCCCTGGCTCGAAGGGGAGCAGTTCACGGTCGGCGATCTGATGATGGTCGCCGTCCTGCACGGCACGCCTGATGATATCCTCGGCAAGCACCCGAAGCTGGCCGACTACGTTCGCCGCGGCAAGGACCGGCCCGCCTTCAAAAAGGCGATGGCCGCGCAGCTTGCCATGTTCGAGAAGAGCGCCGTTCCGGCGCAATAAAGGGAGAGCAGCAATGACCTACTTCGAAGGCTTCATCGTGCCCGTGCCGGAAGCGAACAAGGACGCCTATCAGCATCACGCGGCGACCTTTGCGCCGCTGGTTCAAGACCTCGGCGTGCGCCGGATGGTCGAGACGTGGGAGAGCAGCATCGAGGATGGCAAGGTGACTGACTTCCGCAAGGCGGTGGCGGCGAAGCCCGATGAGCGGATCGTCTTCTCCTGGTTCGAGTATCCCGACCGGGCGACGCGCGACGCCACCAATGAGAAGATGATGAGCGACGAGCGCATGGGCTCGATCGATATGCCCTTCGACGGGAAACGGATGATCATGGGCGGCTTCGAGGCGATCGTCGACGAAGGGTCGGGTGGCGGCAGCTACGCCGACGGCTTCGTGGTGCCGGTCACCAAGCGCGACGAATATCAGCAGATGGCCGCGAAAATGGCGAAGGTGTTCCAGCAGCACGGCGCCACCCGCGTGGTCGAAGCCTATGGTGACGATGTGTCGCACGGCGAAGTCACCGACTTCTACCGCGCGGTGAAGGCCGAGGACGGTGAAGGCATCGTCTTCTCGTTCATCGAGTGGCCGGACAAGCAGGCCCGCGACGACGCCTGGGCCAAGATCATGGCGGACGAGAGCATGAAGCCTGAAGGCGAAATGCCGTTCAATATGCAGCGCATGTTCTGGGGCGGCTTTGAGAAGATCCTCGACACGTCTTCTCAGCAAGCAAATCCGCAGGCCGCGACGCCGATCAGCGCTTAAGGCTTTTCCCCCTGAATCAACCGAAAGGAAGTCGACAATGTCTGACGTCCGCACTCAAGACGCGTCTACGCCTCAGGACCCGCCGAGCAACCGGCCTGGCGGTTTCATTTGGTACGAACTGATGACGACCGACGCCGCGTCCGCGAAGAAGTTTTACGACGCCGTGATCGGCTGGAACATCGACGACCACAATTCGGTCCCCGGTGGCGGTGATGTCGACTATCGCATGATCAACCGCAGCGACGGCGGCTTTGCCGGCGGGGTGCTGGTGCTGACGAACGACATGATCGCGCATGGCGCCAAACCCACTTGGATCGGATACCTCCACGCCGGCAACGTCGATCAGACGCTGGCCGCAATCGAGGCCGATGGCGGCAAGACGCTGATGCCGGCCCATGACATGGAGGGCGTCGGCCGCATGGCGATGGTGGCCGACCCTTGGGGTGCGCCCTTCTACATCATGACTCCGACGCCGCCGGCCGATCAGCCTGACGCCACCAGCGACGTCTTTTCGGTCGACCAGCCGCAGCATGTTCGCTGGAACGACCTGGCGAGCAGCGACCAGGACGGTGCCATTGCATTTTACACGAAGCATTTCGGCTGGACGCAGCAAGGCGCGATGCCGATGGGCGAGATGGGTGATTACAAATTCATCCAGTTCGACGGCGTCGGCATTGGCGCGATCATGCGCAAGCTGCCGCAGCATCCGGGCGTCGGCTGGACCTTCTACATCGGGGTCGACGACATCGACCGTGCCGTCGCCGCGGTCAGAAATGGCGGCGGAACGCTCGCGAGCGAACCGATGCCAATTCCGGGCGGTGAATATTCGGTGCACGCAACCGATCCGCAGGGGGTGGTCGTCGGCCTGGTCGGCCCGCGCAAATCGGGAGACGCTCAATGACCTCGAAACTGACGACCGTGCTGTGGTTCGACCATGGCGAGGCGCGCAAGGCGGCTGAATTCTACGCGGCCACTTTCCCCGACAGCTCGGTCGGCAATGCGATGAAGGCGCCGGGCGATTATCCGGATGGCAAGGAAGGCGCCGAGCTGACCTTGGACTTTACCGTTCTCGGCCGCTCGTTCTCCGGCCTTAACGGCGGACCGAACTTCAAGCCGAACGAGTCCGTCAGCTTCATGGTCGTCACCGAAGACCAGGAGGAAACCGATCGCTACTGGAATGCCATCGTCGGCAACGGCGGCGAGGAAAGCGCCTGCGGCTGGTGCAGGGACAAGTGGGGCTTCTCCTGGCAGATTACGCCGCGCGTGTTGCTCGACGCGACGACCAGTCACGACAAGGCGGCCGCGAAGCGCGCGTTCGACGCGATGATGACGATGAAGAAGATCGACATCGCCACCATCGAAGCCGCGATGGCCGAGGTGCCGGCGGATGCGTAAGCTCACCGGCGCCGTCTTCCAGTCGCTGGACGGCATCATGCAGGCGCCGGGCGGACCGGACGAAGATACGACTTCAGGATTCCGTTACGGCGGCTGGTCCTTCCACTTCTGGGACGAAGGGCTGGAAAAGGCTTTCGGCCCGGTGATCGACGCCGACTACGACCTGCTGCTCGGAAAGCGGACGTACGACATTTTTTCGTCCTACTGGCCCAAGCACCAGGAAGATCCCGTCGGCGCGCGCTTCCAGCGCATCAACAAATATGTGCTGACCCATTCGGACGAGCCGCTCGAATGGGATCGTAGCGAGAAGCTGTCTGGTGACACCGCGGACGCGGTCCGGAAGCTCAAGCAGACCGAAGGCCGCGACCTGCTGATCCAGGGCAGCAGCACGATCTACGCACCGCTGATTAAAGCGGGGCTGATCGATCGGTTGATCACCATGGTCTTCCCGGTCATCCTGGGTGACGGCAAGTCGATCTTCGACGGGTCGACCGGCGCCGGCGCGCTGAAGCTGGTCAAGCATGTCGTCTCCGACAAGGGCGTTGCCTTCCTCGAATATGAACCGGCCGGCGAAGTGCCGATCGGCTCGTTTGCCGAAGAAGCCGACAAGGCCGACGCATAGTGACGTCTAAACCGACCATCCGCGCGTTCGAAAGTTCGCCAGACCGCGGCCGTGGCCTGGCGCGCGATTTCCCGGTCCGCTGGGCGCTGGAGGAAGTCGGCCAGCCTTACGACGTGCACCTCGTTTCCTTCAAGGAAATGAAGGAGCCGGAGCATCGCGCGCTTCAGCCGTTCGGCCAGATCCCGACCTATCAGGAAGACCGACTGACGCTGTTCGAGTCCGCGGCGATCATCCTGCGCATTGCGGAAACGCACGCGGGACTTCTGCCGGTTGACGCTAAGGCGCGATCAAGGGCGATCGCTTGGATGTTCGCTGCGAAGGCGACCGTCGAGCCGGTCATCGTCGAACGCGAAGCCGCCATGCTGATTGAGCGCGACAAGCCATGGTTCGAGGCACGCTTGCCGATCATGGAAGATCGCATTCGCACCCGGCTGACGGATCTGTCGAGCCGCCTCGGCGACGCCGATTGGCTCGACGGTGGATTCAACGCGGGCGACCTGCTGATGGTCAACGTGCTGCGGCGGCCCGCCGCCACGCCATTGCTCGATGAGCGGTTGGCCGCCTACGTCGCGCGCGGCGAAGCCCGACCCGCGTTCCAGCGCGCGTTCGAGGCTCAGCAGCAGGTTTTCCTCGCCGCGTCTGAAAGGCAGGCTCAATGAAGTTGCAGCTCTTCGGTCACCTCTTCTCGTCCTACACGTGGAAGGCGCTGATCCCGCTCTACGCCAATGCAACGCCGTTTGAGTTCCGGTCCGTCGGCCCGGACCAGCCGGAAAATAGCGCGGTGCTTAAGCGGCACTCGCCCTTCGGCCAGTTCCCGCTCCTGCTGGAGGGGGACACGGCGGTGTTCGAATCGACGCCGATCATCGACTATCTCGACGTGAAATATCCTGGCCCGAACCGTTGGATTCCGGATGGCGATGCCGGGCTCCGGTCGCGGTTTCTCGACCGGTTTTTCGACCTCCACGTGATGACCAATATGAATGCCCCGGTTGCAAATGTGCTGAGACCCGAAGGCTCTCAGGATGCTTATGGCGAAGAGCGCGCTCGCCAGCGTCTCCACATCGCCTATGACTGGCTGGAGCAAAATCTCGGCGATGGTCCTTGGGCGGTCGGCGATGCCTTCACGCTGGCGGACTGCGCGGCCGCTCCGTCGCTATTCTATGCCGATTGGGTCGAGGAAATCGGCGAAGCGCGTCCGCGATTGAAAGCCTACCGCCAGCGGCTGCTTGGCCATCCTGCGGTATCGCGGTGTGTCGAGGACGCGCGGCAATTCCGTGCCTATTTCCCGCTCGGCGCCCCCGACCGCGATTAGGCGAAAGCGGCGGACTTCCGCAGCTGCTGATAGGCCTCGATCACCTCGCCAAGCTTGGCCTCGTGACTGCGGTCACCGCCATTCTTGTCGGGGTGATAGCGGCGCACCAGCCCGGAGTAGCGCTGCCGCAGCTGATGCCGGTCGGCGTCATCACCTAGCCCCAGCACGGATAGCGCGCGCCGCTCGGCTTTAGTGAAGCGCGATGGTGCCTCCGGCTGCCGCCCGCGCCTGAACCTGCCGGAGATCGCCTCCAGCGGATCGGAAAAGTCGCCCCACGCCGGCGGCGGATCAACACCATTATGCGCGAAGGCCCGGCTCGGTCGCTCCCAGCCGCCGAGCGGTCCCTGCGCATCCTGGATCTCGTCCGGGCTCATGCCCTCGAACCAATTGTATTTCGCATTGTGTTCGCGGACGTGATCCAGGCACAGGAAGCGCCAGGAACCGGGACCGTCGAAGTTAGCCGGCTGCAGCGGCGCCTTGAACTCCCCGGGCGCGTCGCATCCCGGCGCAGCGCACTTCGCGCGCGCACCTTCGATCCGACCATGCATTCGAGCGTGCTTCAATCGACTTCGTCTTTCCATTCGAGCGTGAGCTGTTCGCCTGCCGGCGCCGCAGGCCAACGTTCCGAGAGGGCGCGAAGTTCACCGCGAATCCGTGCAATCACCTCGTCACTGACCGTCGGCGTCGGCACGAACGATGACGCGCAACCGGCATCGATCGCGGCACGCAATGTCGGCAGGTCAGTCTGAAACTGACTCCACAGGTCCGCCTCGAAGCACTCGACGATCCGCTCCGCCTGCAGGATCGGAACGATGGCGGCGTCTGGGACGCTTGCGCGCTTGGCACTCGCGTGGCCCGCGGCCTTGGCAATCCCTGCGATTTCTTCAGGGTGCCGGCCCCCGGCGACCATTCCCCAAAACCCCTGGCCGATGCCCAGTTCGCGTTCGACGAAGTAATGCACTGCGTCGTGCGGAACAGGCCCCTTGTGCGGGAATGTCGTGCTGACGCAGTCGCTAGCCGACCAATCAATGTCGATCCGGTCGCTCCGTTCGCCTTTGGTGATGGTGATTTGCATGCCTGTTCTGATCCAGCCGACCTATATAGGTGCAATGACCATGACCGCCACGGGCCCGATCGCGACTGAAATGCTCGCACGCCTCCACTCGGCGCTTTCGCCGACGCGCATCGAGCTGACCGACGACAGCGAGCAGCACCGCGGCCACGGCGGTTACAATCCCGCCGGCGAGAGTCACTTTAGCCTCCAGATCGAAAGCCCCACCTTCGCCGGCAAGAACCGAGTGCAACGCCAACGCCTTGTTTATGCCGCGCTCGGCGACCTGATGCGCGAGCGAGTCCACGCCTTGTCGATCCGTGCAACCGCCCCGGGAGAAGAATGATGGCCACCGTTGAAACCGCGTTCGAGCAGATCATCACGCCGGTCACGCACGACCTCGGGGCGTTCAAGGTCAACCGGTCCCTGCCGGCACGGGAGCGAACGATGGTCGGGCCGTTTATCTTCGTCGACGAGTTCGGCCCGGCCCGGTTGCCCGCCGGTCAAGGAATGGACGTGCGGCCGCATCCCCATATCAATCTCGCGACGGTGACATATTTGTTCGACGGCGCGATCGAGCATCGCGACAGCATCGGCTCGCACCAGGTGATCGAGCCCGGCGCCATCAATCTGATGACTGCGGGCACGGGCATCGTCCATTCGGAGCGCTCGCCGCAGCAGCTGCGACCGGAGGGGCCCTCGCTTTACGGGATGCAGACCTGGCTCGCGCTGCCAGACGGCGGCGAGGAAGCAGCCCCGGCATTCGATCATGTTGCTGCCGATGGCTTGCCGCTGATCGAGGATGGCGGCGCTAGCGCGCGCGTGCTGATGGGCAAATTGTGGGGTGCAAAAGCGGCGACGCCCCAGCATTCGCCGACCATTTACGCCGACATCCAGCTTGCCGCCGGCAGCAGCTTGCCCATCGATGCAGACGCGGACGAACGCGCAGTCATGCTCGTCGGCGGTGAGGCGGAACTCGATGGTCAGACGCTGGACCTCTGCACCCTCTACGTCCTGCGACCGGGACATCAGACGCGCTTGTCGAGTGCGGCGGGCGGACGGCTGATCCTGATGGGCGGCGCCGCGTTCACGACCCGGCGCTACGTCTTCTGGAATTTCGTGTCCTCGTCGCGCGACCGGATCAATCAGGCCAAGGAAGACTGGAAAGCTCAGCGCTTCCCGACCATCCCCGGCGACGATCAGGAATACATTCCGCTGCCCGAAGTGCCGAAGACGGTCAGCTATCCATGACCGACATTCGGCGGATCGGTCTCAGAACCGGCGTCACGCTGAACGTGGCGCAGGCCGGCGATCCGAATGCTCCTGCGGTCATTCTGCTTCACGGTTTTCCTGAATCGCACCGGACGTGGCGCGAGATCGCGCCGCGGTTGCAGGATCAGTTTCACCTGATCATGCCCGACCAGCGCGGCTTCGCCGGGTCGGACCTGCCGCAGGATAAAGGCGAATACAAAACCGACACGCTGATCGACGACATCTTCGCGCTGGCCGACAGGCTGGGTCTCGAGGAGTTCACGCTCGTCGGCCATGACTGGGGCGGCGCAATCGCCTGGGCAACGGCGTTGCGCGGCGATCCGAGGGTGACCCGGCTGGTCATCGTCAATTCGCCGCATCCGGCGGTCTTCCAGAAGAGCCTGATCGAGGACGCCGACCAGCGCGCGGCTTCGCAATATATGAATGCGTTCAAGGTCCCCGGGTTCGAGAAGGTCGTCGAAAAGAAGGGCTTCGACTGGTTCTTCGACACGACCTTCGCGCGACACGTCGACGTGTCAAAGATCAGCCCGCAGGAGCGGCAGCAATATATCGCTGACTGGTCGCAGCCGGGCGCCTTCAACGCGATGCTGAACTGGTATCGCGCATCGCGGGTGCTGGTGCCGCCACCGGGCGCGACCCTTCCCCTGCCCGACTTCCTGCTGCGCGCCTTCCCCAGCATCAAGATCCCGACGCTCGTCGTGTGGGGCATGCTCGACAAGGCGTTGCTGCCGATTCAGCTCGAGGGCTTGAATGAATTGATCGACGATCTGACGGTCGTGCGGCTGCCAGATGTCGGTCACTTCGCGCCGTGGGAGGCACCGGACGCCGTGGCGGATGCGCTGCGACCCTTCCTTGCCGGGGAAGCCGCCGCTACTGCCGCTGCAACATGACCCAGACCCGTTCCCGATCGCGATCAGCCGCGCGCCTCGCCACCGTGCAGGCGCTTTACCAGCACGACATGGAAGGCACCCCGCTGCCGCGCCTGCTCAAGGAATTCCATGAGCATCGGCTAGGCGCGACCATCGAGGACGCGACCTATCACGATGCCGAACAGGACTTCTTCGACGATCTGGTGACCGGCGCCGACGCGCGCCGCGACGAGATCGACGCGCTGATCGCCAGCCGCCTTGCTGAAGGCTGGACGCTGGAGCGGCTCGACCGACCAATGCGCGCGATCCTGCGCGCCGGCGCCTATGAGCTGCTCGGCCGCGCCGATGTGCCCGTGGCCTCGGTCATTTCCGAATATGTCGATGTCGCCCACGCCTTCTACGACAAGCGCCAGAGCGGCTTCGTGAACGGCCTCCTCGACGCCATCGCCAAGGAAGCCCGCCCGGCGCGGGCCTGAGCGTTGCGCGAGCGCGAAGTCATCGAACGGCTGCGCCGGATCGCGACGGCGCCAGAAGCGCGCGGCTTGCGCGACGACGTGGCGGTGCTCGACGGACTGGTGATCACCCACGACAGCATTGCCGAGGGCGTGCATTTTCTTCCGCACGATCCGCCCGCCAGCGTCGGCTGGAAACTGGTCGCGGTAAACTTGTCCGACCTCGCCGGCAAAGGCGCTACGCCGGCCGGCGCCCTCCTATCGCTGACGATCAGCGGAAGCGGCGAATGGGAGCAGGCCTTGCTCGGCGGCATTGAGGCGGCCTGCGAAAGCTACGGGCTTCCGCTGCTCGGGGGTGATACGATCGCGTTGCCGCTAGGTGCCCCCCGGGTGCTGGGCCTGACCGTCTTCGGCCGCGCCGGCGAGCGTGTGCCGCAGCGGTCGGGTGGCCAGCCCGGCCATGCGCTGTGGCTAGTCGGCACGGTCGGCGATGCTGCAGTCGGCCTGGAATTGCTGCAGGCCGATCGCAACGCCGACGGCCCCTTGGTCGACATCTTCCGCCGCCCAATCCCGCAACTCGAGGCGGGTCGCGCGCTCGCTCCGCTCGCCAGTGCGATGATGGACGTGTCCGATGGTTTATTGATCGATGCGCAGCGGATGGCAGAGGCTAGCAGTTGTCAACTCGCCATCGACTTGGACCGTCTCCCGCTCTCAAGCGCGTTCGTCGCCGAGCGTGGCCATGACCTGAGATCCCGGCTCTTCGCGGCAACTGGCGGAGACGATTACGCGCTCCTCGCAGCCCTTCCCGCCACCGTGGACCCGGTAACCCTTCCTTTACCAAACCGGACCAGAATCGAACGCATCGGCTCGCTGGTTGCAGGCAAGGCATCCCTTTCCCTCACCTACGCCGGCGAGCCTGTCGAACTGCCGGAAAGGCTGGGTTTTGAGCACCAGGGCACAGACAATCGCGGGCTTCCCGCTCCGCCAATGGCTGATCGGCCTTAGCGGCGTCGCGTCCGGCATGCTGGTCGCGCTCATCCTCCACTAAGCGGCTCTCAGCGGCGCGGTTGCCAGCCGCGAAAACGTTTCTTACACCTTCCCCGCTTTTCGGCGGCGGCCGCCGGTCTTCGGGCCGCGTGGGATGTCGCCACAAAACGGGGACATTACAACTCATGAACCTGATCACCATCGCCCTAGTCTGTGGGCTGATTGCCGTGCTCTACGGCATCGTCACCAGCCGCCAGGTGCTCGGCATGTCGGCCGGCAACCAGCGGATGATCGAAGTCTCGGCCGCGATCCAGGAAGGCGCTGCCGCCTACCTCCGCCGCCAGTACACGACCATCGCCATCGTCGGCGTCGTCGTTGCCGTCGTCATCTTCTTCTTTCTCGGCGGCCTTAGTGCCGCCGCGTTCGTGATCGGTGCGGTCCTGTCGGGGGCGACGGGCTTCATCGGCATGAACATTTCGGTCCGTGCCAACGTCCGCACCGCGGAAGCTGCTCGGCAAAGCCTGCAGAGCGGCCTGACCACGGCGTTCCGCGCCGGTGCCATTACCGGCATGCTGGTCGCCGGCCTCGCGCTGCTCGCGATCGCGGGCCTGTTCTGGTACCTGATCGGCCCCGGCGGCTACGCGCCGAACGACCGTCCGGTCGTCACCGCGCTGACCGCTCTCGCGCTCGGCGCTTCGCTCGTTTCGATCTTCGCGCGTCTGGGCGGCGGCATCTTCACCAAGGCCGCTGACGTCGGCGCCGACCTCGTCGGCAAGGTCGAGGCCGGCATTCCGGAAGACGATCCACGCAACCCGGCCGTGATCGCCGACAACGTCGGCGACAACGTCGGCGACTGCGCCGGCATGGCGGCCGATCTCTTCGAGACCTATGTCGTCACGGTCGGCATTACCATGGTGTCGGTCGCGCTGGCGCTCGGCGCTTCGCCGTTGCTGCTCCCGTTGATGAGCCTGCCGCTGCTGATCGGCGGCGTCTGCATCATCACCTCGATCATCGGCACCTACGCCGTGAAGCTTGGCCGCAAGGGGTCGATCATGGGCGCCCTTTACAAGGGCTTCTGGACCGCGACGTTGCTCGCCGTGCCGGCGATCGGCGCTGCTTTCTGGTATGCGCTCGGTGGTGATCTCAACCAAACGATCTCCACGACGTCGGGCACCAGCTTCGCCGCAATGAACCTCGTCTGGGCGAGCTTCATTGGCCTTGCCGTCACCGCGCTGATCGTGTGGATCACCGAATATTACACCGGCACCAACTACCGCCCGGTGCAGTCGATCGCGCGCTCCAGCCAGACAGGTCACGGCACCAACATCATCCAGGGTTTGGCGATCAGCCTGGAATCGACCGCCCTGCCGACACTCGTCATCATCGCGGGTCTGGTTTCCAGCTATCAGCTCGCAGGCTTCCTCGGCGTCGCATTTGCGGCTTCGGCGATGCTCGCGCTGGCCGGCATGGTCGTTGCGCTCGACGCCTACGGCCCGGTCACCGACAATGCCGGCGGCATCGCCGAAATGTCGGGTCTGGAAGAAGAAGTCCGGCACAAGACGGACGCCCTCGACGCGGTCGGCAATACGACCAAGGCCGTCACCAAGGGTTATGCCATCGGTTCGGCCGGCCTTGCCGCGCTGGTGCTGTTCGGCGCCTACACCGCCGACCTCAAGGAGTTCGGCGGCGACATCGGCGTGACGACCAACCTCGACACGTTGTTCAGCCTGTCGAACCCGTACGTCATCGTAGGCCTGCTGCTAGGCGCGCTGCTCCCGTACCTGTTCGGCGCGATGGGCATGACCGCCGTCGGCCGTGCCGGCGGTGCGGTGGTCGAGGAAGTCCGCGGCCAGTTCCGCGACAACCCGGGCATCATGGATGGCACCTCGCGTCCCAACTATGCGCGTACCGTCGACCTCGTCACCAAGGCGGCGATCCGAGAGATGATCCTGCCGTCCCTGCTGCCGGTGCTGGCGCCCATCGTCGTCTACTTCGCCATCGGCGCGGTGGCCGGCAAGGAGAATGGCCTCGCGGCGGTCGGCGCATTGCTCCTCGGTGTCATCGTCTCCGGCCTGTTCGTCGCCATCTCGATGACGAGCGGCGGCGGCGCTTGGGACAACGCGAAGAAGTATATCGAAGACGGCAATTACGGCGGCAAGGGCTCCGAAGCCCACAAGGCCGCTGTGACGGGCGACACCGTCGGCGATCCCTACAAGGATACCGCTGGCCCGGCCGTGAACCCGATGATCAAGATCACCAACATCGTCGCGCTCCTACTGCTCGCGGCGCTCGCGGCCCGCGCCGCCGGCTGATCTCGATCGCATCGAACGAAGAGCCCTGTCGCGGTCCGCCGCGGCGGGGCTTTTCTTTGCTGCCGTTGGCACCCATCTGTTGAATATGCCGCACGCGATCCGGGTTCATGAGACTGGCGGGCCAGAAGCCCTGCAATGGGAAGAGATTGAAGTCGGCGATCCCGGCCCCGGCCAGATCCGACTCCGCCAGGAAGCCGCAGGCCTCAACTTCATCGACGTTTATCATCGCACTGGCCTTTACCCGCAGCCCCTGCCTTTCACGCCAGGCGTCGAGGGCGCCGGTGTCGTCGAAGCAGTCGGTGACGGCGTGAGCAATGTCAGCGTCGGCGATCGCGTCGCCTATGGCGGACCGGTCGGCGGGTACGCCGAGGTCCGGCTGATCGATGCCGAAAAGGTCGTCCGCCTTCCCGACGCCATTTCGACCGAGCAGGCCGCGGCGATGATGCTGCAGGGCATGACGGCGCAGATGCTGCTGCGGCAGGTCTACTCGGTGAAGCCCGGCGACACGATCCTGATCCACGCGGCGGCCGGCGGCGTCGGCCTGATCGTCTGCCAATGGGCCAAGGCGCTGGGCGCCACGGTCATCGGCACCGTCGGCAGCGAGGAGAAAGCCGAGCTCGCCCGCGCCCACGGCTGCGATCATCCGATCGTCTACACCCGCCAGGACTTTGTTGCCGAGGTCGACCGCATCACCGGCGGCGCGAAGCTGCCGGTCGTTTATGATTCCGTCGGCAAGGACACCTTCCTCAAGTCGCTCGACTGCCTGCGTCCGCGTGGCTTGATGGTCGGCTTTGGCAACGCCTCGGGTGCGCCCGACCCCATGTCGCCCAACGTGCTCGCGCAAAAGGGCTCGCTCTTCATGACGCGGCCGACGCTCTACAATTACACGGCGACCCGTGAGGAGCTGGAGACAGCAGCGAGCCACCTGTTCGACGTCGTGGCCAGCGGCAAGGTGAAGATCGAGGTCAAGCAACGTTTCGCCCTCCGCGATGCCGCCGAGGCGCACCGCGCCCTGGAAGCGCGGCAGACCAGCGGATCGACCGTCCTCACCGTCTGACGACGCGCGCCTTCACTTTTGGACAGCGCCCCTGTAAGGCGCTGCGACTTTTCACACCCACTGGAGACTGAACTTTTGGCCAAAGAAGAATTGCTCGAGATGCGCGGCCGCGTCGTGGAGCTTCTCCCGAATGCCATGTTCCGCGTCGAGCTCGAGAACGGCCATGAGGTTCTCGGTCACACGGCGGGGAAGATGCGCAAGAACCGCATTCGCGTGCTCACCGGCGACGAAGTACTCGTCGAGATGACGCCCTACGACCTGACGAAGGGGCGCATAACCTATCGCTTCATGCCCGGCCGCGGAGGCCCGCCCGGCTATAACGGCTGAGCCAGCCCGATGCGGCTGATCCTCGCCTCGGCGAGCCCGCGCCGCCTCGATCTCCTCGCGCGGATCGGCGTCACGCCAAACGCTGTCGCGCCTGCCGATATTGATGAAAGCGTTCCGCGCGGTGAGTTACCGCGTCAGCACGCGCTTCGCCTAGCGCGTGAGAAAGCGGCAGTCGTGGCGGAAGCTCATCCGGACGCTTTGGTCCTCGGAGCGGATACAGTCGTTGCTGTCGGCCGTCGCATCCTGCCCAAGGTCGAGGATGAAGCGACCCTGCGCCAGTGCATGAAATTGCTGTCTGGCCGCCGCCACCGCGCGCTGACCGGGGTCGCATTGGCGGTCCCGGGCCATGGCGTCCGCGAGCGAGTGGTCGAGACAATGATCGCCATGAAGCGGCTGAGCGATGAGGAGATCGATTATTACGCCAGCCATGGCGAATGGCGCGGCAAGGCCGGCGGCTATGCGCTCCAGGGCTATGGCGAGGTTTACGTTCGACACATTGCCGGCAGCTATTCCAACGTGGTCGGGCTGCCACTGGCCGAGACTCGCGTGCTGCTGAAGTCGGCGGGATACGATCTTGCCTGAATGGGTGATCGAGCGCGGGATCGGCGAGACCCGGGCGGCGCTGATCGAGGATGGCGACATCGTCGAAGCCCGCGTGCGCCGTGATGGCATCACGCCGGTAGGAACCGTCGCCGAGGCAAAGCTGGTCGCAATTGCGCCGCGCGTGACTGTCGAAGCAAATGGCGAGCGCTTCCTGCTGCCCCGTGGCGCCAGCGGAATCAGCGAGGGCCGCCGGTTGGTCGTTGAGGTCACCCGCGAAGCTTTGGGCGGCACTGAGGCTTGGAAGCTGGGACTTGCACGGGTCACCGACCAAGAGCCGCGCACCGCGCCGCCGCTATCCAAAGGCCGTGAGGGAACGATCGAAGGCTGGGACGACCTTCTGGAAGAAGCGCGCAACGGCATTATTGCCTTCGAAGGCGGCGAGCTCAGGATCCAGCCCACGGCGGCGATGACGATGATCGACGTCGACGGCTGGCTGATCCCCGACCGGCTTGCGCAAATGGCGGCATGGGCGGCCGCGCGGGCTATCCGGCGACTCGACATCGGCGGCTCGATCGGGATCGATTTCCCCACGCTGAAGGGAAAGGCCGAGCGGCACGAAGTCGACTCGATCCTCGACGCTTACCTGCCCAAGCCCTTTGAGAAGACGGCGATCAATGGTTTCGGTTTCGTGCAGGTCGTTCGCCCGAAAACCCGCGCTTCGCTCCTCGACCTCGCTCAGGATCGTGCAGCTTTCGAAGCACGTGCATTGTTGCGCCGCGCTGGGAACGAACCGCCCGGTCCCAAGCGGCTGGTCGCCAGCCCCGCAGTCGTAAACCGCCTGTCGAAAGAGCCGGATTGGCTCGAGAAACTCGGGCGGCAGCTTGGCGGGGCAATCAGCTTGCGCGCCGACCCCGCTCTTCCCATGTCGGGCGGGTATGCCGAGAACGCCTGACCAGACCAAGCCGTGCCCCTTGTGCGACAAGCCATCGGTGCCGGAACACGCGCCGTTCTGCAGCCGCGGGTGCAAGGATCGCGACCTGCTCCAATGGCTTGGCGATGGTTACCGTATTCCCGGGCCGCCGGTCGATCCTCAGAGGGTGGACAGCGGCGAGGACCACGGTTAGGACGCGCCCTCGCCAAGCGGGGCCATCCGGTTCCGATGCGACGCCCCAAAAAGGCAGGCCCAGGTAGCTCAGTTGGTAGAGCACGTGACTGAAAATCACGGTGTCGGCGGTTCGATCCCGTCCCTGGGCACCATTTTCAATCTCACCACGCCCGCGTTGTTGCTCGACCGATCACGGCTCGCGCGGAATGCTGCGCGTATGAGCGAGCATGTCCGGAAGCTCGGGGTCGACCTTCGGCCGCACGTGAAGACGGCCAAGTCGATCGACGTGCTGCGCGCGCTCGGCGAAGAATTGCCGATCACTGTGTCGACGCTCGCCGAAGCTCGCTACTTCTTCGATCGCGGCGTGGCCGACATCCTTTACGCGGTCGGCATTGCACCCGGAAAGTTGCCGGAAGTTGCGACCCTGGTTCGCGCCGGGTGCAAGCTGCGGGTCATTCTCGATACTGTCGAAGCTGCTGATGCGGTGCGCAGGTTCTGCGCGGCCGAGGATGTAGCGATCGAGGCTTTGATCGAGATCGACAGCGACGGGCATCGCGCTGGTGTGGATGCGGAAGATCCGCTGCTCGTCGAAATCGGCCGCCGGCTTGGTCCATCCTTGGCAGGCGTCATGACGCATTGCGGCGCTTCCTACGACTGCCGCACCGACGCGGAATTCGCAGCCATCTCGGAGCAGGAGCGGTCGCGCACGCTTCGCGCTGCGGAGCGGCTTCGGGCCGCCGGGCTGTCCTGCCCCATCGTCAGCGTGGGTTCGACGCCTTCGATCCACTACGCAACCGACCTGAGCGGCGTCACCGAGGCGCGGGTTGGCGTTTATGTTTTTGGCGACCTCGTGCAGGTTAACCTGGGAACCTGCGCAACTGATGACATTGCCATTGGTGTACTGGCCAGCGTCATCGGCCATAACCGGCCGCACGGGCGGGTCCTGCTGGACGCCGGTTTCCTCGCCATGAGCCGCGACCGTGGGATGACTGGCGGGCCGGCCGACTATGGCTATGGCGCCGTCTGCGATCCCGTGACCGGCACGATCGACGCGGACGTGTGGCTTTCATCAACCAACCAGGAGCACGGCATCATCACCGCGCGCGTCGGCGAGATCGATTTCGAGCGCTTCCCGATCGGCAGCCGCGTGCGGATCCTGCCCAACCATGCGTGCGCGACCGCCGCGGCCTACGACCGCTATCATGTGATCGACGGCGGTCCCGACATTCTTGCCGTCTGGGACCGCGTCAACGGCTGGTAGCTAGAGCTTTTCGGTCAGCTCCGGAACGATCTTGAACAGATCGCCGACGAGGCCGATGTCCGCCACCTGGAAGATCGGCGCTTCCTCGTCCTTGTTGATGGCGATGATGGTCTTGCTGTCCTTCATGCCCGCAAGGTGCTGGATTGCGCCGGAAATGCCGATTGCGACATAAACTTCCGGCGCGACGATCTTGCCGGTCTGTCCAACCTGATAGTCGTTCGGCGCATAGCCCGCATCGACCGCGGCACGCGAAGCGCCGACGCCCGCGCCGAGCTTGTCCGCGAGCGGATCGAGCAGCGCATGGAATTGCTCGGACGAACCGAACGCGCGGCCCCCGGAGACGATCACCTTGGCGCTGGTCAGCTCCGGCCGCTCGCTCTTCGACTGTTCGGCCGAGACGAAGTGGCTCTTGCCCTCGTCGCCGCCGGCATCGACCGCTTCGACCGACCCCGATCCGCCATCCGCGGCAGCCTTTTCAAAGGCGGTCGTCCGGACGGTGATGACCTTCTTAGCGTCCTTCGACTTCACCGTCGCGATCGCGTTGCCGGCGTAGATCGGGCGCGTGAAGGTATCGCCATCCTCGACCGACAGGATGTCGCTGATCTGCATTACGTCGAGCAGCGCGGCAACGCGCGGGGCGATGTTCTTGCCGGTGGTAGTCGACGGCGCGAGGAACGCGTCGTGACTGTCCATCAGTTTCGCCGCGACCGGAGCAACCGCCTCGGCGAGGTTGTGCTCGAGCGCGGCGCTGCTGGCGGTGTAGACCTTGCCGACGCCGGCGATCTTCGCGGCGGCCTGCGCTACGCCATCGACATTGTTGCCGACGACCAAAGCGTTGACGTCGCCCAGCTTCGCAGCGGCGGTTACGGTGGCGAGCGTCGCATCCTTGATGGCGCTGCCGTCATGTTCGATCAGGACCAGAACGCTCATTTCGCAATCCCCATTCCCTTGAGCCGTTCGACCAGTTCATCGACCGATCCGACCTTGATGCCCGCCTGGCGCTTGGCCGGCTCTGTGACCTTCAGCGTTTCCAGTCGCCGCGCGACATCGACGCCGTAGTCGCCCGGCGACTTGGTCGCGAGCGGCTTGGACTTTGCCTTCATGATGTTCGGCAGCGACGCATAACGCGGTTCGTTGAGGCGAAGGTCGGTGGTGACGACCGCCGGCAGGTTCAGCTTCACCGTTTCAAGGCCGCCGTCGACCTCGCGCGTGACGGTCGCGCTGTCGCTGAGCTCGACCTTCGAGGCAAAGGTGCCCTGCGGCCAGCCAAGCAGCGCAGCGAGCATCTGGCCCGTCGCGTTGTTGTCGTCGTCGATCGCCTGCTTGCCGAGGATGACCAGCTGCGGCTGCTCTTCTTCCGCGATCTTGGCGAGGATCTTGGCCACCGCCAGCGGCTCGACCTCTTCATCGGTCTGGACGAGGATTGCGCGGTCAGCGCCCATGGCGAGCGCCGTGCGAAGCGTCTCCTGCGCCTTGGCCGGGCCGATCGACACCGCGACGATCTCCGTCGCGCCGCCCTTTTCCTTCAGGCGAATGGCCTCCTCGACGGCGATTTCGTCGAAAGGGTTCATGCTCATCTTGACGTTGGCGAGATCGACACCGGAGCCGTCCATCTTCACGCGCGGCTTCACGTTGTAATCGATGACGCGTTTGACCGCGACGAGAACCTTCATGTTGTGGCTTCCTTGGCTGGAGCTGGAACGCCAGCGGCCTGTGCCAGGTCGCGGACGATGACGTTGTGCAGGGCAACGATTTGGGGCCGGTCACCGCGATCGTCGACGACCGTCGTCATCAACGCATTCATTGTGCCGGCCATCGGACCTTCAGGCACCTCGAGCGTCGGCGCGATGTGCATCAGCGCAAGCCCGTCGCCGAGCGGCCGAAGTTGCGCCAACGTCATCGACACCCGGCTTCCCTTGTAGATCGTCGAGAAGATACGATTGTGATTGTCGGCGATCGCCTGCCGACCGCGCGCATGCTGGCCCGCGACCGTCACGAAGTCGGCGTCTTCCGCGAAGGGTGCGGCGAATGCCTCGCCGTCGCCGGCATTCCAGCCAGCCTGAAGCTCGGCGACCAGCGCCTTTGCCTGGGCTTCACTGATCATCGAGCGATCACGCGGCGACCGGGGCCTTCACTTCCGCGACGATCTTGCGCGCCGCATCGCCGAGGTCGTTGGCGGCGATGATCGGCAGGCCGCTCTGGGCGAGGATGTCCTTGCCCTGCTGCACATTGGTGCCTTCGAGGCGCACCACCAGCGGCACGCTGAGCGAGACTTCGCGCGCGGCGGCAACTATGCCGTCGGCGATGATGTCACAGCGCATGATGCCGCCGAAGATGTTGACCAAGATGCCCTTCACCGCGGGGTCGGACAGGATGATCTTGAACGCGGCAGTGACCTTTTCCTTGTTGGCGCCGCCGCCGACGTCGAGGAAGTTGGCCGGCTCCGCGCCTTCGAGCTTGATGATATCCATCGTCGCCATGGCGAGCCCCGCGCCGTTGACCATGCAGCCGATCGACCCATCGAGCTTGATGTAGCTGAGGTCGTACTTCGACGCCTCGATCTCCATCGGATCCTCTTCGGTGAGATCGCGCAGCTCGGCCAGGTCCTTGTGGCGGAACTCCGCATTGCTGTCGAAGCCGACCTTGGCGTCGAGGACCATCAGCTCGCCCTTGTCGGTGACCGCGAGCGGATTGATCTCGATCTGCGACGCGTCGGTGCCGATGAACGCCTGATAAAGGCCGCTGAGCACCTTTGCGCACTGCTTGGCGAGGTCGCCCTTGAGGCCGAGCGCCGCGGCGACCGAGCGGCCGTGGTGCGGCATCAGGCCGGTCGCCGGATCGATGGTGATGGTCGCAATCTTCTCCGGCGTGTCGTGGGCGACGGTTTCGATGTCCATGCCGCCTTCGGTCGAGGCGACGACCGCGATGCGGCCGGTTTCGCGATCGACGAGGAGCGCAAGATAGAATTCCTTGGCGATGTCGACGCCGTCGGTGATGTAGAGGCGCTGGACCTGCTTGCCGGCCGCGCCGGTCTGGATCGTCACCAGCGTCTTGCCGAGCATTTCGGCCGCATTGTCGCGGACTTCATCGATTGAACGGGCGAGACGGACGCCGCCCTTCGCATCGGGCCCAAGCTCCGTGAACTTGCCCTTGCCGCGGCCGCCGGCATGGATCTGCGCCTTCACGACCCACAGGGGCCCGGGCAGCTGCTGGGCCGCCGCGACGGCTTCATCGACGCTCATCGCGGCGAAGCCGGCGGGGACCGGAACGCCGAATTTCGCGAGCAATTCCTTGGCTTGATATTCGTGGATATTCATGGCGCGCCCTTAAGCAGATTGAAACGCGCAAGGGAAGCAGAGGGGGATAGTGCTTAAGGTCACAAAGTTCACGCCGGACAGCGCATTCACCGTGAACTTTGGAGACACGGCCGAGCCGAAAGAGACCAAGTCCGACTGTCCAAAGTCGGCCAGAAGCCTAGACGACAACAGGGCAAGTAGGACAGGAATTATCGGCCGTGGCCGACTCGGAGCGCCCTCCCCGCAAGATCATCCATGTCGACATGGACGCCTTCTACGCGTCGGTCGAACAGCGCGACGACCCCGCGCTACGCGGCAAGCCGGTGGCGGTCGGCGGCGGACATCGCGGTGTCGTCACCGCCGCCAGCTACGAAGCGCGCCCGTTCGGGGTGCGGTCGGCCCTTCCCTCCGTCACCGCCAAGCGGCTGTGCCCCGATCTCATCTTCGTAAAGCCGCGCTTCGACGTCTATCGCGAGGTCAGCCGCCAGATCCGCGCGATCTTCGCCGACTATACCGACCAGATCGAGCCGCTGAGCCTCGATGAAGCCTATCTGGACGTCAGCGAGGACCGGCACGGCCTCGGCAGCGCGCGGGCCATCGCCGAGGACATCCGCCGACGCATCCGCGAAGAGTGCCAGCTGACCGCCTCCGCCGGCGTCAGCTATTGCAAGTTCATCGCCAAGCTCGCCTCCGACCATCGCAAGCCCGATGGTCTGTGCGTGATCACGCCCGAGCGCGGGCCGGAGTTCGTCGCCTCGCTGCCCGTAGCGCGCTTCCATGGCGTCGGTCCGGTGACGGCGAAAAAGATGGAGAGCCTCGGCATCCATACCGGCGCGGATCTGCGCGACTGGAGCCTGCCCGCACTACAGGCTAAATTCGGTAGTTCCGCGGAATGGTATTGGCGCATCTGCCGCGGGATCGACGAACGCGAGGTGCGGTCCGACCGGCCGTACAAGTCGGTCAGCGCCGAGCGGACATTCGATGAGGATTTGCGCGACCCCGAGCAACTTGCCGCCGAGTTGGAACGCATTGCGGGTTATGCCTGGGCACGGATCGCGCGCGCCGAGGTGATCGGGCGCACGGTAACGCTGAAGGTCAAATATGGCGACTTCACAATCATCACGCGGTCGAAGAGCTTCACTGGTCCGGTGCTTGATCAAGCGAGCTTTCTCGCCGCGGGACAAGGGCTGCTGGCGGCCCTGCATCCCTTATCGAAAGGTATCAGGTTGCTAGGGCTCGGGCTCCATAACTTAACCGAGATCAACAGTCAGGAGCCGGCGCAGCTGGGACTCGCAATCTGAGGTCAGTTGTGTTATAAAATCGTCATACGGGGCCACGGCGATTCAGCAGTGGCCTTTGTTTCAAGGGAAGCCACTCAACAGGCAGATGAGCCGCGGCCGGGGGGCCGCATGCGGGGGACGCGCTTTTAGCGCGCCGGCTCTTATTGCCGCATTGGAAAGGTAAGTAATGGCTACAAAGGCGCTTAGCTTCGACGTTGGCGATTATGTTGTTTACCCCAAGCATGGCGTTGGCCGCGTCGTCGAGCTGCAAAGCACCGAAATTGCCGGTACCAGTCTTCAGCTTTACGTCCTGCGTTTCGAAAAAGAGAAAATGACCCTCCGCGTCCCCGTCAACAAGGCGGACTCGGTCGGCATGCGCAAACTGTCGTCGGACAAGACGATGAAGGACGCGCTCGAAACCCTGAAGGGCAAGCCGAAGGTCAAGCGCACCATGTGGTCGCGCCGCGCGCAGGAATATGAAGCGAAGATCAATTCGGGCGACCTGACCTCGATCGCCGAAGTGACCCGTGACCTGTTCCGCCCGGACGATGCGCCGGAGCAGAGCTATTCGGAACGGCAGATCTTCGAAGCCGCCTCGTCGCGCCTGGCGCGCGAGCTCGGCGCGATGGAGCAGACGGACGAGAAGGCTGCGCTGGCCAAGATTCTCGACATCCTGAACAAGGCTGCCGTTATCCATCACAAGGCGCCGGAAGTCGCGTAACGCGCGCTTCTGATGCTGCAAACAAGGAAAGGGCGTCCCGCTTGGGGCGCCCTTTTCTTTTGAATACGATTGCAACGCGCGAAATAGACGCTGGCCGCGACCGCAAAGCGCAATATAGCGAGGGACGATGACGGAGCGGGTATCCACGCTGGTACTGTTTGGCGCGACCGGGGACCTGGCGCGCCGGATGCTGCTGCCCTCGCTCTATGGGCTCGACGCCGACAATCTGCTGCCGCCCGAGCTGCGCATCATCGGTACCGCGCGGACCGCGCTGGATGACGGCGCCTTTCGTGAGCGGGCCGACGAGGCGCTGAAGGAGCATTTGCCCGACGGTTTCTACAGCAGCGAAGTTGCCGAGCGCTTCCTCGAGCGGCTGCATTATGTGCCGCTGGACATCAACGAGGCGGAGCACTTCGCCGATCTCGCGCGCGCGATCGGCGATCCGTGCCATGGCGTCGCGATTTTCCTGTCGACCGCGCCGTCGCTGTTCAAGCCGACCATCGACGGGCTGGAGGCTGCGGGCCTCGCCTGTCCGACGGTGCGGATGGCGCTGGAAAAGCCGCTGGGCACCGACCTGGAGAGCAGCCGCGAAATCAACGACGCGGTGGCCGCGGCATTCCCGGAAGAGCGGACGTTCCGGATCGACCATTATCTGGGCAAGGAGACGGTCCAGAACCTGCTGGCGCTGCGTTTCGCCAATCTGATGTTCGAGCCGCTGTGGAACAGCGCGCATATCGACCACGTCCAGATCACGGTTGCGGAGACGGTCGGGCTGGAGGGCCGCGCGGATTATTACGAGAGCAGCGGCGCGCTGCGCGACATGGTGCAAAACCACATGCTGCAGCTGCTGGCGCTGGTCGCGATGGAGCCGCCGAGCGACTTCGACGCGACCGCCGTTCGCGACGAAAAGGTGAAGGTGTTGCGCGCGCTGCGGCCGATCACGGGCGCCGATGCGGAGGCGAACAGCGTCATCGGCCAATATGCGCGCGGCGCCATCGATGGCGAAACGGTGCCCGGCTATGCCGACGAGCTGGGACGCGCGAGTGGCACGGAGACCTTCGTCGCGCTGAAGGCGCACGTCGACAACTGGCGGTGGAAGGGCGTCCCCTTTTACCTGCGGACCGGCAAAAGGATGCCGGGCCGCAACACGCAGATCTACATACAGTTCAAGGACGTCCCCTTCTCGATTTTCGCGTCGCGCGGGGCGACGAGCCGGCCGAACAAATTGATCATCGGGCTGCAGCCGGAAGAGAGCATCGAGCTGCGAATGATGGCCAAGATGCCGGGCCTAGACCGCCAGGGCGTGCGGCTGCGGGAGGTGCCGCTCGACCTTGGGCTGGCGAATGCGTTTAGCGAGTTTCGGCGGCGCATCGCCTACGAGCGACTGCTGCTCGATTTGATCGAGGGCGACCCGACGTTGTTCGTCCGCCGCGACGAGGTGGAGGCGCAGTGGGGGTGGATCGACAAGATCCGCGCCGCCTGGGCCGACAAGGGCATGACACCGCGGCCTTATGCGGCGGGAACCTGGGGGCCATCGGCGGCCATCGCGCTGACCGAGCGCGACGGCATCAGCTGGCACGAATAGGACGAGACGAATGCCTTTGAATTCGAACGTTGCGGCGGTCACGGACCGGATCATCGAGCGTTCGAAGCCGACGCGCCGCCGCTACCTGGAACTGATGGCCGAGCAGCGCGAGCGGGGCATCAACCGCCCGCGGCTGAGCTGCGGCAATTTCGCACACGGCTTTGCGGCGGCGGGTGAGGACAAGGCGGCGATCAGCCACCTCAGCGGTCCGAACATCGGCATAGTCACCGCGTATAACGACATGCTGTCGGCGCATCAGCCGTATGGCCGCTATCCCGAGCAGATGAAAATCTTCGCGCGCGAGGTTGGCGCGACCGCGCAGGTCGCGGGCGGCGTGCCGGCGATGTGCGACGGGGTGACGCAGGGCCAGCCGGGCATGGACCTGTCGCTGTTCAGCCGGGACGTCATCGCCATGTCGACGGCGGTGGCGCTGAGCCATGGCATGTTTGATGCGGCGGCGCTGCTCGGCATTTGCGACAAGATCGTGCCGGGGCTGCTGATCGGGGCGCTGCGTTTCGGTCATCTTCCGATGCTGCTGGTTCCGGGCGGGCCGATGCCGTCGGGCCTGCCCAACAAAGAAAAGCAGCGTATCCGCCAGCTTTATGCGGAAGGGAAAGTTGGCAAGACCGAGTTGCTGGAGGCGGAGAGCCGTTCATACCACGCGCCGGGCACGTGCACCTTTTACGGCACCGCGAATTCCAATCAGATGATGATGGAGCTGATGGGGCTGCATATCCCCAACGCCGCCTTCATCAATCCCGGCACGCCGCTGCGTCAGGCGCTGACTCGGGCGGCGGTGCATCGGTTGGCAAGTCTTGCCAAGGACGGCGCGCGGCCGCTGGGCGAGGTGGTCGACGAGAAGTCCATCGTCAACGCGATGATCGGACTGGTGGCGACCGGAGGATCGACCAATCACTTCATCCATCTACCGGCGATCGCTCGCGCGGCGGGGATCATCGTCGACTGGCAGGATCTTGACGAGCTGTCGTCCGCAGTGCCGCTGATCGCGCGCGTCTATCCCAACGGATCGAAGGATGTGAACGACTTTCAGGACGCGGGCGGGATGGCGTTCATCACCTATACGCTGAGCCGCGAGGGCCTGCTGCACACCGACACGCTGACCGCGGGCGCCGACACGATGGACGCGTGGATCGGCCAGCCCGAGCTGCACGGCGACGAGCTGGTGTGGAAGCCGACGGAGGAAAGCGCCGACGTCGACATGCTGCGACCCGTGACCGATCCGTTTCTGGCCGATGGCGGCACGCGGCTGGTGAAGGGAAACCTTGGCCGTGCGGTGTTCAAGACGAGCGCGGTGGACGAGACGCGCTGGCTGATCGAGGCGCCCGCACGCTGCTTCTCCGATCAGGACCAAGTGCTGCAGGCGTTCAAGGACGGCGAGCTGGACGGCGACGTCGCGGTGGTCGTGCGGTTTCAGGGGCCGCGGTCGAACGGCATGCCCGAGCTGCATAAGCTCGTGCCCGCTTTGGGTGTACTGCAGGACCGCGGGCATCGCGTGGCGCTGATTACCGATGGACGGATGTCGGGGGCGAGCGGCAAGGTGCCGGCGGCGATACATGTGTCGCCTGAGGCGCTACCCGATGGTCCGCTGGCGCGGGTGCAGGACGGGGATCTGATCCGGCTCGACGCCCATACCGGCACACTGGAAGCGGTGGGCGTCGATCTCGCTTCACGACCTGCAGCCAACGCGCCGCCGCCGCCTGCCGGAACCGGACGCGAGCTGTTCGCGCTGATGCGGCTGACGGCGAGCGATGCCGAGCATGGCGGATCTGCGATGCTGGCCGCAATGGAGGCGGAGCAGCCGCACGGCTTCGAAACGGAGCGCTCATGAGAGAGATTGCCGTCGCCGACGTCGGCGGAACGCACGCCCGCTTCGCCGTCGCACAGATTGAGGGCGGCCGCGTCGTCTCTCTGGGCGATCAGGTCAAGCTGCAAACCGCCGATCATGGCAGCTTCCAGCTGGCGTGGCAGGAATTCGGGCGGCGGCAGAACATCGATCTGCCGAACGAGCTAGCGCTGTCGTTTGCGGGACCGGTCGGCGGCGAAGTGCTGAAGCTGACCAACAATCCCTGGGTCATCCGTCCGGCGCTTATGAAGGAGCGGCTGGGCGTCGACCGCTTCACCATCGTCAACGATTTCGGCGCGGTGGGTTACGCGGTGGCGACGCTGCCCGAGGACCAGTTCCTGCATGTGTGCGGGCCGGAACGCTCGCTGCCCGATCACGGTGTCATTTCCATCCTTGGTCCCGGCACGGGCCTCGGCGTTGCGGCACTACTGCGCAAGCCCGACCATTATGAGGTGATCGAGACCGAGGGTGGGCACGTCGACTTCGCGCCGCTCGACAAACTTGAAGACCAGATCCTCTCGCACATGCGCCGTAACTTCCGGCGGGTGTCGATCGAGCGCCTGATTTCCGGGCGCGGGCTGTGGAACATCTACGACGCACTGGCGACGATTGAGGGGCGCGGCACGACCTTCCATGACGAGAAGGAATTGTGGACCGCGGCGCTGAATAATCAGGACAGCCTTGCGAATGCGGCGCTGGATCGATTCTGCCTGACGCTGGGCGCCGTGGCGGGCGACCTGTCGCTGGCGCAGGGGGGGTCGGCGGTGGTGATCGCCGGCGGGCTTGGGCTGAGGCTGGTCGATCATCTGCCGCGATCGGGTTTCCGCGACCGGTTCATCGCCAAGGGCCGCTTCGAGCGGCGCATGGACGACATGCCGGTCAAGCTAATCACCTATCCCGAGCCGGGCCTGTTCGGCGCGGCGGCCGCGTTCGCAAAGGAACATGGATGACCGTCGACGAGGTGATGCGCACCGCGCCGGTGATCCCGGTGCTGGTGCTAGAGCAAGAGATGGACTGGTCGGCGCTGGCCGAGACGTTCGTCGAGGCCGGGCTGCCGGTGCTGGAGATCACGTTGAGGACGCCGCTGGCGCTCGACGCGATCCGCGCGATGTCGAAGGTCGAGGGCGCGATCGCGGGCGCGGGGACGGTGCTCAACGAACGGCAGCTGGATCAGGCGATCGATGCGGGCAGCCAGTTCATCGTCTCGCCCGGCTTGACCGAGCCGCTTGGCAAAGCTGCGGTTGCTTCGGGCGTCCCGTTCCTGCCGGGTACGGCGAACGCCGGCGACATCATGCGGGGGCTGGACCTTGGGCTGGAGCGGTTCAAATTCTTCCCGGCCGAAGCGTCGGGCGGCATTCCCACGCTGAAGGCGCTGGCGGGGCCGTTCGCCCACGTGCGCTTCTGCCCGACCGGCGGCATCCGGCCGGATACCGCCGCCGACTGGCTGGCGCTGGATCCGGTGTTGTGCGTCGGCGGGACCTGGTTCGTGAAGCCGGGTGACGACCTCGCCACCATCGGCGAGCGCGCCCGGGCCGCCGCGGCGTTAGCGGCCTGAAGCCGGCAGCAGGAACTGCAGCGGGATATCGACCCGCGACGCCCAGCTGATCTCATTATGCTTCTGGCCGGGGAAGTTGCGGGTCAGCCAGTTCTGCCCCTGACGATAGCCGCGCTTCGCGACCACGGCGTCGACCCGGTCCTGATACTGCTTGTAAATGGCGTCGAGTGTCTCGGTGCCGTGGTCGAAATAGAGACGGTGCGTGCGCGGATCGGGCAGCGCGGGCGCGAGGTAGCGTTCGAAGGCCTTTGAAACGACCTCATATTCTTCCTGGGTGACGGACTGGCCGTCGGGCTTCAGGAACAGCGGCCAGTGGGTCGACATCATGCCCGCGCTGCCGAAAATGTTGGGATATTCGTCGATCGCATAGAGCGAGATGAGAGAGCCCATCGACGAGCCCATGATGGCGGTGTTGGCGCGGTCGGTCCGGACGTTGAAGCGCTTGTCGATCGCCGGCCGCAACTCCTGGACGATGAATTTCAGATAGCCGTCGGATAGCGGGTCGCCGCCGTACAGCGCGCGCACCTTCTCGCGATACTCGGGCGGCAACGATGCGAAGGCCTTGGACGGCACATATTCCTGCAGGCGCTTGGGCGTGCTCCAGATGCCGACGACGATGGTCGGGCGCACTTTCTTCTCGGCAATGAGCTTTGAGAGATGCTCGTCGATCTCCCACTCCATGCCATAGCCGGCGGTCGCCTTGTCGAAGAGGTTCTGGCCATCGTGCATGTAGAGGACAGCGTGCTTCGGTCCGTTCGGCCGGTAGTTCGGCGGCAACCACACGACGACGCGCCGCGGGTCGGTGAATTTGCTGTTCAGGATGCCGAGATCAACGATGGTGCCTGCGGCGACGTGCACGGGCCCCTGCGCCTTGTCCGGTGCCGTCTGCGCGGATGCAGCGCTGCCGAAGGCGAGGGCGGTGAGCAGGAGCAGTTTGCGGATCATCATGCCTCCAGTCGCGCGAGCGCGTCGCGGTGGGTGGGAAAGTTCATCAGGCAGCCGCGGATGAAGCGGTCGACCGCGTCCATGTCAGGCTGGTTAGCGACAGGCCGCAGCTGGTCGGGACGCGGGAAGTTGCCGTAGCCCGCAAGCATGCAGTGCCAGGAGACGGGGCTGTAATAGCCTTCGATGCCTTGGCGCAGCACTTCCTGCGCAAGATCAGCGCCGGTGAACCAGGCGGTCATGATGCGTTTGAGGCTGTCGGACAAATTGTCGTGCTTGGTCGCATCGCGCCAGTATTCTGTGTCGGACCGGGGTGCGGTTCGGTAGTGGCAGACGATGTAGTCGCGGATGCCTTCGTAGCGGCGCGCGATGTCGGCATTGAATCGTTCGCGGCCGCCGTTGGCGTCAACTTCGCAAATGAAGCCTTCGACCGTGGCGATGACAATGTGAAGTGCGGTGGCTTCGAGCGGTTCGATGAAGCCCTGCGCCAGGCCGATGGCGAGGCAGTTGGCGACCCAGCTCCGTTCGATGCGGCCGACGCGCATGTTGAGGTGGCGGACTTCCGCATCCTCGGCGAGGCCGAGATGGTCGCGCAGCTCGGCAGCGGCTTGCTCGCGGTCCAGGTAGCGCGACGAATAAACGTAGCCATTGCCGACGCGCTCAGTCAGCGGAATTTCCCAGATCCAGCCGGCGGACTTGGCAAACGCGCGCGTGCAGACGTCCGGTCCGCTGTCGCGCGTCGGCATCGGGCAGACGACCGCACTGTCGTTGAACAGGTTGTCGGCGAAACTGCGGTGCGGCTCGCCGAGCGCACCTTCGATGATCATCGCGTGGAAGCCGCTGGCGTCGACGAAAAGGTCGGCTTCGAAGCGGCGCCCATCGTCGCTGAGCAGTGCCGCGACATTCCCGTCGGCAGCCATTTCGACGGATGCAATCCTGGCGTCGACATGTTCGACGCCGCGGCCCGTCGCGACTTCGCGCAGGTACGCGCTGACGCGATGCGCGTCGAAGTGGTAGCCGTAGCTGGTTTCGAACGGGAAGTTCTCAGGCGGCATTGGCGCGAGCCGTTCGCGGGCGAGCGCGGTTGGCACGAAATACGGATCGGGATGCGCGGGAACATCCACGCCGTTCCGCCGCGCGTGCGCGTTGTGGAAGAACAGCGGCGCGGTGTGGCTGTCGAGGTCGGTCGGGAACGGGTGGAAGTAGCGTTCGAACCCCGGGCGGTCGGACCAGCCGATGAACTCGATCCCGGTCTTGTAGGTCGCGCCGCAGCGCGGCATCCATTCGCGCTCGGCGATGCCGAGCTTGTCGAAGAAAGCCTTGAGCTGCGGCGTCGATCCCTCACCCACCCCGATGATGCCGATATCGCTGGATTCGATCAGCTGAATGCGGGTGCCGAGCTTGCCCCAGTGATGCTGGAACAGGTTGGCCGCCATCCAGCCGGCGGTGCCGCCGCCGAGAATGCAGATCGAACGCGGACGCGGGTCAGTCACGTGACGCGCGTTACTTTGCCGCGATCAGAACTTCACCGGCCTTGGGGTGATCCGCGATCGTGATCTGCGCGGGAGCGGCGCCGTGCACGGTCACCGCAATTTGCTTCCACCACGGCCGGAACTTGCCAGTGCGCGCGCCGAAGTTCAGCGCGACGCCGCGCGGCGTCACCGAGCAGGTGACCGTCTGACGCAGGCTGTCGCCTTTGATGCTGATGCCATCGTCGAGGTAGATTTCCCCGCGGCAATCCTGGCCCGGATAGACGTCGAGCAAGAGCGCTCCCGTCGGCTTAATCATCGTGCTCTGCGTCAGCGGCTGGCGCGGAAGAATGGTACCGGCGCGAACGTAGAGCGGCACGTAGTCAAGGCGGTTCGGAGCGGTGAACTTGGTCTCGGTAACCGGCTGCCCAGTCCAGTAGTCGTACCAGCCGCCGGATGGGAGGCACACCTTGTAGTCTTTTGGCGATTCCGGGCGCGGCGGCGCGGCGACGAGCAGCTTGCCGCCGACAGTGAAGGTAAGCGCGCTGTCGCAGTCGAACTTCAGCGCGTCCGGATAATCGTAGAAGACCGGCCGCATCACCGGGTCGCCGGTGCGCGAATTCTGCTCGGCCACCGCGTAGAGATACGGCATCAGGCGGTAGCGTTCTTCGATGAACTTTCGGCGGATGGCGAGGTGCTCAGGGCCGTCGACCCAAGGCTCGGCATGCGGCGCATCGTTGGCGGCATGGTTGCGGAACACAGGCGTGAAGGCGGCGATCTCATACCAGCGCGTGAGCAAATCAGGGCTCGCGCCGCCCACGAAGCCGCCGACGTCGCAGCCGGTGTAGGTGAATCCCGACAGGCCGAGGTTCAGCGACTGCTGGACGCACAGACGGAGATGGTCCCAGGTCGAGCTGTTGTCGCCCGTCCAGGTCACCGCATAGCGCTGGCCCCCGGCATAGGTGGCGCGGGTCATGACGAAGGGGCGCACGTTCGGGCGCAGTTTCAGCATTCCCTCGTACGTGCCGCGCGTGTTCTGCATCCCGAACACGTTGTGGATTTCGGAATGCGTCGCGTCGCGCGGCGCGAAGTCGTCGCTGTCGATGCGGTGGAGGTTGTCGACCGGCATCGTCTTGGTCGGCGTTTCGAACACCGCCGGCTCGTTCATGTCGTTCCAGAAACCGGCGAAGCCGTCGGCGACGAAATCGTTGTAGAGGCCGCCCCACCAGCTGCGCGTCGCGGCGCGGGTGAAGTCCGGGAACACGGCCGGGCCCGGCCACACCGGCGCAACGTAGAGGCTGCCGTCGGCCTTGCGCACGAAATGGTTGCCGGCCTCACCCGTGTCGAACGGCGCGTACCCCTGCTTGGGCAGATATGCGACGTGGAGGTCAGTGATCGCCACCAGCCTGACGCCCTCGGCATTCAGATCGGTGTTCAGCTTCTTGAGATCAGGAAAGATCGTCTTGTTGACAGTGAACGGCCGGTTCTTCTCCTGGTAGTCGATGTCCATCCAGATAACGTCGGCAGGAATCTGGTCGGAGCGCAGTCGCGAGGCGATGGCGCGCACTTCCTTGTCGCTGGAATAGCCCCAGCGCGACTGCTGGTAACCGAGCGCCCATTGCGGCGGCAGCGGTGCCCGGCCGGTCAGCGTCTGGTAGTTGCGGACGACGTCGGCAACGGTCGGGCCGGCAATGACGTAATAGTCGATCGGGCCGTCGGGGGCGCTCAGCTCGATCGCATCCGCGTCGCGATGGCCGAAGTCGAAATTGCTGCGCCAGCTGTTGTCGAGGAACAGGCCGTAGGCATAGCCGTCACTGGCGACGCCGATGTAGAACGGGATCGACTTGTAGATCGGGTCGCTCCAAGGGGCGAAACCGAAGAAGTCGGTGTTCCAGTCGACGAAGGCGGCGCCGCGACGGTCCATGCCGCCGGTCTTGTCGCCCATGCCGTAGATGCGCTGGTCGATCGGCAGCTTCTTGCGCAGCATGAAGCCACGGCCGGCGAAGCTGAGCGGATTGGCGGCGTCGGCGACGATGGTGCGGCCCTGAAGGTCGTTGACTGTCAGGCCGAGTTGCGGATCGAGATGCACATCGAGGGCCCGGGTCCGGAATCCGTCGGCGGACTGCGTGACGTTGACCGACTGGTGGCGCACCGCGGCAGGAACCGCCCAGCTCGCATCTTCCGGAAATTTGCCGCCCTGCGCCACACGCACGCGGATGATGGAGTCGGTCAGCGCAGTGATCTGCATGCCGGCGTCGGCGGAGGACGCAGACAGTCCTGTCGCCTTGTGCTCGATCGGCGCTGCGAGCGCGGGCTGCGCGGCGGCGAGAAAGGCAGCGGTTGCAAGCAGGCTGCGAAAGTTCATGCCAACTCCTCAATGACCGCGGCGTAGGGCCCGATCGTTTCATCATCGATTTCGCCGGTGCTGATCAGCGACCGTCCGCTCGCTTTGAACGACAATGCGTCGTCGCCCAAGTTGAATGTGCAGCGCAGATGCTCGCCGCCATCACGGCGGTCGAACACAAGCAGCGCTTCGCCAGCGGTCACGATGTCGATGCCGCCGGTTCGCAGGGCCAAAGAGTGGCTGCGGAAGGCCAAACATGCGCGCGTGAATTGCAACATCGAGCGCCGGTCCGCCTCCTGCCGATCAACGGTCAGCGATGCATGGTCCGGACCCGCAGGAAGCCAGGCATGGCCGGTGGTGAACCCGAAGTTGGGCGCATTGGAGGACCATGGCATGGGCGTGCGCGCACCGTCGCGGCTGAGCGTTTGCGGCCAGTTGGCGATCGCTTCCGGATCCTGCAGCCGGTCGAACGGAACATCGACCTGCGGCAACCCCAATTCCTCCCCCTGATAAAGGATGATCGATCCGCGCAGCGCGCACAGGAGCAACATCTTTAATCGGGAGAATGCGGCGCGATGCGCTTCATCGACCCAGCGCGACACGGCGCGCGGTGCGTCGTGATTCTCAAAGGCCCAACTCGGCCAGCCTGCAACTTCGGGCCAGCTTGTCGCCGCGTTAGCGACAAGCGCGGGCGTCAGCTTGTCCGCGTAGAGGAAGTCGAACCCGTAGGCGCTGTTGAGCCGGTGATTTCCGGCTGTGAATTCCTGCATTTCGCTGAGCGCGTGGTCGCCGCCGACTTCGGCCAGCGTGAACCGATCCGGATATTCGTCGACCAGTGCGCGAAGCCGCTCGAGGAAACCGACGATGTCCGGGTGGGACTGGTTGTAGATGTGTTGCTGAAAATCGAAGGGACGCGTGCGTTTGCCGCCGTTCGTCGCGGGCGGATTATCGCGTAGCTGCGGGTCATGCATCGCGAAGTTGATCGCGTCGATGCGGAAGCCGTCCACGCCGCGATCGAGCCAGAAGCGCGCAGCACCAAGAAGTGCATCTTGCACCTCGCGATTGTGCACATTTAAGTCGGGCTGCTCGGGCAAGAAATTGTGCAGGTAATATTGCCCACGGCGCGCGTCCCACGTCCAAGCCGGACCGCCGAACACCGACTGCCAATTATTGGGGGGCGAGCCGTCCGCCTTGGCATCGGCCCAGACGTACCAGTCGCTGCGTTCACCGTCGCGGGAATTGCGGCTTTCCTGAAACCAGGGGTGTTGATCGGAGCTGTGCGAATAGACCTGGTCGATGATCAGCTTGAGGCCGAGCTGGTGCGCCTTGGCGACCAGCGCATCGAAGTCGGCGAGCGTGCCGAACACGGGATCGACATCACAATAATCGGCGACGTCATAACCGAAGTCGCGCATCGGCGAGGTGAAGAACGGCGAGAGCCAGATGGCGTCGACGCCGAGCTCAGCGACATAGTCGAGCCGCTCGGTAATCCCACGCAGGTCGCCGATGCCATTGCCGTCCGTGTCCGCGAAGCTGCGCGGATAGATCTGGTAGATCGCAGCACCCCTCCACCAGGGGACGTCCGCGTCGGACTCAACGTCCTCCACCATCTCAGCGAGCATTGCAGACGGCGTAGCCAAAGGCAGGCAGGTCGACCGCGACCGTGCCCGGTGCGGTCGCCGTCGCGGCACATTGTCCAGCGAGCGTCTCGAAGCTCTGCGAGCGGGTTTCGACGCGCACATTCTGCTGCACCGGCTTGTTGGATGTGTTGTAGAGCAACAGCATCTCGCGGCCGTTCGCCGGATCGAAGCGCGACACGGCGAACAGTCCGGGCTTATCGTCAGCGAAGCGGATTAGCTGGAGCCCGCGGGTCAACGCCGCATGGCTGGTGCGGATGCGGGCGAGCTTCGCAATCTCTTGGTAGAGCGGATGCTGCGGGTTGAAGCTTGCCTGCGCGGTCGTCGATTTGGTGCCGAGCAACGGCTGCTGATTATAGCTGTCGACCCTGCTGGCGAACATGTCCTGCCTCGCTGCCTGATCGCCGCCAAGTCCGACGAAACCCTGCTCGTCGCCAGAGTAGATCGTCGGCACGCCGCGCAGCGTCAGCAGCATGGCGTGGCCCAGCATGTCGCGCGGCAGCAGCTCGGCGTCGGGGAGATCCTTCTTGAACATTTTGAGCAGCATCGGAAACCGCCCGGCGTCGTGATTGCCGAGGAAGGTCGGGAGCTGAAGCGCTGCCTGCGCGCCGCCTTCGTAGAGGGCATCGGCCCGGAACAGCTTTGCCATTTCGTCGGTGCCGGCCGCGCCGGAAACGACGTCGACCAGCGCGCGCGTCATCGGAAAATCGAGCACGCTGGGAAGTTTGTCGACGCGCGTGTTCTCGGCGGTGTGCGCCGGATCCATCTCGCTCGTCGCGACTTCGCCGAAGATGTGGAAGTTCGGGATCCCGCGGGCGCGGGCGCGTTGCAGCATGGCGGGCACGAACTTCTGCCAGAATTCGGGGTTCACGTGCTGCGCGGTATCGATGCGAAAACCGTCAACGCCGAAGCGGTCGATCCACGCACCGTAGATGTCGATCATCCCGCTGATGACGCGCGGGTTCTCAGTGAACACGTCGTCGAGGCTGGAGAAGTCGCCCATCGTGCTCGACTCGCCCCGGAAGGTCGAGTTGCCGCGGTTGTGATAGTAGATCGGATCGTTGAGCCAGGCGGGAACCTTGATGTTCCGCTCCGCCGGCGGGATGCGGACGGTGTAGGCGTAATTGGGATCCTTGAGCCTCGCGAAATTCGCAGCGCTGGCGTCCGCCTCGCCAGTAAATCCCTGGTTGATCGCCGCGCCCTTCACGCCGCCGCGACGCTGATACGGATAATCGGCGATGCTCCGGTACGGGCAGTCGAGCTGGTTCGCGCATTCCGCGAGCTGGATGACGTCGGCCGTGTGGTTGACCACGATGTCCATGTAGACCTTGAGGCCCTTAGCGTGGGCCGCGTCGACGAAGGCCTTGAAATCCGCGTTCGTGCCGAGGTGAGGATCGACGCGCGTGAAGTCGGTGATCCAGTAGCCGTGGTAGCCGGCGCTTTCCTGGCCCGGCGGGCCCTGCACGGCCTTGTTGGCGAAGATCGGGGACAGCCACACGGTCGTCGCGCCGAGACCCTTGATATAGTCGAGACGCGTCGTGAGACCCTTGAGATCGCCGCCGTGGAAGAAGCCCTTGTGCGTCGGGTCGAAACCGGTCGTCAGCGGGCCGCCGCTGAGGCCGCCCCGGTCGTTCGAGGTGTCGCCGTTCTCGAAGCGGTCGGGCAGCAGGAAATAGATGACCTCGTCCTGCGGCAGGCGCGCGCGGACCGACGCCAGATTCTGCGCTTGCGCGATCGCGGGTCCAGTTGTGGCGAGCAGTAAGGCCGCGAGGATCGATCGGGAAAACGCAAACTTGATCATGAAGCGGCCTCGGCTCTTTCGGCGACCATGGCCGCCACGAATTGTCGATGGGTGGGCAGCGTTTCCGCCTTGGCTCGATAGCTCGACGCGATGGTCTGCAAATATGGTCCAAGATCGTCGCCAGAAACATTGTCAGCGAGCGGTGACCAGCTCACCGGGTCGATGCCTTGCCCCAACATGACCTGCCCCCAGCTGTCGTCGAGGAACAGTTCATCCTCCTCGCGCATGACGAGGCCGGATTCACGGAACATGTCGATCTTGTCCTTGAGCGTGCGGGGCAACGCGATACGCCGGCAATGATCCCAGAAAGGCTCGCCCTCCCTTCCGTTCGCGACGTAGTGCAGGAGAATGAAATCGCGGATGCGGGCCCACTCACTTTCAGACAGCCGATTGAAGGTGTCGCGCGCCGTCTCAATTTTCGAGCGGTCGCCGCCAAGTACGTTCAGCAGCCGGCCGAGCGCCGACTGAACGAGATGGATGCTGGTCGATTCCAGCGGCTCCATGAACCCGGCGGCAAGCCCGAGCGCGACGCAATTGTGGGACCAGAATTTCGCACGGTGGCCGCTCGTGAATCGGATTGGGCGCGGGTCCGACAACGGCTCGCCGTCGAGATTGGCGAGCAGTAGCGCGGATGCTTCGTCGACCGACATGAAGCGCGAACAGAAAACATGCCCGTTGCCGGTGCGATGCTGCAGTGGAATGCGCCACTGCCATCCCGCCAGCCGCGCCATCGACTGAGTGTAGGGTCGGAACGCCTCGCTGGATTCGCAAGGCACGGCAAGCGCAGTGTCGCACGGCAGCCAATGACTCCAATCCTCGAACGGAACGCCGAGCGCGCCGCCCAGCAGCAGGCTGCGGAAGCCGGTGCAGTCGATGAAGAAATTGCCGTCGACGCGCCGGTCGCCTTCGAGCGCCAAGGCGGTGATGTCGCCATCGCCGCCGCGTTCGACGCGCGCGATCTTGCCTTCGACGCGGGTGACGCCGCGCGCCTCGGCATATTCACGCAGCATGCCGCCAAACAGCGAGGCATCGAAATGGTAGGCGTAGGCAAGGTCGGGCAGCCCGGTACCGGCGCCGGCCTGCGTCGTCATTCGGCCAAGGCGCGCGGCCGCGATGTTGAAGCTATAGTCGCCGAAGTCTCCTGCAACACCGAGCGCGCGGCCGCGGAGCCAGAGCTGGCGGAACGGGATAAGGCCGACGCCGCGGCCGACCGTCCCGAAACTATGAATGTAGCGGTGCCCTAGATGCAGCCATTCGGCGAACTCGATGCCGAGTTTGAAGGTACCGTTAGTACGACGGATGAATTCGGCCTGGTCCAGACCGAGGCCGATGATCAGGTTGTGAATCTGCGGGATCGTCGCTTCGCCGACACCGACCGTGCCGATCTCATCCGACTCCACCAGCGTGATTGACGCTGCGTCGCCAAGGAAGCGCGCGAAGATCGCTGCGGCCAGCCAACCGGCCGTTCCGCCGCCGGCGATGACGATGTTGTAAGGCACGCGCTCGATCATCGTCGAATAGGCACCTGCACCCGGCAGCGCAAACGCGCTGCCGGGCCCTGTCTGTCAGCTAGTTGCCGCGTTCCGGCGCGGGCGCCGGCGGTGGCGGCGGCGGCGGCGGAACCGGGCAGCTTGCCGTCGCCAGGATTACCGAACCGTCGGCGCAGGTCTGCGTCGCAGGGGCTGGAGGCGGCGGTGGCGGCGGGGCCGGCGGCAGCGGGGCCGGCGGCGGCGTACGCCCACCGAACTTGTACGTCGCACCCGCGAGGAAGCGGCGGCCATAGGTCTGGTACTTCAACCAGGAGTCCGACAGGCTCGGGATGCCGATGGTCGCCGAACGCTCGTTGGTGAGGTTCTGCCCCTGCACGAAGAGCGAAAGGCCGCTGAGGCGCGAACTTTCCGGGAAGTCGTAGCTGGCCTGCGCGTCGAACACCGTTTCCGCCAGGACGTACTGACGATCGAGACCGCCGCTGAACAGCGCGAAGTCACCGACGAACGAAGACCGGTAGCGCATGCTGCCACGCAGACTGAAACCGCGGTTTTCATAGAAGGCGGTCAGACTGGCGACCCACTTCGAATAGCCAGGGATCTGGATCGAATTGCCTTGGAAGTCGTGGACCTTGGTCTTGGTATAGCCGCCACCGCCGGTCAGGCCGAAGCCGGCCAAGCTATCGGAGAAAACGTCGAACGGCAGGGTGCCGGCAAGCTCGGCGCCGTACATGTAGCCGCCCTTGGTGTTCGCGTTGGCGAACAAGATGCCAATTGGCGAAGACGGTGTAATCGTGCTGCCCGACGAAACCGGATAGCCGGAGAAATCGAACGTCACATAGCCGTTCGAAATGTAGCTATCGATGTGCTTGTAGAAGGTCTGCAGGGCGATGTAGCCCTTGTTGCCGAAATACTTCTCGAAGTTCAGGTCGACGGCCTTGGCCTCGTACGGCCGGAGCAGCGGATTGCCGCCGCTGCCGGTGTAGATCACCGGATTGAACGTCGTGTTCGGACCATTGTTGGTGATCACGTTGTTCAGATCAGGCAGGCGCGCCCGCATATATTCCTTCGACGCTGCGAGGCGGATGACGAAGCCATTTTCCCACCGCAGGTTGAAGTTGGCGCTCGGCAGCCACATCCAATAGCTGTCCTTGACCGTCGGATAGTTGAGGCTGGACGAGGTCACGTTGGTGTGAACCGCCTGCAGACCAATGTTGCCGGTCAGGGTCGCAGCGCCGAGGTTCCCGTTCAGCGACGCCATGATGTACGGCGTCAGCGCCTTTTCCTTGACGTGGTAACCTGCGTTCGCGCCGAAGTTGTTGGCGTTGTAGACCAGCACGCCTTCAGGAACGAGCGCACGGACGTCCCACGCCAGGATCGGCCCAAGGCCACGATCAAGCGTGAACGAGGGCAGCAGCACTCGCGCCGGAATGGGCGCGGACAGCGCGCCACCCGGCGGCGACAGGAAAGCTTCGTCCTGCGTCAGGACCTTGTCGCGGACCGTATAGTCCACGCCGAGCTTAATCGACTTCAGGAAGCCGCCAAGCTCCCGCTCGATTTCGCCGCGCGCTTCGACCAGATCGTCCTTGGTCGTGCGGATCTTGTCGTAGCCGGCCTGAACCGGCGAGCCGCTCCAGCCTTCGACGTCGGTCAGCACCAGCGCCGGATTGGCGCCATTGTAATTGCTGGTGAACACCGGGCCGCGATTGGTGAGCGTGTACGACACGGTCGCCGTGGGCGTCGTTGCGCCACGGCCGGGACGGAGACCTGCCGTGCTTTCAAGGCGGTCATCGACGCGATCAGTGCGTGACCAGCTGAAGTCGCCCATGGCGCGCCAGCCATTGTGCGCATCGTACAGCAGGTTGCCGGCGAGCGAGTATTGATCCGCCTTGCGGTCGTTGGCGTAGTTTTCGATCACCGGGGTGCCGCGGATCGTCGCCGACGTCACAAGGCCATTCGACGACTGCACGTTGCTGATGGAATCGTTGCCGCAGCCACCGCCGCAGTTGAACGGCATTTCGAAGCCGCGCTGATCGATATTGTCCGTGAAGTGCGAATAGAAGCCGTCGAGGGTCATCGTCAGGTTGTCGGTGACCCGGGCCTGCAAGGTCGCGGTGCCGCCGAAACGCTTGAGCTGGTCACTTTCGTACCAGGTCTTGATGCCGTTCATGCCCTGCGCGCCGCCGGGGTAGCCGCCGTAGCCCCAGGCGTTCCAATCCTTGGTCTGGTACGGCTCGTTCGTATAGGCGCCGGACAGCGCCACACCGACCTTGCCGTCGGCGAACTGGTCAACGTAGGTGCCGAAGACGCGGCCGCCCCAGTCCTTGGACCCCGGCAGGAGCTTCTGATCGACGTAGGTGCCGCGAACGCCGACCGCAATCACGCGCTTGCCGTAATCGAGCGGGCGAATGGTACGCAGGTCGATGGTGCCGACAAGGCCGCCAGCGACGTGGTCGGCCTGCGCGGTCTTGTAGACGTCGACGCCGGCCAGGATTTCCGACGGATATTGGTCGAATTCGACCGCGCGGCTGTCGTTGGTGGTCGTCTGCTGACGGCCATTCAGCGTGGTCGACGAGAAGTCTGGACCGAAGCCGCGGATCGAGATGATGTTGGCGCGGCCTGCGCTCCGCTGCGAGGAGATGCCCGGCAGGCGCGCAATCGATTCACCGATGCCGTTGTCAGGCAGCTTACCGACGTCCTCCGCCGTCACCGATTCGACGACGGCTTCCGAATTCTTTTTCTTGGCGGTCGAGCTACGCAGCGCCGCGCGGAAGCCGGTGACGACGATCTGCTTGCTGTCGTCGGCAGCGGCCTGCGCATCGGCGGCAGCCTTGGCCGCGTCGGCCGACGCTTGCGCGGCATCCGCGGAAGCCTGCGCGGCATCGGCAGCAGCCTGATCCGCCGGCGGCGTGACCGGAGCGCCCTGCGCAAAGGCCGGCGTTGCTGCGAGTGCCAGCACCAGCGCCAGCGGACTCGTCGCCGCAGCCAGCCGCGAACGCAAAGAAAACGTCGTCATCATGCATCCCCCTTCGGGTTCGGCAGGCGGTCCTGCCGATCAAAAAACCATCAAAGGGGCTGAGACCCCTCTCCCGACCCTAGGGATATCAAAGCTTTGCGGGAGGGGAACGGGGTCGGGCGCTATACATACGTATTCAGCGCGCTAAACATCCGTATTGATGACGCAGAGGCGGCCGACCTCCTTCGACATTGCAGCGCTTGCCGGCGTGTCACAGCCGACGGTGTCGCGCGCTTTGTCCGGAAACCCCTCGGTCAGCGAAGCGACCCGCCGGCGGGTTCTCGAAGCCGCCGAGCAGCTGCATTACAAGGTCGACAAGAATGCGTCGGGCCTCCGCCGCCAGCATTCCAATACGCTGGCGCTGCTGTTCTTCGAGGAGCGCGCGGACACAGCGCTGCTTAATCCCTTTTACCTGTCGCTCGTCGGGCCGATGGTGCGGCGGTGCACCCAACACGGTTACGACCTGCTGATCTCGATCCAGCAGCTCTCATCCGACTGGCACCTCGACTATGAGGATAGCCGCAAGGCCGATGGCATCATCCTGCTCGGCTACGGCGACTATCAGGATTACCGCCCTCGGCTCGAGCAGTTGGTGGCACGAGGCGCAAGGTTCGTACGCTGGGGCTCAGCCGGGGACGGCGCGCTTGGCACCACGGTGAGCTCCAACAATGAGCAAGGCGGGTTCGACGCGACGTCCCACCTGCTGCAACGCGGACGGCGGCGCATCGCGTTCATCGGTACGGCCGGGCCAGGCTTCCCCGAAGTGCATGAACGCTGGATGGGCTATTGCCGGGCGTTGCAGGCGGCAGGGATTGCGGTTGATCCCGAGCTACGCGCCGATGCCGCGCCGAGCGAAGCCGATGGTCGTGCTGCAGCAGAGCGCCTGATCGCGAGCGGTGCAGACTTTGATGCGATTTTCGCCGCCAGCGACGTCGCCGCGATTGGCGCCATGCACGCGCTTCAGCAGGCCGGCCGCAGCGTACCCGAAACCGCGATAGTCGGGTTTGATGACATCGCCTCCGCGAGTCTGGCCAGTCCGCCATTGACGACGATCGCGCAGGATCCCCGCGCCGCCGCGGAAGCGCTGGTAGATTGCCTGATCGAAGCGATTCAGACCGGCTGTGCGGCCGACCGAATGCTGCCGGTCAACCTGGTCGTTCGCGGCTCCAGCTAGGAGGCCAGGGCCGGCATCACCGGGCCTTCCGCAGGTCGGCGGGCGTAGATGCCGAATGCCGCGATGATCGCGTAGCAAATCGCTGGCAGCAGAAGCGAGAAGTGCAGACTGCCCGACTTGTCGGCGAGGAAGCCGGTCGCCAGCGGCACGACGGCGCCGCCGAAGATCGCGATGTTGATGATACCCGACCCATCGGCCGCGCGCGGTCCCAGTTTCTCGCAGGCCAAGCTGAAGATCGTCGGAAACATGATCGAGTTCATCAGGCCGATGGCGAGCAGGCTGTAGGCCGAGGTGGTACCGACCGTGTTCGCGGAAATGGCGATCAGCGCGATCGCGCCGCATGCAACGGTCGCCAGGATCTTGCCCGGGCTCATCACGCGCAGGAAATACGAGCCGATGAAGCGGCCGACCATCGCGCCGCCCCAATAATACATGATCATCTTGCCAGCGGCGGCGTCAGTGATGCCGAGCACGTCCTTCTGCATCAGGTAATTGACGATCAGCGAGCCGATCGAAACCTCGGCGCCGACATAAAGGAAGATGCACAACGCGCCCCAGCCGAAGCGGGTGCGCTTGAGCAGCGAGAATCCTGCGAGCGGAGAACTGTGGTCGTGCTTTTCGCCAGGAAGCTTGTTGCGGAACAGCCAGACAGCGCCGGCGATCACGGCGAGCGCGACGGCAAGGCCGATGTAGGTGCTCACGATCGCGCGCGTTTCGTCGGTGCGATATTGATCAAGCGCAGCGCCGGACAGCTGGGCCGCGCTCACGCCGGCAAGACCGCCGAGGATAAGTGCGGAGCCGACACGCGGGAAGATCGTGGTGCCGAGGCTGTTAAAGGCCTGCGCGAAGGTCAGGCGGCTGTGCACCGTCTTCGCCGGACCGAGCAGGCTGATCAGCGGGTTCGAGACGACCTGAACGATAACGACGCCGCTGGCGAGGACAAACAGGGCAAGCAGGAACAGGCCATAGGTTGCGGTCCGCGAGGCGGGGATGAAGAGCAGGCAGCCGACCATCATCGTCAGCAGGCCCGCGACCGCGCCGCGCATGTATCCGATCTTCTTGACCAGCTGCGCGCCCGGAATGCCGATCACCAGGTAGGCGGTAAAGAAGCAGAACTGCACCAGCATCGCCTGCGTGTAGTTGAGCGTGAACAGCTCTTTCAGCTTCGGGATGATGACATCGTTGAGGCTGGTGATGCCGCCGAAGATGAAGAACAGCGCGAACACGAAATAGCGCAGCTGGGGCGCGTCGATGCCGCCGTCGGGAAGCTCCAGCGGGCTCGAATTCGCTTCGCCTTCGCCCGTCGCGGTCGCCATTACCATCAGCCTGTCTCCCCAGTGGCAGTCACGCATGGCTATCGGCTTAAACAGCCGCCGTCACCCCCTTGATGGTACCGGTTGCATACGAATGCATGGCGTTGTCATCCTCCCGCGCCTCTGCCAGCACTGCTGTTGAGACGGGCTCAAAGCTCGTGGGGAGAGACAATGGCGGCAGTCGAAAAGCCACGGCAGAGCCTTGCGGGCCTGTGGAACATCTCGTTCGGGTTCTTCGGAATCCAGATCGGCTTCGCGCTGCAGAACTCGAACATGAGCCGCATCTTCCAAACGCTCGGCTCGTCGCTCGACGATTTGCCCGCATTATGGGTCGCGGCGCCGCTTACGGGACTGCTGGTTCAGCCGATCATCGGCCACATGAGCGACCGCACCTGGCTTGGCCGGTTCGGTCGGCGGCGACCTTACTTCCTCGCCGGCGCGATCCTTGCGGCGATCGCGCTGCTCCTGATGCCGGAAAGCAAGGCGCTATTGATGGCGGCGCTGCTGCTGTGGATGCTCGACGCCAGCCTTAATATTTCGATGGAGCCGTTCCGCGCCTTCGTCGGCGATATGCTCCCGCGCGATCAGCATACGGCGGGCTATGCCGTGCAAACGGCCTTCATCGGTGCGGGCGCGGTGATCGGGTCGATCTTCCCCTACCTGCTGGACCACTTCGGCGTCGCCAATGATGCGCCCGCCGGCATGATCCCGGACACTGTCCGATACAGCTTCTGGGCCGGCGGCATCGCCTTGTTCGCGGCGGTCATGTGGACCGTCCTCTCCACCCGCGAATATGCGCCGGACGAGATGACCGCTTTCGGCGAGGCTGAGGAAGCGCAAGGCAGTGACGAGTTGACGATCCGTGCCTTGGCAGCGCGAACCTACACCGCCAGTTTCGCGTGGATTGCGGCTGGCGCTGCCGTCGCGTTCGTCACCGAGCAGTTCGCCCTGCAAAAGGAAGTCTATCTGCTCGGCGGATTGCTGATTGCTTACGGGATCGCCTCGATCGCGGCCATTCGCCTGGCAAAGGCGGGGCGGTCGTCGAACATGCTGGCGAACATCGTCGGCGACTTCGCGGGGATGCCAACGATCATGAAGCGTCTCGCGCTGGTCCAGTTCTTCAGCTGGTCCGCGCTTTTCATAATGTGGATCAACACGACGCCGGTGGTCGCGCGCAATTTCTACCAGTCGCCCGACCCGGCCAGCGCGGGCTTCCAGGAAGCGGGCAATTGGGTCGGCGTGCTGTTCGCCGTCTACAACGGCGTTGCCGCGGTCGCCGCCATCGCGATCCTGCCCGCGCTTGCACGATCGATCGGAAAGGTGCGCACGCACATGATCTGTCTGCTCGCCGGCGCCGCGGGCTATGCGAGCTTCCTATTCATTCGCGATCCCAAGCTGTTGCTGATCTCGGAGATTGGCGTCGGCATCGCCTGGGCGTCGATCCTCGCCATGCCTTATTCGATCCTCGCCAGCAGCCTGCCGCAGCGGAAGCTCGGTATCTACATGGGGCTGTTCAACGTCTTCATCGTCATCCCGCAATTGCTGGTCGCGACGGTCATGGGTTCGATCATGGCGGCCTTTTTCCCGGACCAGCCGATCTGGACGATGCTGGCGGCCGCGCTAGTCATGGCGATCGCAGCGCTCGCGATGCTGCGCGTTCAGCCGGAGCATCATGACTAGCAGTTCGACTTTAGACGACCGCAGCAGCATTTGGGCGTTCATCGGCGGCGTAATCCTCGTGACGATCGGCGTGGTTCTGCACCTGCCGATGTTCATGATGGGCCGGTCAATGGGATTCCGACTGGCCGGGATGCCGATGGACACGGCCATGCTGTTCGGCATGGCCGCCATCGTCGGCGGGATTGCGATTGCCGCTTACGGCCTGCTGCCGCGCAATGTCGCCAGCCAACTGGCCGCGGCGCAGGACATCAGCGTATCGCCGCCAGAGGATGCGCCGCTGACCCGCGCGCACTGGGCGCTGCTGACGATCCTCGTGCTTGCGCTGGTCATCGACATCATGAAGCCCGCCAGCCTCGGCTTCACAATCCCAGGGATGATCGACGAGTATCGGGAGTCCAAAGCGGTCGTCTCGCTCGTACCATTCTCGGCGCTGACCGGCACGGTCGTCGGATCGATCTTATGGGGCGTGATTGCCGACATCTATGGCCGCAAGGCATCGATCCTGCTGTCCGCCGTGATGTTCGTCGGCACCTCGATCTGCGGCGCGATGCCGTCGTTGTGGTGGAACGTCGGCATGTGCTTCATGATGGGCGCTGCCGCCGGTGGGATGCTGCCGGTGACCTATGCGCTGCTCGCGGAAATGATGCCGAGCAGGCATCGCGGCTGGGCATTGGTGCTGGTTGGCGGCCTGGGTGCCGTTGGCGGTTATTTCGCGGCGAGCGGGTCGTCGGCGCTGCTTCAGCCGGTGTTCGGCTGGCGCATCCTGTGGCTGCTGAACCTGCCAACGGGCTTGTCGCTGGTACTGCTCGGCGCCTTCATTCCAGAATCGGCGAAGTTCCTACTGGCGCGCGGCCGTCGGGCCGAAGCGCAGGCGGTAATGCAGCGCTTCGGTGCAAGCGCGCACAAGGCTCCCACCGCGAAAATGTCCGACGAGCGCAAGCCGCAAACCGCATCGCTCTCCGGCGGTGCGTTCACTAGCAAGCTCATCGCGCTCAGCCTTGCTGCGATCGCCTATGGATTGATCAATTTCGGCCTCCTTTTGTGGCTTCCCGCCGATCTCGTCGCGAAAGGGCACAGCGTTGCTTCGACCAGCAAGCTGCTCGCCGAATCCGCGCTGATCGCCTTTCCCACGATCTTCGTCGCCGCCTGGGCGTACAGCCGCTGGAGTGCGAAATGGTCGGTGGTGGGATCGATCGTCATCACCATCATCGGGCTGATCGGCGTCCTGCGCCTCGAACTCGCGGGCGACGGCAGCCCGGTGTTGCCCGTCGCGGTGCTGATCGTCGGCACCAACGCGCTAATCGCCATGCTGCTGCCCTATACGGCCGAGAGTTTCCCGCTGCGGATCCGTGGACGCACGACGGGTACGGTCGCGGCGTGCAGCAAGGCGGGCGGAATGCTGGCGCAGTTCCTCGCAATCCTCGCCCTGGTACCACCGCTGGCCATCGTCGCCGTGCTGATCACGGCTCCGACAATCGCCGCCGCGGCACTGGTTGCGATCTTTGGCAAGGAAACCCGCGGCCGCGATCTGCGCGATCTCGATCCGGACGGGCACACGTTCGCCGCTACGGGCATGTGAGACGCAGGTGACTCTTCCGGACGCAGCCGGAGCCCGGCCATCGAAGGCGGGGCTGGTCCTGTTCGCCTTCGGCGACTTCGCCTTCAATCTCTACTGGCAGAGCGTCATGCTCTTCCTCCTGTTCTATTACACGGACGGCATCGAGCTGCCGATCGCGGTCGCGGCGACCATCTACATGATCGCCTCGGTGTGGGACGGGTTCGCCAATTTTTTGGCGGGCATCCTGGTCGACCGCTGGCAATCGCGAATCCGCTTCGGCGCGCTGCTCACTGTCGGCGCGGTCCCGCTCGGGCTGACCTTCATCCTGACCTACGCCCCGCCCGTACGCGGCGCGTTAGGCATCGCGGGCGTGCTGATCGCGCATATGTTATTCCGCACCGCCTATGCCGCCGTGAATGTCGCCTATCTGGCGATGACCGCACGCATCTCACCGTTCACCAATGATCGCAGTCTTGTCGCCGGACTGCGCATGTTGTTCGGGACGGCGGCCGCAGCGTTCGTTGCCGTCGGCACCATCCCGATCGGCCATCGCCTGCTGGGTGGTTCCCCGGCACGAGCTTACCTCGGCGCCGCAATCATCTTCGCTATAGCCGGTTCGGTGATCCTGGTCCTCGTCGGGACCCGCTATCGCGAGCACATCGAGGGCGACCGACCCTTGCCCTCAGGGGTCATGGCGGCACTCGCCAGCCTGGCGCGCAATCGCGCGTTTCTGAGCCTCAACCTCGCGATGATGGCGATGATCGTGGCGGTCACCGTGCTGGGTAAATCCGTGCTCTATTACTTCAAGTATCTGCTCAATGATCCCGAGGCAGGGCAGCTCGCGCTCGCTTCAATGGCACTGGTCAGTGGCGTCGCGATTCCCGCCTGGATGCTGCTCGGCCGGTGGATCGGATTACGCACGCTGTGGCTGCTCGCCGCGGGCCTCGGGATCGCCGGTCTCAGCTTCTTCGCCACCGTGGATATTCGGGGTCCGGGCAGCATGCAGTTCTTCCTGGTTTGCATGCAGGTGGTGATTGTGGGCCTGCATTTCTCCTTCTGGGCGATGCTGCCGAACACGATCGAATACGGCGCGAAGGAGACCGGCTTGCATGTCGAAGCAACGGTGTTTGGCGTCGCGTCATTGTTGCAACGGATCGCGATCGGGATCGCCACCGCGATATTGGGCTGGAGTTTCGCGTCCTCAGGCTATGTCGCAAACGTCCACCAGACCGCCGATACCTTGTCCGGAATGCGCGCGACGACGGCGCTGGTGCCGTTGTTCTTCCTGCTGCTGTCCAGCGCCGCGATGCTTTTCAATCCGATCGGGCGCGAGAAACAGGCGCGCTAGGCGGTTAGCTCGAATTGCCCATGAACGCCGTCGCTCTCCGCCGACGGTGCGATCCACACGTCGAACGCGCCGGGCTCCGTCGTCCATTTGTTGTCGCGGCCAACGAACGCGAGGTCCGCTGCACGCAACGTGAAGCGCACCGTTTCGGATTGACCCGGCGCAAGGGTGATCTTCCTGAACGCCTTTAGCTCGCGCACCGGACGCGTGATGCTGGCCGTTCGCTGATGGGTGTAGAGCTGAACCACTTCCTCGGCCGCATATTTGCCGCGGTTGGTGATCGTCGCGCTGACGCTGATCTCGCCGTTGCGCGGGAACGCCTGAGCGCTGAGCGCCAGCCCGGCATAGTCGATCTTGCCGTAGGTCAGGCCGTGGCCAAACGGGTAGAGGGCCGCGTTTGGGATGCCGCGGAAGTGGGCCTTGTAGGGCTCCAGCGTTTTGCCCGGGTTGGGCCGGCCGGTCGGCTTGTGCGCGTAGTAGTAAGGCTGCTGGCCGGACCGTAACGGGAAACTCGCCGGAAGCCGTCCCGACGGGCTGTAGGCGCCGAACAGGACGTCGGCGATCGAGTTGCCGGTCTCCGTGCCGAGGAACCAGGTAGCGAGGATGGCCTGTGCGTTCGCGACTGCGCCTTCAATCGCGAGGGCGCGGCCGTGCTTGAGGATAACGACGATGGGTTTGCCCGTCGCGGCGACGGCTTCGGCGAGCGCCTGCTGCGGCGCGGGAACGACGATTTCCGTACGCGATTGCGCTTCGCCGGACATGCCCTGCGATTCGCCGATGGCGAGCAGGACGACGTCGGCCTGACGCGCCGCGGTTACGGCAGCCTCAATGCCGCCGGCCAGCGGCTCTTCGACGTTCGAGCCTTGCGCGATCAGCAGCGAATTTTTGTCGGCGATCGCATTGCGGACGCCCGTCGCGAGGTCGACCGATTTTGCGTCGTCGCCATAGACAACCCAAGGGCCGACGAGGTCGTGGAGGCCGCTGGCGAACGGGCCGATGATCGCGATTCGCTTGCCCGAGCGCGGCAGCGGCAACAGGTCGCCGTCGTTCTTGAGCAGCACGATCGACTTGCGACCGGATTCGCGGGCGAGCGCGCGCGTTTTCGGCAGCATGGAGCGGGCGCTTTCGCGCTTCACGTCGATGCGGCGGAAAGGATCGTCAAACAGGCCGAGCATGGCCTTTAGCGCAAGCACACGGCGGACCGATTGATCGAGCTGCGCCTGCGGCACCGCACCGCCGCGGACAAGCTCAGGCAGATATTTGCGGTAGAGGCCGCTGGTCATGCTCATGTCGACGCCCGCGAGGAACGCGATGCGCGCGGCGTCGCGGCCGTCCTTGGCGAAACCGCCGGCGATCATTTCCTCGTCGCCGGTGTAGTCGGAGACGACGAAGCCCTTGAAGCCCCACTCGCCGCGCAAAACCTCGGTCTGCAACCAGTGATTTCCGGTCGCCGGAACGCCCGAGAGCTCATTGAAGGACGCCATCACCGACAGGGCGCCCGCATCGACGCCAGCCTTGTACGGTTGCAGGTAGATTTCGCGCAGCGTGCGCTCGGAAACGTCGACGACATTGTAGTCGAGACCGGATTCCGCGCCACCATAGGCCGCGAAATGCTTGATGCACGACAGGACGCGCTCGGTCGACTTGAGGTCGGTGCCCTGGAAGCCGTGCACGCGCGCCGCGGCGAAAATCTTGCCAAGCAGCACGTCTTCGCCGCCACCCTCGACACCACGGCCCCAGCGCTGGTCGCGGGCGATGTCGACCATCGGCGAAAAGGTCCAGTCGATGCCCGCGCCGGCGGCTTCGAAGGCCGCGGCCTCGGCGGTGCGGCGCGCGAGGTCAGGCTCGAAGCTTGCCACTTCGGCAAGCGGCACGGGGAAGATCGTGCGGTGGCCGTGAATGACGTCGGCCGCGAAGATAAGTGGGATCTTCAGGCGCGACTCGCGCACCGCCGCCGTCTGCAGGATCTTGGCCATGGTCGCGCCATTGCCGTTGAACACGCCGGTCAGCTGACCCCGACGCGCCTCCTCGACCTGTTGCTGGAAATTCGGACCGGCGCTGGCCGGGTTGAGTGAAAGAGCAGCGCCGCCGCCCCAGGCCGAAGGCATCAGGCTGAGCTGGCCCGCCTTTTCTTCCAGCGTCATCTGGCCGATCAGCCGCTCGACATTGGCCGGGACCGGAACTTCGCCAACCGCCTGCAACAGCGCGCGCGCCGGGCTCGCGACCCAAGCCATCACGGCGCCCGCGCCCATCAGGGCAGCCCGCCTGGATACGCGGATTTCGTCCATGAACTCTCCCTCCACCCGGTCCGGCACACCGACGCGGCCGGCACGCCATAGCAGCAACTCTCTCGCTTGACTGCTCATGTAACCGGTTACATGACGCGGTCTTCGCGATTTTGCAACGCTAACAAAGGCGTGACTTTGCTCGAAATTGCAGCACAACAATCCGCGATGCCGCAACCGACGATCCGGGATGTTGCCAGACGCGCGCAATTGTCCGTCGCCACGGTTTCCCGAGTCCTCAACGGGTTCGAAAATGTCAGCGAGCAAGCCAAGGAAAAGGTCAACGCCGCGGCGCGCGAACTGGGATACGTCCCGCACGCCGGCGCCCGCAGCCTGAGCCTTTCGCGCACCAATGCGCTCGGCGTCGTTTTACCGGCGCTCCACGGCGAATTCTTTTCCGAAGTCGTGCGCGGCATGGACGAGGTCGCCAGCGAGCACGGCTATTTCCTGCTGCTCACCAACATCCATCGCGATGCGCCGGGGAGCAACCAGGTGCTTAGGGCGATGCGCGGACGGGTCGACGGCCTGCTGCTGATGGCGCCGCATGTGCAGGACCAGGAACTGGTTGAGGCGTTGCCGCAAGGACTGCCAACCCTGCTGATCAACACCCGCGCCCCGTCGGCGCAGCGACCCGGCATCCACCTCGACAATGCAGCGGGCGCGGCGATGGTGGGCGAGCATTTCCTCAACCTCGGACGCCGCAAGCTGGTGCACATCACCGGGCCGACCGGGAACATCGACGCGCAGGAGCGCGCCGACGCCTTTGCTCGAGTCGTCGAAGGAGAGTCTGCGGCAACGCTCGAAATCGTCGAAGGGGATTTCTACGAAGAATCCGGCACGCGCGCGGTCGAGCAACTGCTGGCCCGCGGCGCCGAGTTCGACGCGATCTTCGCAGCCAACGACAATATGGCGATCGGCGCGATGCAGGCGCTGCAGGCCGCGGGCCGGCGCGTGCCCGAGGATGTGCTGGTCGCCGGCTTCGACGACATCCCGCAGGCGGCGCACCTTGGCCTGACGACCGTGCGCGTGCGCATTGCCGAATTGGGTGAGCGCGCGATCTCGCGGTTGCTTGCCGTGCTCGCCGGCGGCGATGACCAAGATAACGAGCTGCACAAACCCGAACTCGTCGTCAGGAGCACCACGCAAAAATGATCGGTCCGTTGCATCGCCGTGAGTTTCTGGGCGCGTCGGCTCTGGCGGCGGCCGCCGGAGCCGCGTTGCCGGCACCCGCTTTTGCAGCCAGCAGCCGAAGCCTGCCAGCATTCTACGGCGATATCGAACGACGTACCTTCAATTGGTTTTGGGATACGGCCAACCGCAAGAACGGCCTCGTCCCCGATCGCTGGCCGACGCCTTCCTTCTGCAGCATCGCGTCGGTCGGCTACGCCCTCCCCTGCTACGCCGTCGGCGTCGAGCGCGGCTGGTGCTCGCGCAGCGAAGCGCGCGATCTGACGCTGACGACGCTCCGCTTCTTCTGGAACGCGCCGCAGGGTCCGGCGCCGACCGGTACGACGGGGCACGCCGGCTTTTTTTACCACTTCATCGACATGGACACGGGCCTGCGGTTCCGCGACGTCGAACTGTCGAGCGTAGACACCACCATCCTGCTGATGGGCATCCTGTTCGCCGGCCAATATTACAGCGGCGCGCATCCCGCCGAACGCGAGATCCGCGAGCTTGCGCAAAAGATCTACGCGCGCGCCGACTGGAATCATTTCCGCTCCGACGGCCGCCGCGCGCTCTCCATGGGCTGGCACCCGGGGAGCGGGCTGATCGACCGTCACTGGGACGGCATGAACGAGGGGATGTTCATCTACATCCTCGCGCTCGGCGCGCCGCTGCATCCGGTCCCCGCAAACAGCTGGGGTGTGTGGACGGCATCCTACGAGCCGTTCTGGCGCGGCCACGGGCCGACGCACCGGATCGCGTTCGCGCCGCTGTTCGGACACCAGTACAGCCACATCTGGATCGACTTCCGCGGTATCCGCGACCGTGTAATGCGCGAGGCGGGATTCGATTATTTCGAGAACAGCCGCCGTGCGACTTACGCCAACCGTGCCTATTGCATTGCCAACCCGATGCGTTGGGACGGCTATTCGAAGGACATCTGGGGCCTCACGGCCTGTGATGGTCCGGGCTCATTCCAGGCGGAGGTGAAGGACGGCATTCGCGAGTTCTTCGGATATTCAGCCCGCGGGCCGATGACCGAACCGGATGGCCGCGACGACGGCACGATCGCGCCGACGGCCGCATTAGGATCATTACCGTTCGCGTCCGAGATCTGCATTCCCGCGGCGGCTGCGATGATGAAGTGGCCGGGCCTGTACCAAAAGTACGGCTTCCTCGACTCGTTCAACCCGACGTTCCGGAACATCAAAGTGAAGGTCGAAACCGGGACGGTCGATCCGCAGACCGGCTGGGTGGCGAAGGATTATCTCGGCATCGACCAGGGGCCGATCTTGCTGCAGGCCGCGAATTACCGCGACGATTTCGTGTGGCGGACGATGCGGCAGGTGCCCGCGATCCGCAGGGGGCTGAAGCTCGCCGGGTTCACCGGCGGCTGGCTCGCCTAGCGGACCGGGACGACGCCGCTGAGCTTCGAAACGCCGCTTTCATTGAAGGCTTCGACCGCGACCCAATAAGGCACGCCCTTGTTGAGCGACCGCAATTCCTTCGAGAGGCTGGGCTCTGCGCCGAGCTCGTCCGCCCACAACTGGTGCGTCAGCGTCAGTCGGTCGGGCCGGATACCGAAGCGGATATTGTAACCGACGGCGCCGGGCACGCGGGTCCAGCGGATGGTCGCATCGCGTTCGTCCGCGTGGCGTTGCGCAACGAGGCCGCCGGGTTGGGCAGGCAGCGGGCCGTCGGCATTACCGAACACGCGAATGTCGCTGATCGCCAGATTGGCCGCGCCGACGTGGCCGTGCACGTAACGGATGAAACGAGCCCGCACCGGTTGGCGCAATTCGAAATAGGCGTTGGGCCGATCGCGCCGCGGAGCTTCGGTGCGCGCGACTTCCTGCCAAGTCCTGCCGTCGTTCGACGCCTGCATGACAAAGTCAGTGTAAATGTCCGCGGCATCCGCGAAGCGGCCGGATTGATAATCCGCGAAATTGACCTGCAGCGCGCGGACGGTCTGCGGCGCGCCGAGGTCCAGCGTCAGCGTCACGCCGGGCTTGTTCTCCGCCGCGACCCAAAAGGTGCGCGGATCTTCGTCGGTGACCGCCGCCGTTCCCCAGCCGGCTTTCGTCGAGGAAGCGACGACCGGCTTGCGGTAGGACAACACCATCCAGCCGGTGAACAGTTTGTCGGGGTCGTCGAACCGCGATGACGGCGCGTAATGCGGAAAATCGCCGAACCGCGTGGACACCGCCATTTGTCCGTCGGGATAGAATTTGGCGGGGTGCAGGACGATCCGCCGTTCCATTCCCCAGTTGTAGCCGATCCAGCTGGTGCCCGTGTTCCACCAATTGCCGGCATTGTCCTGAAAGGTGGAGCCGTGACCCGCGCCCTCGGCAAATCCGCCGGGGCGATAAGCGACCGGGTTATAGGGGGCGTAGGTGAAGGGACCGAGCGGCTTCTCGCCGACGTACACGCCGTTGCCGTACACGTTGAACTCGGTGCCCGGCGCGCCGTACTGGAGATAGTAGCGACCGCCATGCTTCGTCATCCAGGCGCCTTCCATGTAGGACGGGCTTGGCTTTCCGGGCTGCCAGCAGGCGCAATGGTCCTGCCCGAAGCGCTCCCACCCGTGCAGGTCCGGATGCAGGCGAAGCATCGGCTCGGCGTGGGTTTCGTAGGTCATCTTGCCGTCGGCGAATGCGATCCGCTGACCGAACATCGGATAGACGTTCGACGAGCCCCAGTAGAGATACCAGCGGCCGTCATCGTCCTTGAACAGGCCGGGGTCCCACGGACCGGTCGGGATCTCGCCCGGCTTCATCAGTTCAGGATCCTTGTTCACAGTGCCCGGATTGTCCGGCATCTTGCGGACCCAGAAGTCCAGCTTGCCAGTGTCGGGCGCGGTGGAAGACAGGATAGCGCCGGGCTCCATCATCGAGGGTTCGAGGATGATGCGCTCGCCGTCCGACCAGGCGGCGGGTGCGACGATGCTCTGCATCGGCCAGCGCGACGGCGTGACGAATTGCCAGTTGATGAGATCGGTCGAGCGCCAATAGCCGTCGGCCAGCGTCATGAAGAGGTAATAGGTACCACGGTGATTGACGACGGCTGGATCGGCGCCGGTGCGGTAGGACACGCCGTTGTTGATCTGCTCAAAATTGTAGCGGTAATCGACGTCGACGGGATTGGCGTAGGTGCGCTGCTGCGCGGGGGCAGCTGCTGAAATCAGCGCTGACGAGACGAGCAGGAGGACCGGGCTGCGCATATTGTTCTCCTATCGTCCAAGCAGGAAGAAATTAGCCGTGAGGCGGCCCCGTTGCGGATCGGCGCTGAAGTTCATGCCCGCGGGAATGATACCCGAATGAAGCAGGCCGCCTTGGTAGATCAACAGGCGATCCGGGATCGCCTCGAATGCCGCGATCTGTTCGAAAAATCGATCCGAACTGTTGATGTAGCCCGACCCCGCTTTGAGCTGAGCGGCATCACGCTCAGCCGCGGTGACGAATTGCGCGATGTTACGCTCGGTTACGCGTTCGATGCCGGTCGCCCGCTGCCGATAGAATGCGGTCCCCGAACCGGTGGGAACGCGCAGATAGTGAAGCATGGCGAAATGCTTCGGATCAGGCGAATCGAAATGCGGCGCTCGTTGTGGAGACGAAAGGTCGGCGGGATCGGTCGTCACGATTGAGAAGCTCGCTTCGAGCAGCTTGAACTTGTCGATATCGAAGGCGCCGGCGATGAATTGCCCAGCCTCGCCGCAACTCTTCTCCACGTAGTCGTTCGCGCGGTCCGCCGCGGTGATTACCCGCCGCACGCCGGGATAATAGCTGCCCGCGATTTCGGGATAGGGCGCCAGCGCGTCGGCGAGGTTGAGAATCTCGTCGAGCCGGCCGCTGAATCCGTCAATGACAACGACGGGTGCCTGCTCGTTTCCGATTCGATGGAGCGCGGGCCTCACGCCATCTCCTATCATGAAAAGAGGGAGGCGTTTCCGCCTCCCTCTCCACGTCTTCGGACGCTTAGAACTTGTACTTGAGGCCCACCTGGAACTCGCGTTGATCGTTGCCGACCTGACTGTTTTCCTTGAGCGGCGGATTGTCGCCCGCGCCGGCACCCCAGGCCGAATAATTGCGGTTGAGCCAGTTGAAGACGTTGAACGCGGCGAAGTCGATCGTCGCTTCGTGGCCCCACGGCATCTTGAAGGTCTTGGCGACACGCAGGTCGAGCCGCTTGTAGCCGATGTCCTTCTTGGGGAAGTAGACGCCGCCGAAGTTGGCGTAGCAGCAGGCGCCATCCGGCGGCTGAATGCTGCTGTTCCACGGCGCCAGCAGTTTGCCGAAAGACGGACCGGAGGTCAGCGTAAGCAGGCCCGACAGCGTGAAACCGTAAGGAGCCCGGAAGGTCGCTGAGGTAACCGACCGCCACTTCTCCGTACCGTTGACCCGATTCCAGCCGTAGCTGTCGAGGAACGGGCCGTTGTAGAACTCGTCGCTGTTGAGTTCCTGGGCAACATTGCTGCGGCCATTCGACACCGTGAGCGCCTGCGTGAAGCCCCAGGTGGCGCGGTCGGTGAACGGCTTTTCGATCTTCACGTAGATTGCGTCGTACCGCGCACGACCATTGTCCGCGCCGCGGTTCAACTTGCCCGAGAAACCGGCAAGCTGCCCGTTCTGCGCGGGGCAGGCGGCGTAGTTCGTGCCCGGCGTGAAGTCCTGGATCCACTGAATACCGCCATCGGTGCAACCGATTACCGCGCCCGTGGAATTCGTTGTCAGCCGCCGCGAATACCAGCCGTTCGAGTAGAAATTCGCCCGCTCGAACATGAAGATGTGGTGCGATTCAATGTGGCTGTAGGTCAGCTCGGCCGTGATGTCGCCGAACCGCTTGCGGACGCCGATGTCGAACTGATCCGAATATGGGCTCCGGAGCTTGTTCGGCAAGACGAAGACATCGCCGCCCGAGCCGTTCTGGGAGGCAGCCAGCGTACGAAGCGCCGCCGGATCGCGAAGCGCCGAAGTGAAGCGTGCGCAATTGGCCGCATCGACGCCCGTGCCAGTGCCCTGGCTGGCGCCGCCGTTCGGGCAGAAGAACACGGTGCGGATGTTGTTCGAATTGGTGAGCGTTTCGATCACCCCTTCGATGAACAGCGGCCGATCGTAGTAACGGCCAGCGCCGCCGAACAGGATCAAGTCGCGGTCACCGTGCACGTCGTACGAGACGCCGAGACGCGGCTGGAACCGCTTCCAATCCGCCTTCCGGTTGTTGCCCGTGGAGATGTAATCGTTCGGGTCGATGCCGCGCGCCTGCCAACCCTGATAGTTGCGGAGCGCGGTCGCGATCGCCGTCGGGGTCACATACTTGTTGTTGTGATCGTTGGTCTCGTAATCCCAACGGATGCCGGCGTTGACCGTCCAGCGGTCATCGGGCTTCCATTCGTCCTGCACATACAGGCCCATTTGCGTATTCTTGGCATTGAGCGTCGGCGACGGCTGGACATTGATGCGCGCGCCATAGGGCTGGTTGGTCGCGGGATCAAACGTGCCGGACGGCCCCGGATTGGGATAGTAATAACGACCGTCGAAGGCATTCGCGACCGTGCGCGAGAGACTCATGAAATTCAGCAGCCCGCCAAACTTCACAGTGTTGGTGCCGAGGCGAAGCGTCGAATCGTTCTTCAGCGTGATGTAGCGCTGCTTGTCGCCTTGCTCGAAGAAGTGGGCGCCCGTCAGGATACCTTCGGAAAAGTCCGTGCCCGTTCCGTTGGAAAGCACGAATTCAGGACCCGTCGTGACCCGCGGAGTGGATTGCTCGCCCTTGTCCCATGCGGCGTTGAACTGATTGTAGAAATTGCCCTGGGTGTGCGTCCACTGGAACTGACCGCGCGTCTGGCGGGTCAGAATGTGACGCCCGTGGCTCTCCGTCGCGTTGCCGGCAATGTCGGTCAAATTGCTTTCACGACGCACGTACCCAATCAGGTTGAACGTGTCGGACGGCGACATGTAGTAGGTCAGCTTGCCGAAATAGAGACCTTGGTGGAAGTCGCCGTTGTGGGAGACGTTCACCTGGCTGACCAGCGCTGATGGGAAGATCGGCAGGACGTTGCCGGTCGAACTCGGCAGCTTCTGCGAGAGACCTTCAGCCGCTAGATAGAAATGCAGCTTGCCCGGGATGATCGGCCCGCCGATTTCGCCGCCGAATTGCTTCCGGTCATACGGCGGCTTCTTCAGGCCGGCCTTCTTGTCGAAATACGGCTGTTCGATGAAGCTCTTCGGCTGCCATTGGATGAAGGCCGAGCCATGGATCTTGTTGCCGCCGGTCTTGGTGATGGCGGAAATCACCGCCGAACCGGCCTGACCGGTTTCGGCGCCGAAGTTCTGCGTCTGGATTTGATATTCCTGAATGGCGACCTGCGGGAACGGGTTGCCGAGACCGAAATTCTGCCCAAACACACCACCGTGGTTGATGGGGTTCTTGAAGCTCATCCCGTCGAGCAGGACGTTGGTATTCGATGACGACAGCGCGCCGGCTTGCAGCTGCGCATTGCCGCCGCGAGTCACCGCGACGCCTGGTGCCAGGTCGGCGAAGCTCAGGAAGTTGCGCTGGTTCTGCGGCAGGTTTTCAATCTGCGCGGTCGTGATGTTTGTCGCGACGGTCTGCGCCTGGGTCGGCTGCGCGGTTCGCCGGCCGGTAACGACAATGCGCCCCCCAGCGGTGGCGGCAGCGGCCGCGGCCGGTGTGCCGAAATCGAGCGTGACGGTCTGACCGACGAGCAGCGTCGTCGACTGCGCATCCTTGCCCGCCACCGCGACCGAGTAGGTCGACGGACGCAGCCCGAGAATGGTGTAATTTCCCTGCGCGTCGACGGTGCCGACGCCCTTCTGGCCGGTTAGCTGGTCAGTCGCGACAACCTGTGCGCCGGCAGCCGCGCCTTCGACGTGGCCCTGAAGACTAGCGGTTTGTTCTTGCGCGCTCGCGGGCGTTGCGAAGCCCATGGCGGCGGCGATGGCGATGATTGAAATGCCAGATGTGAGCTGGCGCCGGTTAGAAGTCGTGTTCACCTGGGTCCCCTCTCCCGAGATTCGGTGATGTAACCGGTTACACAAAAGCCCGAGCCCTCGCTAACCGAAGGCCGGATAAATGCCGCGCACGCAGGCCGAGTCAATCCTACCGTTCGTTCAGCCGTGAATTTCCGCCACGCTGTGGCTTGAGCGACACGAAGTCAGCTCGCGCCAAACCCTTCGTAACGCAGGCTGAAGCTGACTTGCGGGGAAGCAGCTTCGGCCTTGAGCTGCGCGGTGGCCGCCTCCGTGCTGGTCGGCAATCGGCGGACGAACTCGCCGTGATCCATCATTCGGCCGGCAGCTTCGTCGATGACCTCTTCAACGTCCTTGAGGAACCCTGTGATGTCATCGATGGGGACGAATTCGGTGACTGGGTCGGCGCGCGCCTCAAAACCTTGGCCCAGCAGAACCTGCACCCAGCTTTCTTCGGCGAACAGTTCCTGAGCGCTGCGCTTGAAGAAGCGCCCGGATGAGCGGAAGAGGTCGAAGCGCTCGTTCAATGTGTCCGGCACGTCCATTTCGCGCACGTGATCCCAAAACGGATCGCCGCTTCGACGTGTCACCTTGTAATGCGCGATAATGAAGTCGCGGACATCCTCATATTCGGTCCGCGCCTGGCGATTATATTCCGCGACGTCCGCCTCGGCGAAATTTTCCGCCGGGAACATGGCGAGCAAGCGATGAACGCCGGTCTGGATGAGGTGAATGCTGGTCGACTCCAGCGGCTCGAGAAAGCCCGAGGAAAGGCCGATCGCGACAACATTCTTGTGCCACGACTCCAGCCTGCGCCCGGGGGCGAACTTCACTGGGCGGGGGTCCGCTTGGGCGGCGCCATCGAGTCCCGCCAGCAGCGACCCCGCCACCTCGTCGTCGCTGATGAGGCCGGACGCATAGACGTAGCCGTTGCCAATGCGGTGCTGCAGCGGGATGCGCCACTGCCAGCCTGCCCGCCTCGCCGTGGAGCGGGTATAGGGCGTCACCGGTTCGACGCTTTCGCAAGGCACCGCCTGCGCACGATCACACAGCAACCACCGGCTCCAGCTTTCGTAGCCGATGCCCATCGCATCGCCGATCAGCAACCCGCGCATTCCGGAGCAGTCGACGAAGAGGTCGCCTTCAACCTCGCGGCCGTCGGTCAGGACGACCTTTTCCACGTAGCCGTTTTCACCGTTTTTGATCACGTGGACGATGCGGCCTTCGACACGCTTCACGCCCCGCGCTTCGCTTTCGGTCCGGAGGAAGCGGGCGAGCAGCGATGCATCGAAGTGAAAGGCGTAATCGATATCCGCGAGCGGCAGGTTCGGGTTGCGCGTGTCGGGGAAGGCGAATTTGTTGCGGAGCGACGCCACGCAGTTGAGCGAATAATGGTCGAAATGCTTCACCTGATCCGGCGCCCGCTCACGCGCGGCCAGCCACAATTGGTGGGGATGCAGCCAGAGCATGTCGCGGCCGATCTTCCCGAAACCGTGAATGTACTTTTCGCCGGGCGCGCCCCAGTCGACGAACTGAATCCCGAGTTTGAAGGTCGCCTTGGTCGCGGCCATCATCTGCAGAATATCGACCCCAGCCAGCGCGAAGAAATTGCGGATGTGTGGGATCGTGGCCTCCCCCACACCCACGGTGCCGATCTCTTCAGATTCGACCAGCGTGATCTCAACCTTGCTAAGCCACTGGGATAGCACGGCGGCGGTCATCCACCCGGCGGTTCCCCCGCCGACGATCGTGACTCTCCGCACCGGCTTGTCGGCTGCTGCCATCCGTCTCTCCGCAATAGTCGTCGCGTCGTATCGACCGAACCTCCATCGACGGGCAACCCCACACACGGATTCTCATTGCGACGGAACTTCCGATTGTGTATTGGTGTTGTAATACACTGATTAGGAGGTCGTCATGCCCCGCCAGCTCGCGATTGAGATACTCGAAGCCATCGTCACGCATTATCAGGCCCGCCGCGAGCAGGAGCGCGATGGCCGGAGAGACCGGGACCGTCGGCATCCGCGGCATGACGTTCGCGGCGAGGACAAAACGTTCGACGTGCAGCCCTTCGACCAGGTGCACGTGTCCGGACCGTTCGACGTCGAAATTCAGACTGGCGAGAGCTGCGGCGTGGAAGCTTCCGGGTCAGACGAGGGCCTCGCCGCCCTTTCCATTGAGCAAGATGGTGCGCGCCTGTTTATCGGTTGCACGGACGATGGTCTGGACGAGGCTGTTTCGATCGTCGTCACGCTCGAAGAATTGAAATCGGTGCAGCTGACGGGCTCCGGCGATGTGACGATCGACCGCGTGGAAGGCGATGTTTTCGAATGTGCCAGTTGCGGTTCCGGCGATGTCTCCATCGAGTCGCTGACCAGCGGGAGCGCCAGGATTTCCTTGGCTGGATCGGGCGACGTCCAGATCGACGAACTCAACGGCGACCGCGCCGAGGTCTCGCTGCTCCGCTCAGGCGATCTGACGATCGAAACGATTGCGTCGTCAGCGTTCAAGCTGTCTGTGAATGGCTCCGGGGACGTATCGATCGACCAATGTGAAGGCGATGAGTTCGAGGCGACGCTCGCCGGATCCGGCGATCTGACGATTGCCAACATCAGTGTCGATCAGGCGAGGTTTTCGCTATTCGGGTCCGGCGACTGCTCGATCGATGGCGGCACCATCACCAACGGTTCGTTCGAGACCGCCGGATCGGGAGACATCAGCGCCGAAGATGTCGAAGTCGCCGAAGCTCGCATCTCGATCTGCGGGTCCGGCGATGTCTCGCTGCAAGCGTCCGACTCTGCCGACATCACCATCATGGGCTCCGGCGATGTCAGCGTCACCGGCGGCGCGAAGTGCACCATCCATGGTGGCGGGTCCGGCGACGTCCGCTGTTCCTGACGGCATTGCCGCGCGCGACTTTTCTGGCATCATCCACCGCATAAACGGGGAAATTGACACCATGCGTACCACCATCATCGCCACCATCGCTGCATCCGCCGCCTTGTCGGCCTGCAACGTGCACAGCTCGGACGACGAGGACGCTGGCCCGGCTGTCTCGCGCAACTATCAGGTCGGCAATTTCGAACAGATCGAGGTCGCGGGTCCGTATGAGGTGCAGGTGCGCACCGGCGCCAACCCCAGCGTGTCGGCGAACGGATCGCAAAAGCTTCTCGAGAAGACGGTCGTCGAAGTGAAGAATGGAAAGCTGATCATCCGCCCTGGCCAGAAGCGCAGCTGGTTCAACTTTGGCGGCTGGTCGACCCACGGCAAGGCAACGATGATGGTCACCGTCCCGCAATTGACCGGCGCGACCATCGCCGGCTCGGGCGGCATCCGCATCGACAAGGTGAAAGCGGACGACTTCAAGGGCGTCGTCGCCGGTTCGGGCGACCTCGACGTGGGCACGCTCGATGTTCAGGACCTGAAGGTTGACATCGCAGGCTCGGGCAGCATCAAGGGCGCGGGCAAGGCGGCTTCCGCCAAATATGACATCGCCGGATCGGGCGATGTCGATGCCGCGCAATTGCAGACCGAGGACATCAAGGTGTCGATCGCCGGATCGGGCAGCGTGCGTGCCCACGCGACGCGGACTGCGGACGTGGACATCATGGGGAATGGCGACGTCGACATCAGCGGCGGCGCCAAGTGCAAGATCAACAAGGCCGGCTCGGGTGACGTTCGCTGCTCTTAGGCGGTCGTTAACCACAATCGTGGGAGGTGGGCGCATGCGCACCTCCCTGATCGTCGCGGCGATGCTGGCCGCGATTGCTTCGCCGGCTTCCGCCGCCAGCCGTAATTTCGGCGTCTCGGGCTTCACCAAGATCCGGGTCGACGGGCCGTACAAGGTCACGGTGACGACAGGCATTCCGCCCTTCGCCAAGGCCACGGGAAATAACGCCGCGCTCGATCGCGTAGCCATCGACGTGCGCGGCGACACCTTGGTGGTGCATCCCGGAAGCGGGTCGTGGGGCGGCTACCCGGGCGCCGACGCCGGCCCTGTCGAAATCGCGATCGGGGTGCACGAGCTCAGCAACGCCTGGGTCAACGGCGCCGGCTCACTATCCATTTCCCGCGTGAAGGGACTGAGCTTCGCCTTGTCGGTGCAAGGCGCGGGCGACGCGCAGATCGACAGCGTCGACGTCGACCAGCTGAATGTTGGCCTGGTCGGCAGTGCAAATGCCAAGCTGTCCGGGAAAACCAAGAAGCTGACGGCGCTCGTCCGCGGAATTTCGACACTGATTGCGTCCGATCTTCAGGCCACTGATGCGACCGTCGGCGCCGAGGGTGCAGCGACCGTCGACGCCAACGTGACCAATTCGGTGAAGGTCGACGGGACGGGCAACGCGACCATCCGCTTTGCCGGACGGCCGGCCTGCACGCTGAAGGTCGCCGGCTCGACGACCGTCAGCGGCTGCAAAACCACTAATTGATCGTCGCGCGGGCCTCCACGCCCGAGAGGAAATTCCACAGCGCGCCGGCAAGCTCTTCGCCGGCCGCGACGGCTTCGGCCTTTTCATTCTCCGTCAGGCGGTCGAGCAGTGAACGGCACACCGCGCTATGCTCGACGTCCGCGCTTTCGTGGACGCGGAAGAAGCGCAGCGTCGCCTCGTCCTCGATGCCGTAGCGGTCGATCAGACCCTCGATCTTCGCGCTGGCGACGCCGGGGAACTGGCTTTCGTAGGCGTATAGTGCGCCAAGGCCCGCGGCATAGGATTGCCGCGACAGCTTGCGGAACGTGTCGATCAGGGTCTGCGTCTCGCCGTTCAGCTGCTGTGCGCGCACGGCGTCTTCACTTTCCCCGAGCCCGCAGGCGAACATCATCCACAGGCTGGCGTGATCCTGCTTGCCCGCCTCGATGCCTTCTTCCTCGGCCAGGTTCTCGGCCAGCATCCGGCGGCCGTCGCGATCCGGGCAGGCGCTGTGCACCGCGCTCACCGCGCGCGGAAAGGCTTCGACGTGATGGAAATACTGACGAGCGTAGTCGCGCAACGTGGCGAGCGGGAGCCGTCCCTCGGTCCACGCCTGGTAGAAGGGATGGCTGAGCATGGCGCGGTCAGCGACCTTCGAGTCGATCAGCGCGGACGTGGTGAGCGTGGTCATGTGAAGCCTCCCTGTTGACTGGAGGGTCCGATAACGTCGGCTCGCCGACTATAAAAGGGCCAGAGCGGCGAGCCGTCCGTAGAGCCGCGGAGGCAGTGTGCCGAGCCCGCTGCCGTCATCTTCGGTCGACGGCGCGTCGTCGTTTTCAAGATAGCGCCAGCCCTGGTGCGCACGGCGCGGCATCGGGGCGACGGTCTCCAGCTCGGCCGAGCAGACGATGTCGATGCGGCCGTCCTCGCGGTCCGCGAAACTGAGAATTTCCTGCCGGGCGATAATCCGGTGCTTCACGATCCAGTGCAGCGACCCGCCGACCAGCTCGGCAGCGCGCTTGGGACGCATGCGCGTCGGCACGCGCAGCTCGTCACCGACCGCGCGCGAAGCAATCCGCGCCTGGAGCGCCTCGAGGTCGCGGCAGGCGAATGCCACCTTGGTCATGTGAAGTTTCGGCACGGGCGCGATTTGCTTCGAGAGCGCAGCGATTTCAAGCGTTTAGGGAACGAGGAAGAGCGCCGCGAGACCGAGAAAGGTGAAGAAACCCATGACGTCGGTCATCGTGGTCACGAAAACCGCCGAGGCCACGGCCGGGTCCAGACGCGCCTTGTCGAGCGTGACCGGCACCAGCACCCCGACGAGGCCGGCGACCAGGCTGTTGATCAGCATCGCCATGCCGAACACCACTGAGAGCGTCGCGTTACCCAGGACGACGTAGCTTCCGATTGCGCCAACCAGGCCAAGCGCCGCGCCGTTAGCAATCGCAATGCGGAACTCGCGCAGCAGCATCCACGCGGTGTTGGCGCTCGTCAGCTGGTTCGTGGCCAGAGCGCGCACCACGACTGCAAGAGTCTGCGTCCCCGCATTCCCGCCGAGTGCCGAGACGATTGGCATCAGCGCGGCGAGGATTGCGAAGCGCCCGATCTCGCCACGGAACAGGCCGACCACGGATGCGGTGCAGATCGTCGCGCCCAGGTTCACCACCAGCCACGCGACGCGCGTGCGGATGGTCATCGGCAAGGGCTCGTTGATGTCGCCTTCGCCCGCACCGGACAGCAAGGTGATGTCCTCGCCGGCCTCCTGCTGGATGATGTGCACGATGTCGTCGACGGTGATCATGCCGACGAGACGCCCACTGTCGTCGGTCACCGCAGCGGACACGAGCGCGTACTTCTGGAAGCGCCTCGCGACGTCCTCCTGATCCATGTCGACCGGGATCAGGGTCTGCTCGCGCGCCATGATCTCGCTGACCATCTTCGTCCGCGGCGTTCGCAGGATGGTCGACAGCTTGCACGTTCCGACCGGGTGGTGGTCGGGACTGACCACGAACACTTCCCAGAAGTCCGTCGGCAGCTCTGCGTTCGACCGCAGGTAGTCGATGACCTGCCCGACCTTCCAATGCTCCGGCACCGCGCACAGATCGCGCTGCATGAGGCGTCCGGCGGACTCCTCCGGAAAGCTGAGGGCTTCCTCGACCGCGGCGCGGTCGTCGGGCTCCATCGCCCGCAGCACCGCCTGCTGGTCGTCGGCGTCGAGATCCTCGATCAACGCGACCGCGTCGTCCGTGTCCAGCTGACCGGCGATGTCCGCGACCTGCTGCGGCTCCATCTCGTCGATCAGCTCTTCACGGACGTAATCGTTGAGCTCGGCCAGCACGTCGGGGCTGATGATCCCGGCGAGCGCCTTGACGAGGCCCTCGCGCTCATCGGCGCGGGCGAGCTCGATCAGGTCGGCAACGTCGGCCGGGTGCAGAGGCTGGACCAGATTGCGCGCGGTCTCGTCGTCGCCGGCTTCGACCGCATCCAGCACGCTGTCGACGAAATCCGTGCGCAGCCGGTCTTCCTTGTCGACCGGGGACTGCGATTCGTGCGGCTGGGCGTCGGGGAGGAGGTCGTTGTCGGCCATGTCGCTCCCTCGGTTGGTCGTTGCGACGCCCTCCTATGGTCGCCGCCGCTCTGGCGCAACCGTGCCCACGTGCCTAAACGGCGCGCAATTCAATCAGGAGCATTACCATGGCCGACCGTCTTACCTTCAACCTCTCGACCGGCGGCGATGTCGTCATCAAGCTCCGCCCCGACGTCGCGCCGGGCCATGTCGAGCGCATCACCGACCTCGCCAGCAGCGGCTTCTATGACGGCGTGAAGTTTCACCGCGTGATCCCGGGCTTCATGGCCCAGGGCGGCGACCCGACCGGCACCGGCATGTCCGGCTCCGACAAGCCGAACCTCAAGCAGGAATTCTCGAGCGAGCCGCACGTCCGCGGCACCTGCTCGATGGCCCGCACCAGCGACCCCAACAGCGCCAACAGCCAATTCTTCATCTGCTTCGGCGACGCCCGCTTCCTCGACAACCAGTATACCGTCTGGGGCCAGGTCGAGAGCGGCATGGAATATGTCGACGCCCTGCCGGTCGGCGAACCGCCGCGCGAGCCGGGCACGATCGTCAAAGCGACCGTCGCCTGAAGAAGGTCGCCCTCATCACTGGCGCTTCGGCCGGGCTTGGCGTGGAATTCGCGCGCCAGCTCGCCGCCGACGGCCACCGCCTCGTCCTGGCCGCCCGCCGCACCGACCGGCTCGACGCGCTGGCCAAGGAACTGGGCAAGGCGCGCGCGGTCACCATCGACCTGTCCAAGGCTGGCAGCGCGGCGAAGCTCCTCGCCGACCTCGAGGCGAATGGCGAGACCGTCGACCTGCTGATCAACAATGCGGGCTTCGGCTTGATCGGCAAGTTCGCGGAGCTCGACGCCAAGCGCGAGCGGCAGATGATCGACCTCAATGTCGCGACGCTGACCGACCTCTGCCGCGCCGTCGCGCCGGGCATGATCAAGCGCAAGTCTGGCGGCATCCTCAATGTGGCCTCGACGGCCGCCTTCCAGCCGGGGCCGAAGATGGCCGTCTATTTCGCGACCAAGGCGTTCGTCCTGTCGCTCAGCGAAGCGCTGCACGAAGAGCTGAAGCCACATGGCGTTCGCGTATCGTGCCTGTGCCCGGGACCGACGCGGACCGAGTTCGGAGACGTTGCCGGCTTCGGCGGCAACGGCCTGTTCGACCGTGTTGCGATGGATGCGCCGGGCGTCGTGAAGGCGGGTCTCGACGGCCTTGCAAAGAACAAGGCGGTGGTGGTGCCGGGCCTCGTAAACAAACTTGGCGCGTTCAGCGGAAGGCTCGTGCCGCGCGCCGTCACTCGTAAAATCGCGGGGTCGATCAAATATTAGGGGAAACCGCCGCGGCCTCGCGCCGTTGGCATGGTGGGACGAGAGCGGGTCAGGAGACAATATGCCGCAAGCAGACACGATCGATCGCGTGACGTCGCGCAAGGTTCAGGTCGCCAGCCTGCCTCCCGCCGACAGCGGCCGCGGCTTCGCTCGCTTGCCCGACCGCCTCATGGACGAACTGGGCCTTAGCGAAGGCGACGTGATCGAGATTGTCGGCAAACGCACCACTGCCGCCCGCGCGATCCGCCCTTATGGCGAAGATGAGAATATCGACATCATCCGCCTCGACGGCCTGCAGCGCGCCAACGCCGGCGTCGGGTCGGGCGATTTCGTCGAGGTTCGCAAGGCCGAATCGAAGCCCGCCACCCGCGTGGTCTTCGCGCCTGCCCAGCCCAACGTCCGGCTTCAGGGATCGTCCGACGCGCTGAAGCGCACCTTTGCTGGCCGCCCGCTGACCGCCAGCGACACGGTCGCAACCAATGCGCACCAGCGCGTCAACGCCGACGTTCCCGACAACATCCGCCAATTGCTCAACGCGCCAGCCTTCGCGCTCCAGGAATTGCGGCTGGTGGTCGTCTCGACGGCGCCGCAGGGCATCGTCCACATCGACGCCAAGACCACCGTCGAGCTGCTTCCTGAATATACCGCGCAGGACGGCGAACGCCGCGCGGACGTAACCTACGACGACCTCGGCGGCATGCGCGACACCATCGATGCGCTGCGGGAGATGGTCGAGCTGCCGCTCCGCCACCCTGAGCTGTTCCAGCGCCTCGGTGTCGATCCGCCGAAGGGCGTGCTGCTCCACGGCCCGCCCGGCACCGGCAAGACCTTGCTGGCTCGCGCTGTCGCCAATGAAAGCTCGGCGAAGTTCTTCCACATTGCGGGCCCGGAGGTGATGGGTTCCGCGTACGGTGAGAGCGAGCGTCGCCTGCGCGAGCTGTTCGAGCAGGCCGCCGAGAATGCGCCGTCGATCATCTTTATCGACGAAATCGATTCGATCGCGCCAAAGCGCGGCCAGGTCAGCGGCGAGGCGGAAAAGCGGCTGGTGGCTCAGTTGCTGACCCTGCTCGACGGGATCGAGCCGCGCCAGAACACGGTCGTGATCGCGGCCACCAACCGGCCTGAGGCGATCGACGAAGCGCTCCGCCGTCCGGGCCGCTTCGACCGGGAAATCATTGTCGGCGTCCCTGACCAGCCGGGCCGCCGCGAGATCCTCGGCATCCACACGCGCGGAATGCCGCTGGCGCCCGACGTCGATCTCGATGACCTCGCCCGCCGCACCTACGGGTTCGTCGGCGCCGACATCGCGTCGCTGACGCGCGAGGCCGCGCTGGAAGCCGTGCGCCGCATCATGCCCCGGCTCAATCTCGCCGACGATGTCATCCCACCGGATGTCCTCGATTCGCTATCGGTCGAGTTGCGCGACTTCGACAACGCCCTGAAGCGCGTGCAGCCGTCCGCGATGCGCGAGGTCATGGTCGAAGCCCCGACCATCCGCTGGGACGATGTCGGCGGTCTCGACGAAGCGCGCGAGCGTTTGCGCGAAGGCGTCGAACTTCCGCTCAAGCATCCCGAAGCTTTCCGCCGCATCGGCATCCGTCCAGCCAAAGGCTTCCTGCTCTATGGCCCGCCCGGGACCGGCAAGACCTTGCTCGCCAAGGCCGCGGCGCGCGAAGCGGAGGCGAACTTCATCGCCACCAAGTCGTCCGACCTGCTCAGCAAATGGTACGGAGAGAGCGAGCAGCAGATTGCCCGCCTGTTTAACCGCGCGCGCCAGGTCGCACCGACGATCATCTTCATCGATGAGCTCGACAGCCTGGTTCCGGCGCGCGGCGGCGGCCTTGGCGAACCGCAGGTCACCGAGCGCGTGGTCAACACCATCCTCGCGGAAATGGATGGCCTCGAGGAGCTGCAGAACGTCGTCGTCATCGGCGCGACCAATCGCCCGACGCTGATCGACCCGGCGCTGCTACGCCCAGGCCGCTTCGACGAGCTGATTTACGTCGGCGTGCCCGACACGGCCGGCCGTCGCCGCATCCTTGCGATCCACACCGAAGGCATGCCGCTGTCCAAGGACGTCGATCTGGAAGCGATTGCGCGCCGGACCGAGCGATTCACCGGTGCGGACCTCGAGGACCTCGTGCGCCGCGCGGGCCTAACCGCGCTTCGTCGCGGGCTGGAGGAAGCCAATGTGACCATGGCCGACTTCGAGGTCGCGCTGGGCGAGACCCGTGCGTCGGTCACCGCCGAGATGCTCGAAGAATATCAGCGCATCCAGGACACACTGAAGAGCGAAGCGACGCGCCCGATGCCGGGCATCGGGTTCGTGCTGCCGGGGATGCTGCGGCCCAAGGCCGGCGGGAAGGACTAAGCGGCGAGGCGCTGGCGGCCCAACACCGCCAGCCCAAGCAGCAGCACGGCGAACACCGCGAACGGCGCGTTGTGCCACCAGCCGTAGAGGCTGATGCCAAGTGCCGGCGCCAGCACGTAGCTGATGCCGTTGGCGGCGGTGATAACGCCCGCGACCGCGCCCTGCTCCGCGAGCGGGACGGCAAGCGACGCGCCGGCGGTGAACCCCGGGCGGGTAAATCCAAAGCCGAGCGAGGCGACGGCGAACCCGATCGTGATGCCGTACAGATCGGCGGACAGCATCGTGCCCAGCAAGCCGATGGCCGCGATCAATGCGCCCCATAGGATCAGTGCGCGGGGCGACAGGTTCAATCGCGGGATAAGGCCCCATTGCGCACCGAGCGTCGCCACCGCGCCGGCCATCATGACGATCGCGATCGGTCCTTCCGATCCGGATGGCGGGAGGTGCAGCCGGTCGATGACAAAAAAGCCAATGCACGTCAGCGTCGCCGCCTGCGCGTGTCCGGCCGCGACGCCCGCGAGGATCCACGGCCGCACGCGCGGGTCTCTCCAGCTCAGCCGCTTCTGCCGGCGCGGTGATGTCGAGGCGATGACGCTGGCACCTGTTGGGGTGGTCGCAAGCGAGGGATAGCTCATCGCCGCGCCATGTCCCGCCCGCCTGCCGCCGTGATCGTTCGGCAGCCAGCGCAGGATCGAGAAGAACACGGCTGCCGCGATGATCGCAAACGCAAACAAGGGGCCAGCCAGTCCGACCACCGGCAATACGAACAACGGCGCGACTGCCGGGCCGATGATTGTCCCCAAGCCGAAGGACGACGACAGCGCCGACAAAGCGGCGACCCGCCCGCCGCGCCGGGTCTTCGAGGCAAGATAGGCTTGCGTTGCGGATGGCGTCGCGCAACCGAAGCCGCCGTAGATGGCGCGGAACACGGCGAACAATCCGAACGTCAGCGCGCCCGAGATCCATCGGTTGAGACCCGCGTACAGCGCGATGCCGCACAAGGTCATCGACACGATGAACCCCCCGACGCCCATCATCGTCAGCGTCTTGCGGCCGTGGCGGTCGCTTTTCTCCGCCCAATAATTGGCGAGCAGCACCCACAGCACCGCGGACCAGGTGTAAGCGATCGCGACATAGAAATCGGCGATGCCGATCTCTCGTCCAATCGCGGGCATGATCGACTGCAGCGCGGTATTCCCTGCCGCCGCGACGAGCATCGCCGCGTACAGAAGCAGGAAATGCGGCGTCGTGAGCGCGGTCGATCCGACGGCGGGTTTGCGTGCGATCAGGGCCACCCGCCACGCATAGGAAAAGCGTGCGCCGAGCGGAACCGTGGCGGCACGGTTCGATGAACTTTTGCGGAATCGTCCCGTGGGATCCGCAGCTTGTCGCGTTGGAACCTTGCCAAGGGCCGATGCATTTGCCAACGCTCCGGCCCTCCATCGCCCCGTCACGGAGCCTTCATGCCTTCTTCTTCTGCGCGCACGCTAAAAAGTCCTCGTCGGCTGCAGCGCAATCGCGACCGCCGCGCGCCCAGCCCGCAGTGGCAGTTCCTCCGCGGCTTCATCAAGAATCCAGTCATGGTCGGCTCGATCATTCCGTCGAGCCGCGTGCTGATCGACAAGATGCTCGACCCGGTCGACTGGGCGAACACCAAGCTGTTCGTCGAATATGGCCCGGGCGTCGGCACCTTCACCCGCCCGATCCTCGATCGGCTTGGACCTGACGCGAAACTGGTCACGATCGATACCAACCCGGACTTCACGCAATATCTCAATGAGCGGATCGACGATCCCCGCCTGGTCACGGTGACCGGGTCGGCCGCCGACGTCGAAAAGATCCTTGCGGATCGCGAGCTCGGCAAGGCGGACTACGTGCTGTCGGGCCTACCCTTCTCGACGCTCCCGCCGGGCGTGGGCGACGCCATCGCCAAGGCGACCTCGAACGTCGTCCGCAAGGGCGGCGCGTTTCTGGTCTACCAGTTCAGCCCGAAGGTGCTCGATTTCATCAAGCCGCACTTCGCGCCGATCAAGCGCGGCTTCGAATGGATCAACGTGCCGCCGGCGACCCTTTTCTGGGCGTACAACGGCGACGCCGAAGCCTGAGCTTATTCGCCGCTGAGCCCGAAGTTCGCGCGGCGGGTGACGCCGTAATCGAGGCTCGTCACCAGGAAGAATGATACCGCCCAGCGGATGCGGTTGAGCAACGTCGCGCGCTTCTTCTGCAGTTCCGGCGTGATCCGCTGGCTCTGCTCGACCTCCCCCTCGAAATAGTTGCGCATCATCTGCGCGAACTCGCCGTCGTCGACGCGCAGCATCAGTTCCATGTTCAAATACAAACTGCGGATGTCGAGGTTGGATGAGCCGATGTGCACGACGTCGTCGAGCACAACGAGCTTGGTGTGCAGCTTGGTCGCGCGATATTCGTAAATCTCGACGCCGCGCCGAAGCAGCCGGCGATAGGTGAAGCGCGCAGCCGCGATGGTCGCCGTGTTGTCGGACTTCGCCGCCGTGATCAGCCGCGCCCGTCCGCGCCGCCCCACACGCGCGATCCGCCGGAGCAGGCTCCACGTGGGCGCGAAATACGCTGCGATCATCTCGACGTCGCGGCTCTGCGTCAGGTCGCGGCACGTCGCCACGCCCCATGGGCTGAGCTTCGCCGTCGGTCCGCCCAGCTGCCACTGGAGCTTTCCTCGTGACTCGCTGTGGTCGAACACCATCCGCCGCAGCGTCCGCATCCGCGAATTCTTTTTGAGCGCCCATGCCATCAGCTTGTCGAAATATGGCGCCAGCCGCGCCGCGGCCGGACCTTCCACGAGCAGGCCGATGTCGCGCCAGGCGCCTTGCTCGACGGTCTCGAAATAATCGTCGGCGACATTGAACCCGCCGACCAGGATGCGCGGCGATTTCGTTTCCGCATCGGCAAGCGCGAGCTTCTGATGATTCCGCAGCAGATAGCGCCGGCCGTACGACGGGTTGAAGCGGCAAAACTTCGCGCCGCGCTTGGGCAGGTCGGCGAAATAATCGTCGGGCGTATCGCTGCTCCCGAATCCGTCGATCAGCAGTGCGACCTGGACCCCCCGGTCGATCGCCGACAGGATCGCTGCACGCACGCGCTCTCCCGACGTGTCGCCCATGAAGATGTAGTAAAGCAGGCGCAGGGACTTCTGCGCGCCGTCGATGAGCGCCACCAACGCATCGAGACGCTCGGGCCCATCGGGCAAGACCGTCAGGCGATTGCCATCGACCGTCAGCACCCGGGCGGCCTTGGGGGATGCTGCTTTTGCCGACGCCTTCGCCATTGCCTTCCGATGTGGCGGCGCGACGAGAGGCTGGCAAGCCGTCAGTTTCCTTGACGAAACGGGCCGTCTTCCCTATCTCGCCGCTCTTCCCGAAAGTCCGTTAAGTCCCGGAGCGATGAATGGCGCGCGTTACCGTTGAAGATTGTGTCGACAAGATCCCCAACCGGTTCGATCTTGTCCTGCTGGCCGCCCAGCGCGCGCGCCAGATCTCGGGCGGTGCCGACCTGACCATCGATCGCGACCGCGACAAGAACCCGGTCGTCGCCTTGCGCGAAATCGCGGAAGTCACCGTCAAGCCGCGCGACCTCCAGGAAGCGGTCGTCACCAACCTGCAGAAGGTGCGGATCGACGAAGAGGACGAAACGGAAGAGCTGGCGTCGCTGAGCGAGGCCGCCGAGGCGCTGCGCCTGACCGCGGCCGCCCCGCCGCGTCCGAGCCCGTCGGGCAACGACTACGAATAATTTCGGGCTGGCGTGACCGCCGGCCGGCAGTTAGACCGGCCGTATGGTTCCCCTTTCGTTCGCAGGCGAAACGTTTCAGGCGACGCCATCTGGCGCGCTCTTCTGGCCGTCGCAACAGGCGTTGCTGGTCGCCGACCTGCACCTCGAAAAGGCGAGCTGGTTCGCGCGGTTCGGGCAGTTCCTGCCGCCCTATGATTCGCACGCGACGCTGACCGCACTCGCCGCCGAAGTCGATCAGACCGGCGCGACGCGGCTCTATTGCCTCGGCGACAGTTTTCATGATCGCTTCGGGTGCGCCCGCCTGCCTGACGATGCGCGCGCGCTGCTGACGGGCCTGACTGCGCGCCTTGATTGGAGCTGGATCGTCGGCAACCACGATCCCGGCTTCGCCGACCACTGCGGTGGTCGGATTGCGGACGAGGTCGAGATTTGCGGCGTCATCCTTCGCCACGAAGCGGTGCTGGACGAAACACGGCCCGAACTGTCCGGCCATTTCCATCCCAAGCTGCGGCTACAATTGCGCGGACGCCGCGTCTCGCGCCGCTGCTTCGTGCGCTCGGCGACAAAGATCATCATGCCGGCCTTTGGTTCGCTGACCGGCGGGCTCGATGCCCACCATCCGGAAATCATGAAATCGGTCGGCGGCAACGCGGCGGCGCTTGTGCCGGTGTCCGACCGGCTGCTGCATTTTCCGCTCGCCGCCTAGAGCGGACGAACCTCGATCGCCATCGCTCCTGTCGGCGACAGCACCAGCCGCGCCGTCGATAGCCGCCGCTTGCCGAACGTCGCCGCCTGCAGCTCGTTGCGCGCGGCGTGCCGGTCGAACTTGAAGCCCTGCGCTTCCGCGGCCTGCTTCAACCGGTCGAGATGCGTGTCGAGATCGGCGATCCCGTCGTCGGGGTCGAAGCGCATCGTTTCTTCAAGATCGTGCATTGCGCGCCTCCATCGTCGGCGGACGGACAAACGGCAAGCCCCGATTCCACGCGCCGCATTGCGCGCCGCCGCCGCGCTTCCTACACCTCGATGCATGAAGAAAGCCCTGCTCGTCGCCGCCGCGATCGCCGCCATTGCCGCGCCCGCTTCCGCTCAGTCCATCGATCCCAAGGTTCAGGCGCGGATCGACCGTATCCTCAAGACGACGCCGCTCATCGACGGTCACAACGACATCGCCGAGCAACTGGCCGAAAATTACCAGCGCGACATCACGGGCCTCGCCAGTGGAACCGACCAGCGGAAGCCGCGCGCGCTGATGACCGACATGGCGCGCCTTCACGCCGGCCGTGTCGGCGGCCAGTTCTGGTCGGTGTACATCGATGGCTCGATCACTGGCGATGCCGCGATTCGCGAGACGCTGCAGGAGATCGACATCGTCAAGCGGATGATCGCCGCTTACCCCAACGATCTCGAGCAGGCCTACACCGCCGACGACGTCATCCGCATTCACAAGAAGGGCAAGGTCGCCTCGCTGATCGGCATCGAGGGCGGGCGCCAGATCGGCGGCTCGCTCGCCGCGCTGCGACAGTTCTACAACCTCGGCGCGCGCTACATGACGCTGACCCACAACCAGACCACCGAATGGGCAGACGCCGCGACCGACGAGCCCAAGTACGACGGGCTCAGCCCGTTCGGCGTCGAGGTGGTGCATGAGATGAACCGCATCGGCATGCTGGTCGACCTCAGCCACGTCGCGCCCGCGACGATGAAGGACGCGATAGCCGCCAGCAAGGCGCCGGTCATCTTCTCCCACTCCTCCGCACGCGCCTTGGTCGATCACCCGCGCAACGTGCCCGACGACGTGCTGAAGCTGCTGCCCGCCAATGGCGGCGTGGTCATGGTCAACTGGGTCCCCGGCTTCATTTCCGACGCGGTCTACAAATGGGGGGCCGACCAGAGCGCCGAGGAAGCACGCCTCAAATCGCTCAATCGCGCCAGCAAGGACGCTGTCGCCGCCGGCCTCAAGGCCTGGGAGGCTGCCCACCCGCGTCCGGACACCGACGTCCGCATCGTCGCCGACCATATCGAGCATGTCGCCAAGGTCGCGGGCTACGACCATGTCGGCATCGGCGCCGACCTCGACGGGATCCCCTACGCGCCGACGGGCCTCGGCGGCGTCGAGACCTATCCCTTGGTGTTCGCCGAGCTGATCAAGCGTGGCTGGTCAGATGCCAACCTTGCCAAGCTCGCCGGCGGCAACGTGCTGCGGGCCTTGCGCGGCGCGGAGAAGGTCGCGGCGTCGATGAAGAACGAGCCTGCCGCGCTGTCGGACCTCGACAAGGGCAAATGAGCGCTGAGGGAGCGAACGACCGCCCGCTGAAGGCGACCATCATCCCGGTCACGCCGCTGCAGCAGAATTGCACCCTGCTGTGGTGCACCGCGACAATGCGCGGCGCCTTCTGCGATCCGGGCGGCGACCTGCACCTCCTCAAGGCGGCAGCGCAGCAGCACGGCGTGACGGTCGAGAAGATCCTGCTGACCCACGGCCACATCGACCATTGCGGCAGCGCCGGCATCCTCGCCGAAGAGCTTGGCGTCGAGATTGAAGGCCCGCACGAGGGCGACCGTTACTGGATCGACCGCCTCGCCGAGGACGGCGCCAAGTACGGCGTCCCCGGCCGTCCGTTCGAGTCCAACCGCTGGCTGGCGGACGGCGACCAGGTGACCGTTGGCAATCTGACCCTCGACGTCCGTCACTGCCCCGGCCACACGCCCGGCCACGTCGTCTTCCACCACCCCGAATCGAACCTCGCATTGGTCGGCGACGTCCTGTTCAAGGGCTCGGTCGGCCGCTGGGACTTTCCCCACGGCAATCAGCAGGACCTGCTCCGCTCGATCACCACCCGCCTGTGGCCGATGGGCGACGAAACCGCCTTCGTCCCCGGCCACGGCCAGATGTCCACCTTCGGCTACGAACGCGCGACCAACCCCTATGTGAGTGACGCCGCGCTAGCGACGGCCTGAGGCTAATGTCTGCTTTGGGTGGAAAACGGACGCTAGCTGATTGGCTTGCAGGAGGACTGCTCCGCACGGAACCGGAATTCCTGCTGCGCTTGGGGCGTGACGTAGCCGACCACGCAGTGCTCCGACCTGCGATCTGCATAGACGAGCCTGATTTCTCCATCGCCTTCGCACCTGACTGGGGCTGACAGCGAGAAGCGCTGACCCTGCCGCAGCAGCGGAGTCTCTGAACCGCACAGCCTAAGCGTGGCGGTCCGGACGAGCCTTTGCGGATCGTCGACCACGAATGAGTTCTTCGGGCCAGCACAGCCCGCAAGTGCGGATGCCATCAACAACACAGCCCATCTCATGCATTTCAGAATGTCAGCCGACCCTAATGTCCGCAATGGGTGGTAAGCGGACATTTGGCAGCGCTTACTTTGGCTGGGTCAGTATGGACTTCTCGAACTTCACAGCGTGGGTCTGCATTGGGGTAACCAAAAGAGCCGCGCCGCTGAGCATGCCAGCAGCTGCCCAGACGTAACGCTTGGCGCGAAAATCCGCGATGCTGCGGCAAATGCAGAAGGCAGCAGCCAGTAAGCCGACAACAGCAAAGAGTATCATTGCGCCATCTCCATCGGCTGCATCGTGGCAATGGTTCTTAATGTCCGCAATGGGTCGGAAGCAGCCACTGCGCTAATGTCTGCATTGGGTGGAACGTGGACATTCCGCAGACTGGCAAAGCGCATGGCCTCGGTGCGGTAGCTTTGCGCCGTGGATAGAAAGTGCGCGAGCTAAAGCCGGACGCTAAGCGCTGCGAGATATGGCTACGAGATCGCCTGGTAGCACGGCTTAATCCGGATGGTCGTCTTGAGCGGGTGGACGCTTCGACGACTTGGACCGTGCTTCCGAATCAATCCGCTTAGCTTCATCCTCTAGGTCGGCCGCGATCTCTTCCAGCATGATGCGGTCGCCAACATAGCGAGCACCTTTTGCTAGGTTGAGGCAATCGCGCGCGCGATCCCGAAAGCGGTTCGCCGCATCTGACATGAAAGTCCAATCATTGGGCCAGCAGTAACGTTCCGAAAGCTGTTTCTTCGCGACCTTCTTTACCCTCTGTTCCCAGCGCTTCTCACCCGTGTCTGCTGAGAGAGGATCCGATGATTGAGGCAGTTCCCCAAGGCAGGTCTGCGACGGATCGAAACATACGTCAGCGTGAGAACGCGTTAGGTAGATTGGACGGGGTGTGTTAAGTAACCATCATCGCGCGGAATATCTCACCGTAGGCCCGCGCGCCTGAGAGACGAACCGTGCTCCCGCTTACGCAGAGGAGAGCACGACGTGGATCCCAGCGACCATTACCAACGCCACCAGATTTCGCTGTTCAGGGCCGATCAGATTGCAAGTTCAGAAGAGTTGCGGCGCATCCACCGCGAGCTTGCTGAGGGCTATGCTTCACGCATCTCGGCCACGAAGTCTTCGTTCAAATTAGCGGCAGCCTAATGGAGCCGCTTTCACGAGGCGAGGCGGCTGACTCGCTTCGCGAGCAAGCGGCCTCATGCCGTCGACTGGCATCGAGGGCACGAACGTCAGGCGGCTTTCAGGCTTTAAGGTCTGTTGCCGATCAGTTTGACGACGACGCCCGCCGTATCGACTCAGCAAGCTTGAAGCGGTGAGGCGCTTGGCATCCGAGTTCCGCCGTTCCGACCGTTCCCTCCCATTAGGGAGGACCTCCGGTCCGCGCCGGGCATATCTGCGCGGATCGGGGGAGTTTGCGGGCAAATCCGAATGGTGAAGTCCGTCTGTGCTGGTCAACTTAGTTGGTTCAACCGCGAGAAACGGTTCGGCTTCGTCAAGTTGGCCGATCGCCTGGGAGACGCCTTCCTGCACCGGGATGCGCTTCAAGCTGCAGGGTTTGAGGCTCTTCCGCGGGGCACCACGCTGCAAGTGTTAATCACACCGGATCGAGGCAAGCATCGTGTGGTTGAAATATTGCACGTCGACGTGTCGACAGCCCGCATAGGCGAACCGTTAGCGTCTCCTCTGCCGCCAGCTGAGAAAAGCGAAGTTGCGGTTGTCGCGGAAGAACGGCCGACATGAGGCTCTGCGGAACGGTGAAGTCGTTCAACCCTCTTCTTGGACGCGGCCTGATCGAAGCCGACAGTGGCGGCGAATATTTGGTATTCGAGCGCAGCGGCATTTACTTTAATCCGCAAATCCGGCCTTTGGTGGGGCAGCGCCTTACCTATGAGCTTGGGGCCGTTCGAGGCGAGCGACAGGCCGTGAGACTTGGCAATGTCTGAACGCAGGTTGCGCCAGATGACATCTGACGCCGCTCTTCAAGAATTACGGTTGAGGCCATGAGTGAAAGTTGGCACGAAGAACGCGATCGGCTGGTCAAACTCTTACGCGGCATGCGCAGCGGACGAATTACTCACGTTGACGCGGAAGGCCTGCGAGAGTTGCAGGCCACTACGCCGGAAGCCATCGAGCGCATCGAAACACGGGTTGCCGAATTGAACCGGCGTTTGGGTTAGTCTGAAATCACACCGGTCCAGCCGCGTGCGCAGGCACGAGCGGGAGTGTTTCAGTTAGGCGTCGTATTCAGCCTCGGTCGGCAGTTCCTCAAAAGGCGGCTTGACCCCCCGCGCCCGGTACATCGCTTCCGTCATGTAACTGGGTGACGCACCGCCAATAACGTAAACCATCGGGCTGCGCCCGGCACCAGGATCCGTTCTATATTGTCCGGCGGGATCTCGCGATCGCATATAATCGTTCCGCACCTAGTCGTTCTTCAGGTTTTCGAGCCCGCGCGCTCCGCCCTTCTGCGAGGGATTGGCCGCGATTGTCTTGACCTTGGCCTTCTTCGGCTTTCGAATTTCCTTGTTCGACTTCTGCTGACTCTTGGCCATCTGAAAGCTTCCTTACCAACTGGGTTTGCGCGGACGGATGCGTTCGCGCGTGACGGTCTCTTCGATGAGCTGAGACTTGTACTTCTGCCGCATCTGATGCGCCCCGAAACTGCTGCTGAGGACTAGTCGAACGCCGCCACTGGGGATGCGCTCGATGGTCGAGATGGTGAATCCGGCCGCTGCGCAGTCTGCGATCACCTTTTTCTCATCGAGCCTAACGAATATCTCGCGGCTCACTTGGCGTCCGCCCGCCGAGCAGCGGCGATGGCGTCTCGCGCATTGCTGTATCGGTAGCCGCCCCACAGAAATACTTCCGTGGGCACGCGTTGAATGCCTAGGCGCTTGAGCTCTGTCTCGTCGACGCCATTATCGTTGCCGCTCACGACGCAATCGCCCGCCGGTCGAAACGCTCGCTGGCGATGCGGGCGGCATAGCCATCGGCAAATTCGCGGTGAACGGCCCGCGAGCGATCGCAAGCCGCATGATCGGCCATGAAGAGCGACACCTGATGGCGCGCGTAAAAATAATTGAGGTCCACGGAATATCTCCCGACAGTAAGCGGGAGCGCGATGGGTCTCTCAGCCGCACAGGCTTACAATAGGTTCCGTGCGATGACCCCTTCTAGCACGGACTGACGGCGCCACCTAATCATCAAGTGCTTTGGCAGGCGCTCGGTATCAGGCGGTCGCGGGCCGGTAGTTTTGGATTTTGAGTTCGAGCCTCGCCAGCTTCTGACGCAGCGCCGAGAGCCTCGTCATATCGAGCCCTTCGCTATCGGCAGCAAGGTTGATCTGGATTGCGAGATGGTCGCGCTCATCGTTCAACGCGTCGAGCGCGGCGTCCGTCTTCACCGACCGCATTGGATTATCTCCGTTCTTACCGACATGTAATCATTCGTGTCGACAATGCTATCGGCAAGCGACCGAGCGCACCGCACTGTGGTCGAGCGTGCGCATGCGCACAATAGCAGAAGGGTCATGACCAGACTTGATGTGCGGAACATCGAGCTATTCTGCGCAGCATCGCTAGTGTCCGCAATGGGTGGAAAGCGGACGTTAGGATCGATCAGCTTTCGCGGGCGTAGCGGATCAATTGCCCTAACCCGAATACAATCGCCGGGAATAAAATGCAGATGACGATCGGCAAACCGACTCTCTCGCCCGGAGGGCTGATGAAATACGGAGCGAACCAAAAGAACGTCGCAGCTCCTGCGGTGATCACGACCCACTCGAGAAACATGCGCAACGCCATTGACTTGCGCGAGACCGCCGTGGCTGGCGGCAAAGGAACTTTGGCGATTGGACCAGCGACGGCCACCAATTTGGACCAGGTCGCCGCATTAATCTTCAGCCTACCGTTGGGCGGATTGCCGAGACCGAGCTTGACCATCTGAGTGAAGAAGCTCCGCGCAGGCTCCGCACTGATCTCGCTCCATGGCACAAGGAGGGGCTTCCGGAAGGGGCCAAATATGCGCCAGATGCGGATCGAGAGGCCCGACCGTTTCGCAGCGAGCGTCAAGATCCCGTTGAGATTGACGCCGACCCCCATCACCCCGGATTGCCAGCCGAGCTTCAGCAGCGGCTCCTCGCTATTGTCGTCGGCGTACCACTGCTGGAGGTTGAACCAGCCCGACATTACCCCGAGCAATGTCGAGATGAGCAGCCACATTCCCACGAAGAAGATTGGGAAGACATAAGGCATCCACCTCAGGATTTGCTGGTCGGTCATGGCCTACGGTTATCTGACGAGCGCCGCTAATGTCTGCAATGGGTGGAAAGCGGACACTCCGACGTCAGGCAGCGTGACCAGCTTTGTCGACCGCTCCCCATAGATAGTATGACGGAATGCCAGCCGAGATGCCGCTCCGATACAACCCGACGCCGCGCACATCCGAGCACTTGGCTGTTTGGACGCTATGCGCCAATTCCAGCAGCTCGTTTCCTCTGAATGTCTTGCCATCATCCGCTTCGACGACGACGGCTCTCTGTGGTGCGCCGTTCGGGCCAAAAGGGACTAGCGCGAGCCGATTGGTTTTGACCTCGATATTAGTGTTGATCTTCGGCCAATCCACTAATGGATTACGCCAATCTGCCTCCCCACTCCGCAGGATGCGTATGGGAAGGTCAGGTCGATGCCTTGCAAGCTCCTTGTCGGTGAGCGGTTCGGTTCTGATGCATTGCGCAGTCGACCGAAGGAAGCTCGTCGAACTTCTGTAATAAATGGCAGTTCGCGCGCGGGCCAAGTTCCAGCCGACTTCTGGAAACAGCGCGTCGTAAAACACTTCAACATTGTCAGCCATCATCACGCGAATGGGCCGCTCGTCCCAATCAATTCGAAGGACATCTCCGGCTCGGAAGTCCGCGTCGTTGTTCATGAGGAGATGATGCTTCCCAACTCTAACGTCCGCAATGGGTGGAAAGCGGACATTAGGATCGATCAGCTTTCGCGGGCGTAGCGGATCAATTGCCCTAACCCGAATACAATCGCCGGGAATAAAATGCAGATGACGATCGGCAAACCGACTCTCTCGCCCGGAGGGCTGATGAAATACGGAGCGAACCAAAAGAACGTCGCAGCTCCTGCGGTGATCACGACCCACTCGAGAAACATGCGCAACGCCATTGACTTGCGCGAGACCGCCGTGGCTAGCGGCAAAGGAACTTTGGCGATTGGACCAGCGACGGCCACCAATTTGGACCAGGTCGCCGCATTAATCTTCAGCCTACCGTTGGGCGGATTGCCGAGACCGAGCTTGACCATCTGAGTGAAGAAGCTCCGCGCAGGCTCCGCACTGATCTCGCTCCATGGCACAAGGAGGGGCTTCTGGAAGGGGCCAAATATGCGCCAGATGCGGATCGAGAGGCCCGACCGTTTCGCAGCGAGCGTCAAGATCCCGTTGAGATTGACGCCGACCCCCATCACCCCGGATTGCCAGCCGAGCTTCAGCAGCGGCTCCTCGCTATTGTCGTCGGCGTACCACTGCTGGAGGTTGAACCAGCCCGACATTACCCCGAGCAATGTCGAGATGAGCAGCCACATTCCCACGAAGAAGATTGGGAAGACATAAGGCATCCACCTCAGGATTTGCTCGTCGGTCATGGCCTACGGTTATCTGACGAGCGCCGCTAATGTCTGCAATGGGTGGAAAGCGGACATTAGTGAAGCAGGTCACCTCCCATCTTCGCGGAAAGCCATCCAGCGGCTAGGCCGACTACGCATGCAACGATAAACGTCGCCGCCCCAATCATTGCCTTCCGTCCATAGCCTCGGTGCTCGTCACGCGGACGAAAACCTACCCGCCAAATCGGCATGAAATACCGGGCGTGGTAAAACCAAGCCGCAGTTCCAACGATCAAGGCGAGGATGCTGACAGCCTGCATCAATTTGGCCAAAACCATAATCAGGCGGCCATATCTGACGATGCTGGTAATGTCCGCAATGGGTCGAAAGCGGACATTAGCTTCGGACCGATTTGCCCGCGATCCAATAGATGATTTCAAAGACAGCGATGGCGGGCCAAGACCATAGCCACACGAACAGAGTCACTTCATCCGGACTTCTGCGGGGTAGCAATAGGCCGCTTTTCGCGAGTTCGTTAGGGAAGCAAAATCCACCGCAACGCACTCCATAGCGGGCTGGCCAGCCAAGTCTGATGGAGAGGTAAAGCCCAAGCGCACCCCACACGACTACCGCTGCGACCAAAACGACCAGCATCCGCCGGTCAGGCGCTCGATCAACCTGGCTCACCTCCGTAGACAATCAGCTTTCGCTAATATCCGCAATGGGTCGCAATCGGACTTAGGGATCTGGACGCGATTTGCTGAGCTTTGCGGTTATTATTGCGGTTAGCCCAACAATCCAGACGAACAAAAAGAGGACTTGGCCAGCACCAGTCTGGCGCACAGTAACCCATACTCCGACACCGCCGAGTATCGCAGCCGAGGCAATGATCCGAGCAAGTCGTTCTGTCCGCGACATCGCCGTGTAAGTGCCAACTGACTCTAGCGTCCGCAATGGGTCGGTATCAGACATTCGCTGCTTCAATTACTGTGATGCTACCCAGAGCATCAACAAGGCGAAGAGCCCGAACGTCAACGGCCCTACTACGTTGCCTAGTGGTCCTTGCGGTCGCGTAGAGTCACCCTCAGCACCTTGGTAGACTTGGACGAGCACGGGCTCCCGAGCGAAGAGCAAAAGAGCGTTCGATGCTCCGATGAAGAGTCCGCCCGCGCACAAGAATGCGAGGACCAATGAGCCAGCGGTCCAGCCAAGGCTCCACATGATCCAAATGACTGGCGACAAACTCAGCGTCGCCACGGCGATGATCAAGAGACGTTTTGTCACCGCGATGCATTAGGCCAGATAGATTACGACTGAGCTAACCTATGCGCCGCATGCCGCGGAGTGTCCGCTTTGGGTGGAAAGCAGTCACTCGCCGGAGAGTTCTAGCCTCCAACGCAGTTGGACTTCACGAACCTTTCGACCCACTCACCACTGACAACAAAGTCAGCCGCCAAGGCAAAGTGGCCGACGAGCCTGTCATTGCAGAGCAGATACTCTCGCCTGCGCTTGCCGAACTCGATCGAACAAATCCCGCCGTAGCTCTGATTGCTCTGATCGCGCCCGAGCGAAACTTCCGTGATCAATCGGCAGCTTCTCACGCGACCCGGAATACCGCTGTCACGAACATCCCTGTCGAACGCAGCTATCCGCTCTCTAACCTGCGCAGGGTCCACGACCGCCGACGCCGCGTCATCAGCTATCACTGGTGCTGCCGGTTCCAACATTAGGAGCGCAAGTAAATGGATCATTGAGCAGTTGATCGCATTGACTTGGAGTGTCCGCAACGGATCATAACCCGGCATCACAGATGTGCGGTTTAATGCATCATCGCTTTCAACTTGGAGATGCGGGCTTTGGTCTTCTGGACGAGACACGACATCTGGTTACGACCAGATTGCGTGCTGGGAGACGAAGCAGCGACCGCATCGCAGGCGCGATCTCGCTTTCGTAGCCACTTTCGCTGATCGGCAATTAAGTGCTTCCTTGCCTTGGCGCCCCTACTCCGACCTATGTAATCGAGACTCCTGTGCCACTGCGCTTTTAGTCGAACATCGGCCCTATCGAAGTCAGTCTCCGTTACACAAAGAATGTATGGCCGAGCGTCGTCAGCAGCCGGGTTCTCACATCGCGAATACGTGTCAGGCGTTGCCGCTGAAGCTTGCAAGGCAATCCACAGAAACGCGCTGGGGTAGTGCATCGCCCCCTTCTTCTCCAATCACGCTAATGTCCGCAATGGGTCGAAAGCGGACACTAAGCGGAAGCTCGTTTTTGCTGTCCTACAGCGCCCATCGCGGTTCAGCAGCGTTGAACGGAAACATTTGGAGAAGCCCGAGCCCAAAAACCCGCCCGTCACTGTGAACATTCGGAACATTCGCGATCGGCTGGGGGCACCGCCACCCCGCCTTGCCTTCCCGCCGCGTTTCGCTATAGGAGCCGCGGTTCGCGACGATCCGGGCGCCGCCGGTGGGGTAACCTGCTGAGACTGGGCGCAGATCGTCGCAATTTTTATTGTTAGCATTTGAAGGTGCCGCAATGGCTGTCCCCAAGAGAAAAACCTCGCCGTCGAAGCGCAACATGCGCCGCAGCCACCATGCGCTGAAGCCGACGACCTATCAGGAATGCCCAAACTGTGGCGAGCTGAAGCTGCCGCACAATCTGTGCGCCGCCTGCGGCCATTATAACGGCCGCGAAATCGTCTCGACCGAGGCCTGAGACCGTCAAGCAAGCAGGGGCGCTCGTCAATGTCTGACGGCCCGCGAATTGCAATCGACGCCATGGGCGGCGACAGCGGCCCGGCGGCGATGATCGGCGGTGCCGCGCGCGCGCTGCGCAAGGACGCCTCGCTTCAATTCACCTTCTACGGCGACGAGGCACTCGTCGCGGCCGAAGTCGCGCGCCATCCGAGCCTGAAATCGGCGACGATCTGCCACTCGCCCGAATCGATCGGCGGCAGCGAGAAGCCGAGCCAGGCGATCCGCCGCGCCCGCACCACGTCGATGGGCATGGCGATCAATGCAGTGAAGGAACATCGCGCGGACGCGGCCTTGTCCGGCGGCAACACCGGCGCGCTGATGGCCATGTCCAAGCTCGCGCTGCGGACCATGCCCGGCATCGACCGGCCCGCGCTGGCCGCACTGCTCCCGACACTCGGCGACAACGACGTGATCATGCTCGATCTCGGGGCCAACACCGAGTGCGATGCGCAGAACCTCGTCCAGTTCGCGGTGATGGGCGCTGCCTATGCGCGCACCGGACTCGGCCTCGCCACGCCGCGCGTGAAGCTGCTCAACATCGGCACGGAAGAGCTCAAGGGCACCGACGAGCTCAAGGATGCGGCGGCGCTCCTGCGCGAAGCCGATTACCTTGCGTTCAAGTTCGACGGCTTCACCGAAGGCGACCAGCTCTCGCGCGGCGAGGTCGACGTCGTCGTCACCGACGGCTTCTCCGGCAACATCGCGCTCAAGACCGCCGAGGGCACCGCGCGCTTCGTGACCGACCTCCTCCGCCGCGCCTTCACCAGCTCGCTGCGCTCGAAAGCCGGCTTCGCGCTGTCCAAGCCGGCGCTGGAGCTGCTCAAGGTCCACCTCGATCCCAACAATCACAACGGCGCCGTTTTCCTCGGCCTCAACGGCCTGGTGGTGAAGAGCCACGGCAGCGCGAATCCAAAGGGCGTGTCCAACGCCATCCGCGTCGCCGCCAGCATGGTCCGCAACGACATCACCCGGAAAATCGGCGACGATCTCGACAATTTCCGCGCCCACGCTTTCGCCGCCGAGAGCGCTAAGTGACGCGCCGTTCCGTTATCGCTGGCGTCGGCAGCGCACTGCCCAAGCGTCAGGTCACCAACGCTGAACTGGCAAGCCAAGTCGACACCACCGACGAATGGATCGTCGAGCGCACCGGCATCCGCAATCGCTACCTCGCTGGTGAGGGCGAGACGACCGGCACGCTCGCGACCGACGCCGCCCGCGCGGCGCTTGCTCATGCCGGCCTCCAGGCAGCGGACATCGACCTTATCGTGCTCGCCACCGCGACGCCCGATCAAACCTTTCCGTCGACCGCGACCAAGGTTCAGGCGGCGCTGGGCATCAACGACTGCATCGCCTTCGACGTGCATGCCGTGTGCACCGGCTTTCTCTACGCGCTGTCAGTCGCCGATTCGATGGTTCGCTCGGGCAGCGCGAACAAGGCACTTGTCATCGGCGCCGAGACGTTCAGCCGCATTCTCGACTGGGAGGATCGCACCACCTGCGTCCTGTTCGGCGACGGCGCCGGCGCTTTGGTGCTGAGCGCCGAGGAGACCGAGAGCGGCATCCTCGCCACCAAGCTCCACGCTGATGGCCGTCACAATGACCTGCTCTTCGTCGATGGCGGACCCTCGACCACCCAGACGGTCGGCAAGCTGCGGATGAAAGGCCGCGAAGTCTTTCGCCACGCGGTCGTCAATCTCGCCGACGTGCTGAACGAAGTGCTCACCGACGCGGGCTTGACCGCCGCGGACGTCGACTGGGTAGTGCCGCACCAGGCGAACGCCCGCATCCTTGATGCCACGGCGCGGAAGCTCGGGCTTCCGGCGGAGAAGGTGGTAGTCACCGTCGACCGGCATGCGAACACCTCGGCAGCCTCGGTGCCGCTCGCGCTCGATACCGCGGTCAAGGATGGGCGAATCAAGCGCGGCGATCTGATCGTCCTCGAAGCGATGGGCGGTGGCTTTACTTGGGGCGCGGCCGCGCTCCGCTATTGAAATCTTTGGAATTTCAGCCGATTGTCGATTTGCCGACAGGACGGAATTCCGTTACGAAAGCGTATTGAAGCGGCGAGGGGCGCGCCGTTCAGCGGGGAGAATATCATGGCCGATCTCGGGATCGCGCGGGTCAATAACGAAGCCGATGCACAGACACTGACGCGGGCCGACCTCGCGGATACCGTGCATCGCCGCCTCGGCCTTTCTCGCGCGGAGTCGGCGGGCGTCGTCGAGCGCGTGCTGTATCACATGTGCCACGCGCTTTCCGAAGGGCACAACGTGAAGATCTCCAGCTTCGGCACCTTCATCCTCCGCGACAAGGGCCAGCGCGTCGGCCGGAATCCGAAGACCGGCGTGGAAGTGCCTATCGCGCCGCGGCGAGTCATGACCTTCCGCGCCAGCCAGATCATGCGCGACCAGATCGCGAAAGGCTGACGGCAGCGCCCGTGGCAACCGCCGGCCAAAAGGACCCCGGCGCCTTACTGACGATTGGGGAACTGTCGCAGGAACTGGGCGTCGCCCAGCACATCCTGCGCTATTGGGAAACGCGCTTTCCGCAGCTCAAGCCGATGCAGCGCGCGGGGAACCGGCGCTATTACCGGCCGGCCGATGTCGAGCTCGTCCGTCGCATCCACCGTCTGCTCAATCAGGAAGGCTATACGGTCCGGGGTGTCCAGAAGGTGCTGCGCGACCGCGACGCGCCGACCGAACCCGCTGCGCCGGTGATGCCTGCGCCTACGCCGGCATTTGATGCTTCAGACGATGTGCCCGCCGGCGTCGATGTCTTCCGCTTGATCCAGCTCCGCAACCGGCTGGCCGACGCGCTCGACGCCTGAATTCAGCCGCGCTTCGACGCGCGCGATCGCCTGCTCCAGCGGCACGCGGCTGACCTGAACCCCCGGTGGGAACGCCGCCAGCAACCGCGACGGCATCGCTGCCGACAGGATCACGAACAGCCCGCAATCGCCCTGCCGCCGGATCAGCCGTCCGAACGCCTGCGCCAGCCGCGCGCGCACCACGCGGTCGTCATAGGCACTGCCACCGCCCGCCATGCGCCGGGCCGCGTGCAGCACCGTCGGGCGGGGCCAGGGCACGCGCTCCATCACCACCAGCCGCAGCGAATCGCCAGGCACGTCCACCCCGTCGCGCAGGGCGTCGGTGCCCAGCAGCGATGCGCGCGGATCGTCGCGGAAAATGTCGACCAAGGTCCCGGCATCGATCGGATCAACATGTTGCGCGAGCAGCGGCAGCCCCTCGCGCGCCAGCCGGTCGGCGATGCGCGCATGCACCGCCTTCAGTCGCTGCACCGCCGTGAACAGTCCGAGCGTTCCACCCTTCGCCGTTTCGATCAGGCGCGCATAAGCGCCCGCGAGCGACGCAATATCCCCCTGCCGAACGTCGGTGACGATCAGCACCTCCGAGCAGCCCGCATAGTCGAACGGGCTCTGCGCCTCGAAGTGCATCGCAGGCAAAGGCAAGTGGAGGGCACCAGTGCGAGCGTCCGCCGCCGCCCATTCCTCGCCGCCCCTAAGCGTCGCCGAAGTCACGAGAACGCCGTCGGCAGGCGCCAGGACCGCCGTGGCCAATGGACGGGTCGGATCAAGCCACCGGCGGTGGATCGCCACGTCATACTCGCGCCCATCGACGCGTTCGACGGCGAGCCAGTCGACAAATGCCGGATCCGCCTCACCGCCTATACGGCCAAGCAGGGCAATCCACGCCGCCAGCGTCTCACGTCGCCAGGTGAGACCGCGAATGGCCCCGTCCACCCGCGCTCGCGCCTGTGTATCGAGCCAGTCGGGCGCATCTTCGAGGACCGCCTCAAGGCGTCGCGACAATGCAGCGAGCGGCTTGTTCAGGCTTTCCAGTATCTCGGCAGCCGCGAGGGCCGCAGAGACCAACGCGCCATCAGGCTCAGCGAGTTCAGTCTCCAGCCCGTAGCCTGCCTCCTGCGCCTTCGACCGCGCGTACACCGTCCCGCGCACCTCCGCGAGTAGCGTCTCGATCGGCCCGAAAGCCGCGCCCTCGACCAGCCGCTGCAGCCACCCGTCGGACGGCAGCGCCCGCGCCGCCTCGACCGCGGAATCCAGCGCCCGCGCACCCTCGTCGTCGTAGGACGCGACATCCATCAACCGCGCCGCAAGCCCACGCCGGCGTCCGCGCGAACGCCCCTCAGGACCGACGATCCAGCGCCGCATCTCGATCGCTTCCTGTCCGCCGAACGCTACGGCAAACGTAGAGTCGGCCGCATCGAACAGATGATGACCCTCGTCGAAGAGGATACGGGCCGGCGCGTCCTCCCGCGCCCGCGCCGCATTGACCATCACCAGCGCGTGGTTGGCGATGACGATGTCGGCGTCGTGGCTGGCGCGTTCGGCGCGTTCGATGAAGCAGCGGCGGTAGTGCGGGCAGCCGGCATAGACGCACTCCCCGCGCCGGTCAGTCAGCGCGGTCGCGCCCGCCCGCCGGAATAGGCTCGGCAACCAGCCAGGCAGGTCGCCGCCAACCATGTCGCCATCCTTGGTGTAGGCCGCCCAGCGCCCGACCAGTTGCGCCAGAATCGCTGCCCGTCCCGCGAACGCGCCCTGCAGCGCATCCTCCAGGTTCAGCAGGCAAAGGTAATTCTCCCTCCCCTTGCGAACGACGATGCGTCGCGCCCGTTCCGCCGGGTCGGCGAACAGCTTGGGTCCTTCTGCATCCAATTGGCGCTGCAGTGCCTTGGTGAAGGTCGACACCCACACGGCGCCACCCGCGCGCTCGGCCCACAGCGATGCCGGCGCCAGATAGGCGAGAGTCTTGCCGATGCCCGTCCCCGCCTCCGCGAGCAACAGGTTCGGCGATTCCTTGGCGCGCTTGGCTGCAAACACGCCAGTCACCGCCTCGGCCATCGCCCGCTGGCCTTCGCGAGCCTCGGCGCGGCCCGTAAGACGGTCGAGTTCCGCGCGCGCTTCGCCTGCCGACACCTGCACCGGTCGTGGCGGCGGGCGAACGGCACCTTCCTCCCACGACTTGAGCCGCGCGAACAGCATCCGCTCGCCACGCTCCGGACGCTCGAGCCGCGCGCCGATCAGCGGCGCCCAGCTCCAGCCCAGCCGGTGCAGCGTCGCGTTGGACGTCCACGCCCCCTCGCGCTGGCTCCAGTCGGGATCGGCCAGCACCGCGAGCAACCGCGCGGCGATCGCCTGCAAACCGCGCGCCGCCTCCGCTTCCGACCCGGGCGGCTCCAGCCCAAGCGTCCGGCTCAACCCCGCAACCGTCGGCACCGCGAAGCGCGCCGGGTGAACGAAAGCGAACAGCTCCAGCAGGTCGAGCCCACTCAGCTCCGGATAGCCGAGACGCTGTCCGACCAAGGGGGCGTTGAGGATTATGTGCGGCGTTTCCGCAGCTCGCGCGATCGCCTCGCCACGGCTCGCCTCGCGCACTTCGCCGTCCGCGCCGGCGATCCAGATGCCCGCATGGGTTGCGTGCAGCGCGGGAAGAGGCAAAGGCATCCGCGCAACCCTGCCGCCCCGAGAACAGAAGAGCAACGAATTTGGACGCCGAAACGCTTCGATCCGCCGCGATGGCATCCAAGGCCTGGCCGTACGAGGAAGCACGCAAGCTGCTGAAGCGCTGGCCCGACGGCAAGCCAGACGGCGCGCCGATCATCTTCGAAACCGGTTATGGTCCGTCGGGCCTGCCGCACATCGGCACCTTCAACGAAGTCGCGCGCACGACATTCGTTCGTCAGGCTTACGAGGAGCTGACCGGCAGGCCGACGCGGCTGATCGCCTTCAGCGACGACATGGACGGGCTTCGCAAGGTGCCGGACAATGTCCCCAACCAGGAACTGCTCACCGCCAACCTCGGCAAGCCGCTGACACAAATCCCCGACCCGTTCGGGAAGTACGAGAGCTTCGCGCATCACAACAACACGATGCTCAGGCATTTCCTTGACCGCTACGGCTTCGACTATGAATTCCTGTCGGCGACCGACTGCTACAAGTCGGGGCGCTTTGACGAAATCATCCGCCAAGTGCTGCGCAACTGGGACGGCGTGATGGGCGTGATGCTGCCGACGCTGCGCGAGGAGCGCCGCCAGACCTATTCGCCAGTGTTGCCGATCTCGCCGACCAGCGGCCGTGTGCTGCAGGTGCAGGTCGAAGTCATCGACGCCGAGGCTGGCCTGATTGCCTTTGAAGATGAGGAAGGCCGCGTCGAGCAGTCCGCCCTGGGCGGCCTTGCGAAGCTGCAGTGGAAGGTCGACTGGGCCGCGCGCTGGGTCGCGCTCGGCGTCGACTACGAAATGGCCGGCAAGGACCTGATCGACAGCGTTACTCAATCGTCGAAGATCGCGCGCGTGCTCGGCGGCCGCCCCCCCGAGGGCTTCAACTATGAAATGTTTCTCGACGAAAAGGGCGAGAAGATCTCGAAGTCAAAGGGCAACGGCCTCAGTCTCGAAGAGTGGCTGCGTTACGGCAGCGGCCCGAGCCTGTCCTTCTACATCTACCGCGAGCCGAAGCGCGCGAAGAGCCTGCACATCGGCGTTATCCCGCGCGCGGTCGACGAATATTGGCAGTTCCGCGGCAATTATCCGTCTCAGCCGGTCGAGCAGCAGCTCGGCAACCCCGTGCATCATATTCACGGCGGCCGCGTCCCGAATAAATCGCTCCCGCTGACCTATGGCCTGCTGCTCAACCTCGTCAGCCTGCCCGGTGTCGCCGACAAGGACACCGCTTGGAGGTTTGTGCAGCGATATGCGCCCGGGACTTCGCCCGAAACGGACCCCGAGCTCGACGAACTGATCGGGCTCGCGGTCAATTACGCCCGCGATTTCGTCGTGCCGACGCTGCAGCGCCGCGCACCGACTGAAATGGAGGCTGCTGCGCTGCGCGACCTCGATGCCGAGCTCGCCAAACTGCCGACTGACGCCTCCGCCGAGGACATCCAGACCCAGGTCTTCGAAGTCGGCAAGCGCCACCCGTTCGACAATCTGCGCGGCTGGTTCCAGGCGCTTTACGAAACCCTGCTCGGTTCAAGCCAGGGGCCGCGCATGGGCAGCTTCATCGCGCTCTACGGCATCGACAATAGCCGCCGGCTGATCGCCGAGGCGCTCGCCTAAGGCATTAGCAGCGGCGAACGCCGGCCGAGGTCGAAGAACGAGCCGTCGCCCGGCCAGTCGGCCACGGCGCTGCCGAGCATCGATCCGTTCTGTTCCGGACAGTCGGCCGACGATGCGCGCTTCTGCAATTCGCTAGCCCCAGCCGGTCCCATGGCGGCAATCGCCACCACGGCCAGCAGCTTAAACCAATGTTGCGCGCGCATCGTCTGTTGCCCCTGCGCCCTATCGCGCCTTCAGCTTGTCAGAATGGACCGGTTCCGCCGGAACCTCAAGCGCGTCCAGCCGCACGGCCTCCTCGTGGCTCAGCCCCGCTCTCTCGAGCGCGGTTACCAGTGCCAGCTTCGGATCGACCGCAATGTCGGGCGCGATGCCGTCGCCTTCCCAATCCTTGCCGGTCTTGATGTCGTAGGTCCGGCCGATCGGCATCCACACCGCAAAATGCTCATTGATCGGCTGTCCGCCGCCGAAGTGGTTCGCACCCGCTGTGGCTTCGCCAATCAGGGTGGCGCGTCCGGTCGACTTCAGCGCCAGCGCGAAATGCTCCGCCGCCGAAGCGCTACGGTTGGATGTCAGCAAGTAGATCTTGGCCTTGCGCAGCGCCGTATCTTCGCCCGGGATCGCGCTATGCGTCGCGACCATTTGATCACCGACCGCCGCGTAGACCAGCGTGGGGCCTGCTTCCACCGGCGACCCGCGGCGATCATAAATGTCCTTGGAGATCGCCATTTTCACCAGTGGCGTCTTGCTCCCGTAGACGTAGGAGAAGATTGCATCCTGCTCATCGAGCCCACCGCCATGGTGGTTGCGCAGATCGAAGATCAGCGTCTTCGCATCGCGATTGTCGGCGAGCCACTTGCGCAGCGCTGCCATTTCCTCGTCACGGCCCATGAAGGCGGTGAAGCGAATGTATCCGATGCCCGGCGCAATTGTCTTCGCGGACTGGATCAGCGCCGGCCAGTTCTTCGGCCGTCCGCCGCCGCCACCGCGCTCGCGCTCGCCCACGGGCGGCGCCAACATGACGTGCAAGTGGCCGTCCTTGTGCACTGACTGAAGATCGTCCGTCAGCAGCTTGGCGAGCTCGCCGCGCGTGCCGCTGTCGTAGCGACCCGCGGCGGCATTCTTGCGGAGCATTGCCGCATAGGCCTTGGCCTGGTCGCGATAGACGAAGGAGCTGACCAGATCGTCGGCGAGCTTGTTGGCGACGGCGCGGCCCTCGCCTTGCTCGACCGCCAAGGCTGCGGCCGGATCTGCCGGCACAGGTTTCGCCGCCGGCGCCGCTTGCGCCGTCACTGGCGAAGCCTGGCTGGCCGCAAGGATGAGCCCGAAGGTTGCCGGAATGAGCATGGTGATACGCACAAAATAATCCCCTTGTGGTTTGCGTCGTTCGCCCAATCCTACCCGATCCGCTGTCCGCCAGATGAACAGACCGGTGGTGGAACGACACTTTGCCAAGCGCGCGCAAAATCCGTGCGGCCCGTGCCAAATTTTGGCATGAGCAGGCATGCTCGATCCATTCGACGTCGCGCTTCTGAACATCATTCAGCGCGATGATTCGCAGACTGCCGACCAGTTGGCGACACAAGTCGCCCTTTCGCCCTCGGCGATAGCGCGCCGACTTCGCCGTCTTCGTGGGGAGGGTTGGATCGGCCGCACCATTGCGCTCCTATCCAATCGCTTCACCGACCAGCGGCTCCGCGCGCTCGTCTTCGTCGAGCTGGCCGAGCACGCCGACCTCAAGGGCAAGATGGCCGTCGAGGAACGCCTGCGCGCCGTGGACCAGGTGCAGTTTTGCTACGAGGTCACTGGCGACAGCGACCTCCTGCTGCTGGTCGACTGCACCAACATGCTGGAGTTCAACCGCTTCTGCGACCAAGTGCTCGTCGCCGATCCGACCGTCCGCCGTTACGAGACCAGCTTCGTCAAGCGCGAGATCAAGTTTCAGCCGTTCATCAAGCTCGCGTCGGCCTAGGCCGCTGCCTTCCGCTCCGCGATCCAGCGGTCGATCTTGGCTTCCAGGATCGACAGCGGCAGCCCGCCCGTATTCAGGATCTGCGCGTGGAAATCGCGGATGTCGAACTTTGGTCCAAGCTCAGTCTCCGCCTTCTTGCGCAGCCGCTGGATCGTCAGCGCACCGATCTTGTACGCGGTCGCCTGGCTCGGGATCGCGATGTAGCGTTCGACCTCGGCCGTCGCGTCGGTCTTCCCCATGCCTGAATTCGACAGCATGTATCCGATCGCCTGATCGCGGGTCCAACCCTTGGTGTGCAGCCCGGTGTCGACGACCAAGCGCATCGCGCGCAGCATTTCGTCATTGAGCGTCCCGAACCGCGCCAGCGGGTCCTTGTAGAAACCCATGTCGTAACCGAGCGTCTCCGCATAGAGCGCCCAGCCTTCGACGTAGGCCGTGTTGCCGCCGAACCGCATGAAGTTGGGCAGGTTCGGGTCCTCCTGCGCCAGGCTGATCTGGAAGTGATGCCCTGGCTCGCCTTCGTGCAGGAAGAGCGTGGTCTCGCCCCACGTCATGCGTGACGGCAGATCATAGGCGTTGAAGTAAAAGGTGCCCGGCCGCGACCCATCCGGCGTTCCGCTGTCGTAGCTGCCGCCTGCCTCGAACTTCTCGCGGAATTCGGGATAGGGCCGGATCACCAGCGGGGTCTTCGGCACCAGCGAGAAGTATTTCGGAATCTGCGCGTCGACCTTCTGCTTGAGGTCGTAATAATCCTGCGTCAGCGATGCCCGGCTCTTGGGCTGAAACTTTGGGCTGGTCCGCATGTAGTCGAAGAAGGCGTGCAGATCGCCCTTGAAGCCAAGCTCGTCGCGGACGCCTTCGAATTCCTTCGTAATCCGCGCGACCTCGCTGAGGCCGAGGTTATGGATTTCGTCCGGCGTCATCGGCAGCGTGGTCGTCGACTGCACCTGGTAGCGATAAAGCGCATCGCCACCCTTCATGGTGCTGAGGCCAACGCCCTCACGCGCCTTGGGCAGATATTCGTTCTTCAGGAAATCCCGCAGCCGTGTCAGCGCCGGATAGACCGTCGTCGTCAGCGACTGACGGAATTCGCTGGTTAGCCGCGCGCGGTCGGCCGCGCCGATGCTCGCCGGGAAGTCCTTGATCGGTCCCCAATAAGGCGACGCCTCGGGCTTGAGCTTCAGCTGGTCATTCAGCTGCTCGATCATGTTGCGGACGGTGAGCTTGGTGTCGAAGACGCCTTCCGCTTCGCCCTTGCGCCACTGCGCGATCGCCTCATCGATGTTGGCCGCAAAATCGCGATTACGCTTCAGGCTGTTCTCATAATCCGCGACCGTCTTGAACGGTGCGCTACCCTGCCCGCTCGCCAGTGTCGGATATTCGGTGTGCAGGCCATAGAAGTGGTTCATTGGCCGCGCTTCGAACAACGGCAGGAGGTCCGGCTGCAGGCCGCGCAGATCGTCCTTCGTCTGGAACTCGAACACGTCGTAGGCGATCTGGTCGGTTTGGTTCAGCTCGCCGCGCGGGATGGCGCGAAGCGCGGCAAGGTCCAGCTCCGCGGCGGCCTTCTCCGCCTGGTAATGCGCGTCGCTATAGAGATCGCCGAGCCGGTCGGCGAACCGCATGTCGCCCCGATAAAGCGCCTGCAGCGGGTTGCGCTTCAGGCTCGCCTCGTCGCTGTCCTTGAACAGCTTGAACAAGCGGTCATGCGCACTGGCTTGCGGCGTTGCCGTCACCACCGTCGGGGAAGTGACAATAGGCGGCCCGCTCGCCGTCAACGGACCCGGCGCAGTCGTCGCGCATGCGCCGAGCGCAAGCATCGAGCAAGACAAGATCAAACGTCCGGCAATCGTCATTCGGAAACCTCGCAAGACCCGGATCGGGCGCGGAAAAAGAAAGGGGCGCTGCAGGTATGCCCGCAACGCCCCTTCGATCAATGGTTGGTAGGTTCTACCAGAAGAAGTTTGGGATCGCGTCGATCACCTGTCCCGAATAGATGTCCACCAGCAGCGCATCGTTCCAGTAGCGGATCCACTGCGTGCCCGGCGGCGGGTACGGCAGGCCGTACATGGCCGGATCGAACCAGTAGTTCTGCCCGTAATAGGCCGGGCTCAACCGGTACCCGATGTCGTAGCGGCGATAATTATAACCGAACGGATCGAAGTAGATGCCGAGGCGGAACGTCGAGCGGTGCTGGTCGCGGTAGCGCCGCCAGTCGTAGCGGCGGTCGTTGCGCCAGTCGCGGTTCCAGGTCCCGGTCCAGCGGCGGCCATCGACCGTCGGCTGGCGATTCTGCCACGCCTGACGCTGTTGCCAGTCCTGGTTGACCTCGCCGCCCGGCCGGTTCCAGCCGCCGTTGCGGTCGCGCGTCCAGCGCTGGGTCTCACCCGCACGCTGATCGGGCTGGCGGGTCCAGTGCGATGTTTCGCCCGAACGCTGGACGTTATCGCGGTTCCACCGCGCGGTTCCGTCGCCCCGCTGCTGGCGATACGCCTGGATCTGCTCAGGGCTTGGGCGCTGCCCATCGAACGAAGGCCGGTTGCCGTCATAGCGCGGACGGTCACCGCGGTTTCCGTCGAACTGCGGACGGTCGGGACGGTTGCCGCTGAACTGCGGGCGTTCGGGGCGGCCGCCATTGTCGGCACGCTGGGCATCCCGCTGTGCACGGAATTGCTCGCGGGCTTCGGCGCGGTCCGGGCGGGCACGCTGTTCGTTCTGGTCGGCGTCTTGGGGACGCGCCATGGCAGGCGACACCGCGACGCCGGCCAGCAACAGCGAAATGATAAACTTACGCATGATCGTGACTCTCTCAAGTTCCTGAGGAGTGAATTGCGCCTGAGTCCATGAGCGGCGGCTTAACCGTTTCGGAAGCGTTTATTCAGCCTTCTGAGGCACGGTTGCGGTGTGCGTAGAAACTTCCGGTTCCTTGGGCGCCGCGGCCTGGACAGCACGCGCGATCGCCTTGCGAATACGAAGGTAAGCGCCACAGCGGCAGATATTCGGCAGGGCATTGATCTGCTCGTCCGACGGCCCCGGAGTCGCGTCCAGCATGGCGGCGATGGCCATGATGAAACCCGGCTCGCAATAGCCGCACATCGTCACCTGCTCGGCAAGCCAGGCTTGCTGCACCGGATGTGACCCGCCGAGCCCTTCGATGGTCGTCACCGTCGCTCCTTCCAGCGCGCCGATCGCAACGCTGCAGCTTGTCACGGCCTGACCGTCGATGATGACCGTGCATGCCCCGCAATCACGGCTGTCGCAGCCATATTTAGTGCCGGTCAGGTTCGATGCATCGCGCAGCGCCCACAGCAAGGGCGTCGCCGGATCGAGCCGATAGTTCACGCCCTCGCCATTGACCGTCATCCGCGCCATCGCGCGGGTGCTAGCGCGGGCGGCGCCACCCTGCCAAGAGACGGCCATGTCCAGGACCGCAACCCAGTTCGGCACATCTCTCGGATATGACGAGGCAGGCGGCGGCGACGCCATCCCGCTCGTATTCCTGCACGGCGTCGGTTCTGACAAGTCCGTCTGGCGCCCGCAGCTTGACCACTTCGGCAAGAGCCGCCGGACGATCGCCTTCGACTATCCAGGCTACGGCGACAGCGACCCCGCCCCCGCGGGTACTACCCGCGACGATTATGCGGCGGCGATCTTGTCGGCGATGCGCGCGCTCGGGATCGACCGTGCGCATGTTTGCGGTCTGTCGCTGGGCGGCGTCATCGCGATCGCGCTTCACCATGCGGCGCCGGCGGCATGTGCTTCGCTGATCCTCGCCGACACCTTCGCTGCCCATCCGGACGGCCAGGCGATCTACGAACGATCCTGCGCCGCCAGCAGGGACATGCCGGCCCTCGCCCGCGGCCGCGTCGATGCCCTGCTCGCCGCTCCAGCCGATGCGGCGGTCCGCGCCGAAGTCGTCGATACGATGGCGCGAATCGATCCCGCCGCGTTCCGCATTGGCGCCGAAGCTGTGTGGCTCGCCGAACAGCGCGACCGGGCCACAGCCATCGGCGTGCCGACCCTAGTCCTCTGCGGCGACCGCGACACCGTCACGCCGCCGGACCTTTCCTACGAACTCGGCTCGCTGATCTCGGGCAGTACGGTGGCGATGATCGAGGGCGCCGGACATCTTGGCAATCTTGAGAAGCCCGACGTGTTCAATCGAATAATCGAAGACTTCATCGCCGCACACGAGAAGGAATGAAAGAATCTGTCCTATGAGGCGCGCCTTGTGCCATGCTGCGGCGATGCGGTTCCGCGCTTCACCTGAACCTCGATCGCGCGCAGCAAGCGGCGCCGCTAAGTTCACCGAAAACGCGCTGCCCGGCGTGAACTTTGTGAACCTAAGCAAGCTTCCCCTGTGAAGATCGCCTGCGTCGGGGCGGGTCCGGCGGGCCTTTATTTCGCAATTTCGATGAAATTGCGTGATCCCAGCCATGAAATAACCGTGTTTGAGCGCAATGCGCGCGGCGTCACTTTCGGCTGGGGCGTCGTCTTCTCGGACCTCACCGTCGACAATATTACGCGTAACGATCCGGTTTCGGCGGCGATCATCACCGGCGAGTTCGCGCACTGGGACGACATTGACGTCCACATCCACGGCCAGACGATCACCTCGGGCGGCCACGGCTTCATCGGCATCGGCCGCAAGCGTCTGTTGGAGATCCTGTGCGCCCGCGCGGAGGAGCTCGGCGTCAGGCTGCACTTCGAGGCCGAGTGCGACCCCGCGCACCCGCGCTGGCGTGATTATGATCTCGTCATCGCCGCTGATGGCGCCAACTCCCGCTTCCGTGACGCCACGCCGCAGGCCTTCGGCGTCGACATCGATGTGCGCGCGAACAAGTTCGTCTGGCTCGGCACGTCGAAAGTATTCGACGCCTTCACCTTCGCGTTCGAGGAGACAGAACACGGTTGGGTCTGGGCGCACGCCTACAAGTTCGCGCCCGACTGCTCGACCTTCATCGTCGAATGTTCGGAAAGCACGTGGCGCGGCCTCGGCTTCGACCGCATGTCGCAGGACGAAAGCATTGAGGCCTGTGAGAAAGTGTTTGCGAAGTATCGCGACGGCCATTCGCTGCAGTCGAATGCGACGCACCTCGTCGGCTCGGCGGCCTGGCTCAACTTCCGCCGCATCAAGTGCGAGCGCTGGTCGAGCGGCAACGTCATCCTGCTCGGCGACGCCGCCCATACCGCGCATTTCTCAATCGGCAGCGGCACCAAGCTGGCGCTCGAAGACGCGATCAAGCTGGCCGAGGTGCTCAATCGCCCGAACATCAGCCTCGCGGCGGGCCTCGACGAATATGTTGCCGAGCGGAACCTTGAAGTGCTCAAGCTGCAGAACAGCGCGCGCAACTCGACCGAATGGTTCGAGACGCTGGAGCGCTACACGCATTTCGAGCCGCTGCAGTTCGCCTACTCGCTGCTGACGCGCAGCCAGCGTATCAGCCACGAAAATCTGCGCGTGCGCGATGCCGCCTGGCTGTCCGAGGTCGAACGCTGGTTCTGGAACCGCGCGACGGACGGCAAGTCCGACAAGGCCGCGCCGCCGATGTTCGCGCCTTTCAGACTGCGCCAAATGATTGTGGAGAACCGCGTCACCGTGTCGCCGATGGCGATGTATTCAGCGGTCGACGGCACGCCGAACGACTTCCACTTCGTGCATTACGGCGAACGCGCGCTCGGCGGCGCCGGCCTGCTGTTTACCGAGATGACCTGCGTCTCGCCTGAAGGCCGCATCACGCCGGGCTGCACCGGTATGTGGAACGACGACCACGTCGCCGCGTGGAAGCGCATCGTCGACTTCGTGCACGCCCAGTCGAGGGCGAAGATCTGCCTGCAACTCGGCCATTCCGGCGCCAAGGGTTCGACGTGTCTCGGCTGGGACGGCAATGACGTGCCGCTCACCGACGGCAACTGGCCGGTGATGGCCGCGAGCGACGTGCCATGGTCGCCCGTTAACCAGGTGCCGGCGCCAATGACCCGCGCCGACATGGATCGTGTCCGCGACGAGTTCGTGACGGCCGTGCGCATGGGGCTCGACGCCGGGTTCGACATGATCGAACTACACGCCGCGCACGGATATCTGCTGTCGGGCTTCATCACGCCGCTGCAGAACAAGCGCACCGACGAATATGGCGGTTCGCTCGAGAACAGGCTGCGCTTCCCGCTCGAAGTTTTCGCCGCGATGCGCGCGGCCTGGCCGCAGGATCACCCAATGTCCGTGCGAATCTCGGCGACGGACTGGGCCGGCGGTGGCGGCATCACGCCCGACGAAGCCGTCGAGATCGGCGAAGCCTTCGCACGCGAAGGGGCCGACTTAATCGATGTGTCGGCCGGCCAGACCTGGGCCGACCAGCAACCGGTCTATGGCCGCATGTTCCAGACCCCATTCAGCGACCGCATCCGCAATGAGGGCAAGCTGGCGACCATGGCGGTCGGCAACATCTACGAGCCCGACCACGCCAATTCGATCCTCGCCGCCGGCCGTGCCGATCTCGTCGCGCTTGCCCGACCGCACCTCGTCGATCCGTTCTGGACTCTGCGCGCGGCAGCGCAGCTCGACTACCGCGACGTCGCCTGCCCGCCACAATATCTCAACGGCCTCAGCCAGCTCGCGCGTAACATGAAACGCGACGCCGAAGCCGCGGCGGCGCTGAAGGTTTAAAGTGCGACCGGCTCCGCGAACACGCCGCCGGACTCGTTGCCGCAGGCCCAGCAGATGAGCGCCTTGACCGGGAATTGCTTTGCTGCCTCCAGGGTCACTTCCCAGCCCACTTCCAGCGGGTTGGCCGACAGCAGCCGGAAGCCGTCGCTCGACAGGTTGACGATCTGGGCATCGACCTCGCCCGTTTCGCAAAGCACGCGCACGTCGAAATCGACGTCGACGCGCGGGTCGCGCGGCGGCCATTCGGTGCCCGAAAGAATCGCTTCATGTTTCATGCCACGTCCACTTCACTTCGCGCATGCGCCGGCGTCCACTCCGGTGCGCGCATCGGTTCCACTGCAGCAATTTGACGCAACATGCTTAAGCGGCGTGTGAAGGAAACGGGTTGCGAAATCGTTTACCCTGTTTGGCGCAGACGATCAGGCGCCGGTGACGGGCTCCGCCCATTCGCGCGCTTTTTCGACGGCGTTGAGTTCGCGGATGAGCGCATCCACGTTGCGTGTCATTTCGTCGAGGAAGGTGATCTGATGCCGCGCCCCGCGATAGCTCTCCGCCATCAGGATCGCGTCGATGAGGATCGGCACCACCAGGCTTTCGGGATCGTCGACGCTCTCCAGTCCGCGCAGCTTGCCCAGCGCCTTGCGTCGCGCCGCGACCGGATCGTTCATCGCTTCGCTGCGCCCGATACACCATGCCATTCTTCGTCTCCTGAACCTTGCGCAAAAGATACGCCGATGATCACGAAGCGGAAGTTCAGGCTGGCGCGGGCGACGCGCGGACTGGCGCAGGCAAGATTAAACCCGTCGTGGCGAACGGACGGCAAATGACTTACGCGGGGGTCGAGCTGGGCGGCACCAAGTGCATCGCTATCCTGGCCGACGGGCCGGGACAGATCGTGGCTCGCGAAAGCGTTCCAACCACGGCGCCGCGAGAAACATTGAATGCGTTGGGCGAGATTCTAGCGGGCTGGCACTGCGATGCGCTGGGAGTTGCCAGCTTCGGTCCGATCGATATCGACCCCGCCTCGCCCACCTACGGCCGGATGCGGGCGACACCGAAGCCGGGCTGGGCGCACGCCGATATTCTCGCGCCGTTGGCCGATGCCGCCAGGGCGCCCGCGCAGCTCGACACCGACGTCAACGGTGCCGCCTTTGCCGAGATGCGCTGGGGCAGCGGGCGCGGCATGCAGGATTTCGCCTACATCACGGTGGGCACTGGCATCGGCGTCGGCCTGATCGTCAACGGCCAGCCGACGCGCGGCTTCGGTCATTCTGAGCTGGGGCACCTCAGGGTCGCGCGGCTCGCCGGCGACGATTGGCCGGGTTCGTGCCCCTTCCACGGTGATTGCGTCGAGGGCCTCGCGTCGGGAACGGCGCTCAGCGCCCGGCTGGGAAAGGGATTGGCCGACACCCCACGCGATCACACCGCTTGGGAGACGGTCATCTGGACGCTGGCCCAGCTCTGCCACGCGATCGTCCTGACGGCCGCGCCGCGGCGGATCGCCATCGGTGGCGGCGTCCCGGCACGCCAGCCGCATCTGCTGGAAAGGATCGAGGCCAAGCTGGTCGAGAGCCTCAACGGTTACGTCGAACTGCCACTCGCCAGAGGATATGTCTGCGCGCCCGAACTCGGCGACGACGCGGGTCCGCTCGGCGCCATCGCGCTCGCAATGCAGGCTGCCGCCTAGAGGATTGCCAGATGCCGGTTGTCGAAAGCACCGGCATACTCATCCTGGATCAACACCTTGCGCTCGATCGATTCCAGGATCGGCACCGAGAAATCGACGCCCGCTAGGTTGGAGCAGCTGTGCAGGTTGCCGGGCGAGAACACATTCACTTCCAGGATCTTGTCACCGACGATGTCGATGCCGATCAGGAACATGCCGTCGGCGAGCAGCTTGGGCCGGATGATCTCGGCGACGGCCAGCTCGACCTTGCCGATCTCAACCTTCTCCGCCTTGCCGCCGGCATGGATGTTGGAGCGGATATCGTCCTTCGCCTGCACCCGGCGGAGCGCGGCATATTTGCCGTCGATCTCCAGCGGCCGGCCGTTCATCATGAACAGGCGGATGTCGCCCTTCTTCGCCGCCGGCACATAGGCCTGGGCGATGATGTAGCCGTCGCGGCTGATGGCCTCGATCATCTGATTGAGGTTCGAGGCGTTCTCGGGATCGAGCTTGAAGACGCCCGATCCGCCCGAGCCCTGCAGCGGCTTCAGGATGATGTTGTTGCCGTGATCCTTGGCGAACGCTTTGATGTCGGAGGCGTGCCGCGTGATCAAAGTTTCGGCGCGCGCTTCGGGCGGGAAGCTCTGGAAATACAACTTGTTGATCGCACGACCGAGGCTGTCCGGATCGTTGAGCACGATGACCCCGCGCTTCACCGCCTCGCGGCCGAACAGGATGCCGGCCTCCATCGCCCAGGGCGTCTGGAAATCGATCGACGGGTCGTTGCGCAGCATCAGTACGTCGAGCGCGGTGACGTCCATCCGCTCGACCTTCGTGACCTTCGGATCCCTCAGCGCCTCGAAGAACGCCTTGCGGTCCTTGAACTTGCGTTCGGGCAGGAAACGGCCGTGCACCGAGAGCGTGTCGTCCGGATTGAGCGCGAAATCGGACGGCGTGATGTAGCAGACGCGATGCCCTCGGCTCGCGGCCATATGTGCAAGCACCGTCGTCGCGTAATTCTCATATTCGCGTTCGAGGTCGTTGACGAAAAAACCGATCTGCATGCGCGGGGTCACTCCACGTCGAGTAAAGCCGAAAGGGAAGACTGGCCGCGAACGGCGGCAATCCGACGCTGGACGTCGGCGCGCCCAAGGAATTCCGGTTGAAACAGCGGTGGGCGGACGAGGTTCCGCTGCATCAACTCCTCGATCTCGTCGACGTGATCGACGGCGATCTTGCCGATCCAGAAGGGGTCGAGCGCGGCACCGCGCGCCACCAGGCCCATCACGTCCTGGAAGCCCTTGAGGTAGATTAGGTCCTTGGCGAAGCCGCCTGACCGGAAAACGCGGGTTGTGATATCGAAGGCCGCCTTTCGTCGCAGTCGGTAGCGGTCGACGAGATCGCGATAGACCTCGAGGAACTCCGCGCCGTCGACCATCGCCGCGACCGCCACGACACGCCCGGCGAGCAACCGCATCCGCGGCTCGGACAAGCCGCCGACGGCCCATTCCGCAAAGACGCCAAGACCTTCCTGCACGCCTTCGTAATTGGCGAGACCGGTGCGAAACGCAGTCAGCCCCTGTGAGGCCCCGTTGAAATAGGTCAGCAGATGGACGCTGATCTCGTGCGCCAGCAATGCGTCCACGCGCGACTGCAGCATGGCCGTATTGCCCGCGATCATCAGCTTACCGCCCGACACCAGCAGGCTGCCGACGTCGTCACGAACCTCGATCGCGGCGTCGAAGCGATCGTCGATTGCCCGATAATGTTCGACCAGCTTGTGCGCCGCTGCCGCGACATCGATCGCGCCAACGACCTCGCCGCTGGCCTTCGCCTGCTTCGGCCGCGCCAGGATGGCTTGGGCGTCGGCCAACAAGCTGTTGCTGACGGTCCCATATTGCAGCAGCGAGGCCGCCTTGAACGCGCTGGTATTTCGCGTCGCCAGCATCGTCAGCTGGTGATCAATCTCCTGCCGTTTCTCCGACAACAGCCGTTCGAGCAGCGGATCTTCCACGATCGACAGGTCCACCGCGTAGAGGCCGCGCTTGCCGACCGCCGGATCGATGGTCAGCGGGCGATAGCGAAACTTTGGCGGTTCGGCCTCGCCATCGGCGAAGAACCGCTCCATCGCCTCACGGCTGTTGATAGGCGACACCGACAACAGGAAATCGAAGCTGCGCGCGACCTTGTCGAGCTTCCGGTCGGCATCCAGCGCCGCCGACAGAAAGGCGCTTCGTCCCAGGGAACGGAAATGGCTCGGTGCCCCGACGTCCTGGCGGGACATGTAAACGCAGGCCGTCTTGAGAAGCGCGTCGCCGACGGCGACGGCGAGGTCGCGCGTGACCTGCGGATAGAAGGTTCGCTCATCCAGCCGGTGGATCTGCGGGACGACCAGGGAAACGCGGTCGTATGTGGCGGCATCGGTTGCAATCCCGGCAAGCGCTCCGTCAGCATCGCCGATCGAGACGTCAGGCTTGCGAAGATCAATACGTATCTTGCCGAGCGCCTCGACCAGGCATTCCAACGCCTTGCCGGAGGCCGGGCTGCCGGCGGCAGAGACGCGGAAATCGAAGGGATGCAGATTTTGGGATCCCTCAGGAACCGGATTCCACGGTGCGTCTTCGACCGACAGCAGCAGAAGGCTGCCGAACCTGTCGCGCAGCGCATCGGCCAAGGTGGATAAGGCAACCCCCGCTGCCTGATCGTCCTCAGGCGACCAAATGAGATATGCGGGGCTGTTGACCGCCACCCGCCGGGCGATGCTCCGCGCGGGGTCCACGGCACGATGCAGCACCAGAAACGGCTGCCAGCGATCGAGGTGGATGCGGCCCGTCTTCCCGACGTTCTGGCGCAAGTCGCCACGTTTGCCGAAATCGAGCCCCTCGCCGACGACCTGCAGACGCGGCTGCGTCATCGATTCAGCAGTCCCTCCGCTGTTTCCGCGATGGCGCGAATGAAGCGCCGCATCGCGGCAACTTCGGACGGGATCGGCTCGCCAGTCCATTCGTCCATGTAGAATTTCTTGAACTCAAGCGCGATCGCGCAGGCCCGCCCGGGATAGCGCTCGTGAATGAAGCGCGTCTGCTCGCCCTTGCCCTGAAAGGCGACGTTCTCACGAACGTCCAACTGGCGCCCGTTGAAATCGAACGCCCGCATTTCTTCCATCAGCGGATCGACCAGCCAGGTCCACTCGTCGCGCGGCATGGAGAAGGTGCCGATGTTGATGTCGGGGGCTTCGGCTTGCGGCGTCGGGTCGGCGTCGGCCCCGTCGCGACGGTGGTTGTAACTGTGCACGTCGAGCACGAGGAATTTGGGATGTCGGCGGGCAACATCGTCGAGCAATGTGCCGAGCATCGCATAATAGGCGGCGTGCAGTTCGAGCGAACGGGCGGCCATTGCGTCGTCCAAACCGTCGCTGCCCCACACATCGAGGCCCCAGCTCTGATCCGGCGTGCGGTAGATCGCGCTGTCTGCGCCGCGGTTCAGGTCGAATTCGAAGCGCGAGCGATGCGCGATGACGTGCGCCGCAACGCCGCGCACCGCCTCGCCCGTGAATGGATCCTCCTCGCGGAGGCGGTCGTCTTCGGCGAGCGCCATGCGCGCCGCGATGTCCGGACGCAGGTCGTGACCGTCGTGAATCGCCGTCGCGACCACCGGCCCCGGGCCATATTGCACCGTCCACCACGGATGCGTTTCCTGATTAACCTGGATCACGTCCCCAAAAGCGCATGGCGGCGCATTCGGTTTCGTGTCCGCATCAATGCGCGGCGGGCGTTTCCATGATCTCGGTCAGAACGCCGCCCATGTCCTTGGGATGGACGAAGAAGACGAGCGTCCCGTGCGCGCCGATGCGCGGTTCGCCGAGCACGCGGGCACCCTTGGCCTCAAACTCGGCTTTCGCAGCGTGGATGTCCGGCACCTCGAAACAAACGTGATGCTGGCCACCGAGCGGATTGCGCTCGAGAAATTTCACGATCGGCGAGTTGTCGCCCAACGGCTCGATCAGCTCGATCTGGCTGTTGGGCGTGTCGACGAAGCAGACACGGACGCCCTGCGCCGGCAGGTCGAACGGCGCGCCATGCGGCTCGGCGCCGAACAGGTTGCGGTAGGTTTCGAGGCTCTGCTCGATGGACGGCGTCGCAATGCCGACATGGTTCAGGCGGCCGAGTTTCATGGCTCGATAGTCACTTCCGTAGTCACGCTGTTGGCGATGAAGCAGGCTTCGTGCGCCTTGTGGTGCAGATCGGCGATCACTGCGGCGTCCGGCGCATCTCCGCTCCAGTTGACTTGTGGGCGGAATGTGACGCGGGTCATCGCGATGCGCCCGTCTTCACGCTTGTCCAGCACGCCTTCCGCCTCATCGACATAGCTGTCGGGGATCAGGCCGGCTCGCCGCGCGAAGTCCACGAAAAACAGCATATGGCAGGACGAGAGCGAGGCGACGAACGCCTCCTCCGGGTCAATGCCAGCCGGGTCGTTCCACGGCGCGGGCACGACGTGCGGGCTGGGCGAGGCAGGGACGGTCAGCCCGCCGTCGAAGCTCCACTGATGCGCGCGGCTGTATTGACCCTTGGCGAAGTCGCTGTCGCCCGAGCGGGTCCAGCGTATCGTGGCGACATAGGTGCTCACAGCGGTATGTTGTCGTGCTTCTTCCACGGGTTTTCGAGCTGCTTGTTGCGCAGCTTTCGCAAGCCCATCGCGACCCGCCGCCGCGTCGAGTGCGGCATGATCACTTCGTCGATGAAGCCCTTGCTCGCCGCCACAAAGGGATTGGCGAAGCGCTCTTCGTACTCGCGGGTGCGTTCGGCGATCTTTTCCGGGTCGCCGATGTCCTTGCGGAAGATGATCTCGACCGCGCCCTTGGCGCCCATCACCGCGATCTCGGCGGTCGGCCAGGCGTAATTGAGGTCGCCGCGCAGATGCTTGGAGGCCATGACGTCATAGGCGCCGCCATAGGCCTTGCGGGTGATGACGGTGATCTTCGGGACCGTCGCTTCGGCGTAGGCGAACAGCAGCTTGGCGCCATGCTTGATGATGCCGTTATGCTCCTGCGCGGTGCCAGGCAGGAAGCCGGGCACGTCGACGAAGGTCAGGATCGGGATGTCGAAGGCGTCGCAGAAGCGGACGAAGCGCGCCCCCTTCTTGGCGCTGTTGATGTCAAGCACCCCGGCCAGCACCATCGGCTGATTGGCCACCACGCCGACGGTCCGCCCTTCAATGCGGATGAAGCCGATAATGATGTTCCCTGCATGAGCTGGCTGGAGTTCGAAGAAGTCGCCCTCGTCGGCGACCTTCCGGATCAGCTCGTGCATGTCGTAAGGCGTCGTCGCGCTCGGCGGGATCAGCGTGTCGAGGCTGTCCTCGAGCCGGTCGATGGGGTCGGCGCACGGCCGCGACGGATCGTCATGACGATTGGATAGCGGCAGAAAGTCAAAGAAATCGCGGGTCGCAAGGAGCGCATCGATGTCGTTCTCGAAGGCGACGTCGGCCACGCCGGACTTCGTTGTGTGGGTCACCGCGCCGCCCAGTTCCTCCTGCGTCACCACCTCATTGGTGACCGTCTTCACCACGTCGGGGCCGGTGACGAACATGTACGAGCTGTCCTTCACCATGAAGATGAAGTCCGTCATCGCCGGCGAATAGACAGCGCCGCCCGCGCACGGGCCCATGATCAGGCTGATCTGCGGGATGACGCCGCTGGCGAGCACGTTGCGCTGGAACACCTCGGCGTAGCCGCCGAGCGACGCGACGCCTTCCTGAATGCGCGCGCCGCCGCTGTCGTTGAGACCGATGACCGGCGCCCCGACCTTCATCGCCATGTCCATGACCTTGCAGATCTTCTGCGCGTGGCGCTCGCTGAGCGAGCCGCCGAACACCGTGAAGTCCTGCGCGAACACGTACACCAGTCGCCCGTTGATCGTGCCCGACCCCGTCACGACGCCGTCGCCCGGGAACTTCTGGCTCTCCATGCCGAAGTCGGCGCAATTGTGCTCGACGAACATGTCATATTCTTCGAAGCTGCCCTGATCGAGCAGCACCGACAGCCGCTCGCGGGCGGTCAGCCGGCCCTTTGCATGCTGCGCCGCAATGCGCTTTTCGCCGCCGCCAAGCCGCGCCAGTTCACGCCGATGCTCGAGTTCTTCGATGGTGGTGGCCAAGCGTGCTCTCCTCGGCCGCCGCGTCTTCCACGGCAGGCGGTGCGGGTCAACCGAATGGCCGTCGCATGAGAAGTGTCGGGTGGGTAACTTTCCTTAGCGCCGGAGTTTGGCGCGAGTCCGAAACGTTCTGGCGCGCGTTGCAGTGCAGCATACGGGTTTTTGTATTAACTCTGGTTAATCGCGAGGAACTGCCGGGCCTCGGTTCCGTTCTTGTTCTGGGTTTTCCCACAACATGGAGGAAAGAGCGAAAATGCTGACGCGCGTCGGGGTGCCCGTAACACATCAAGCCGAGCCCTCGGCGCCAACGCCGGAGGCTGCGACGCTTCTGTGTTTTTCGCACTTGCGGTGGAACTTTGTATTTCAGCGTCCTCAGCACCTGATGACCCGCTTCGCGCGGGAAATGCAGGTCATCTATTGGGAAGAACCGGTCGATATCGGTCCCAAGGAGACCGCATTCCTGCAGGTTCGTGAGGCAGAAGATGCGGCGAACGTCCGCGTGATCGTCCCGCACTTGCCGCAAGGCATGCCGGAGGATGCGCGGGAGGCCGCGCTGAAGCGTCTGCTGGACGCGCATGTTGCCTCGATCCGCGGACCGCTGATTGCCTGGTATTACACGCCGATGATGCTGCCTTTCTCGCGGCACCTGGATGCTGACGTCGTCGTGTTCGACGCGATGGATGAGCTCAGCAAGTTCAAGTTCGCTCCGGCAAAGCTGCTGGAGCTCGAGCAGGAAGTGATCGACCGCGCGGACGTCGTCTTCACCGGCGGCGCAAGCCTGTTCGAGGCCAAGAAGGACCGTCACGCCAACGTGCATTGCTTCCCTTCGTCGGTCGACCGCGCGCACTTCTGCAAGGCTCGGGCCCATTTGTTCGATCCGGCCGACCAGGAAGATTTGCCGCGTCCGCGCCTTGGCTTCTACGGCGTGCTCGACGAGCGGTTCGACATCGACCTGCTCGATGCGGTTGCGAAGATGCGGCCGGACTGGTCGTTTGTCATGGTCGGCCCTGTCGTTAAGATCGCGCCGGAAGACCTCCCGAAGCGCAGCAACATCCACTACCTCGGCGGCAAGACCTATGAGCAGCTCCCGGCCTATCTATCGGGTTGGGACGTAGCGTTGATGCCGTTTGCGATGAACGAATCGACGCAGTTCATTTCGCCGACGAAGACGCCGGAATATCTGGCGGGCGGCAAGCCGGTAGTCTCGACGCCGATCCGCGACGTTGTCCGCACGTACGGTCATCTTGAAGGCGTCAAGATCGCGTCGACGCCGAACGAGTTCGTCGCGGCTTGCGAGGAAGCGCTAAAGCTTTCGCACGATCCGGAAAGCGGATGGCTCGCGGAAGCCGACCTGATGCTCTCGGCGGCCAGTTGGGACACGACCCAGGCGCGGATGATGGGTCTCATCAGCGACGTTCTGGGCGTTCGCCAAGGCGCTGATCCGGCGCTGCTCGTAGCAGCGGAATGAGCGCGGATCAGAGCGGCGAAGGCCGCTACGACTATCTCGTCGTCGGGGCCGGCTTTGCCGGCTCCGTCATAGCCGAACGTCTGGCGAGCCAGCACGGCGCGCGCGTACTGGTGATCGACAAGCGCCCGCACATTGCGGGCAATGCCTACGACGAGCCGAACGAAGCCGGGATCCTCTATCACAAGTACGGCCCGCACATCTTCCACACCAACAGCGACCAGGTTGTCGACTACCTGTCGCAGTTCACGGAGTGGCGGCCGTACGAGCATCGCGTTCTTGCGCGCGTCCGGGACAGGCTGGTGCCAATCCCGATCAACCGGAAGACCCTGAACGAGTTGTTCGACCTCGACCTGAAGACGGACGAAGAAGCTGCCGACTATCTCGCCTCGCGCGCCGAGCCGGTTGAGAACATTCGCACGTCCGAGGACGTCGTGATCAACGCCGTCGGCCGCGAGCTCTACGAGTTGTTCTTCCAGGGCTACACGCGCAAGCAATGGGGGCTAGACCCGAGCGAGCTCGACAAGTCGGTGACCGCCAGGATTCCGACGCGGACGAACACGGACGACCGCTATTTCACCGACACGTTTCAGGCGATGCCGCGCGACGGCTACACCGCCATGTTCGCGCGCATCCTCGACAACCCCTTGATTGAAGTGCGTACCGGCGTCGACTTCCGCGATCTCAAGGATCGCGTCGACGAAATCGCCGACCACGTCGTTTATACCGGTCCGATCGACGAATATTTCGATCACCGCTTCGGGAAGCTGCCCTATCGCAGCCTGAAGTTCGACCATCAGACGCTGGAGCAGGATCGCTTCCAGGAAACCGGGACGGTCAACTACCCGGCGCCCGACGTTCCCTACACGCGGATTAGCGAATACAAATATCTGACCGGACAAGAGTCGCCGGTGACGACCGTCACCTACGAATATCCTTCTGCCGAGGGCGATCCTTATTACCCAATCCCGCGCCCGGAGAATCAGGAGCTGTTCAAGCGCTACGAAGCGCTGGCTGACGCAACCGAAGGCGTGACTTTCGTCGGCCGACTGGCCACCTATCGCTATTACAACATGGACCAGATCGTCGGTCAGGCGCTCGCGACGTTCCGGCGCATGGATGAAAAGCGGCGGGCGAGTGCGCCGGAGGCAATTGCCGCGGAATGACGGCACCAACCTGATGCTCAAGCTTTAGAGCGTCAGGAGGAACGCGGATGGCGCAAAATTGGCCTCAGCGATTGTGGCTGGTGCGACACGGGCAGAGCCAGGGAAATGTCGCGCGTGATGCCGCTGAAGAGGCGGACGCGCATGAGATCGACATCGACATGCGCGATGTCGACGTTCCGCTGTCCGCCCTTGGCGTCGAGCAGGCAAAGGCGGCCGGCCGCTGGTTTGCCGCGATGCCGCGCGAGGAACGGCCCGAGATCATCCTGTCGTCACCTTATGTCCGTGCCAAGCAAACCGCGGAGATCATTTGCCAGGCTGGCGCGCTTGCGGGCGGCAAGGCCAAAACGCTCATCGATGAGCGTTTGCGCGAGCGTGAATTCGGCATCTTCGACCGCCTAACAACGCTGGGTATTCGCGAGCGATTCCCGGAGGAAGCCGCGCACCGGAAACGCCTTGGCAAATTCTACCACCGGCCGCCCGGCGGAGAGAGCTGGGCCGACGTCATTCTCCGCCTGCGGTCGATGCTCAACACGATCAACCTGCATTATTGCGACCGCCGGGTGATGATCGTTTGCCATCAGGTGGTCGTCCTCTGCTTCCGCTACATCCTCGAGGAGTTGGACGAGGCGCAGATCCTCGGCATCGACAAGCAGGCCGAGGTGCTGAACTGCGGCATCGCCGCCTATGAGTTCGATGCGGACGTCAAGGGACTTTGCGTGCCGACGTTGGACCTCTGGAATTATGGGGCGCCGCTGGAGGCCGAGGGCGCGTCGAAGACCTCCGCTCCGGATCTCATGACTGGAACACGGTGAAGCTCGACCGGCACGCGCTTAAGGCTCATCCGCTGCCGCCAGCCGGCAACGGCGGCAAGGAAGACAAGGGCCGCATCCTGATTATCGGCGGCAGCCGAGACGTCCCGGGCGCGGCATTGCTTGCCGCGACCGCGGCCATGCGTACCGGCGCCGGCCAGCTGGCCATCGCAACGGTCGAGAGCGCTGCGCAGCACCTTGCGATCGCCATGCCGGAAGCGATGGTGGCCGGCTTGCCTGAGGTTCGTGGCGGCGGCTTTGCCACGGCGGCAGTGGGAAATTTGAAAGCGCTGGCAGGAAAGGCTGACGCGGTCGTCGCCGGGCCCGGCGTTCGACCGAGTGCCGCCTGTGCGAAAATCACGGAGGCGCTGATGGCGACCGACGCAGCATTGGCGCTGGACGTCGCAATGTTGAAGGCGTTGCAGCCCCCGCGGCAGCCAAGGGCCAAGCCTGCCATTCTCTTGCCCGACAACGACGAATTGGCATCGCTGCTGGACTGCGACGAGGCCGAGATCGAAGCCGATCCGGTCGCCTGCGGACAACGCGCAGCTGCGCGTTATCGGGCGATCGTCCACGTCAAAGGCGCTACTGGTTACGTTGTATGCCCCGAAGGCGAAGTCTGGACGCACGAATCCGGGGCGACAGGGTTGGGCGTATCGGGCAGTGGGGACGTGCTTTCGGGCATCGTCGGGGGTCTGCTCGCCCGTGGCGCAGAGCCGCTCACGGCACTGCTCTGGGCCGTCTGGCTGCACGGCCAGGCCGGCATTCACCTGAGCAAAACGGTCGGACCGATCGGTTTTCTCGCGCGAGAGATCGCCGACGCGATCCCGGCCGTGCTCCCGCGCTAATTGCCGCTGTAGCGGTCGAGCTCGTCGCCGATTAGCCGGACGACGTGCAGCACGTTGGTTGATCCCGCCTTGCCGAACGGGATACCGGCCATGACGATGACGCGATCGCCGCCTTTGGCGATCTGGTGGCGCAGCGCCATGCGCTTGGCCTTTTCCACCATCTCCTCGAAATTCGAAACGTCGCGGGTGTGGACCGCGTGGACGCCCCACAGGAGGCCCATGCGGCGTGACGTGTGGAGCGATGCGCTCATTGCCAGCAACGGTACCGGCGGCCGTTCGCGCGCGATCCGCCGCGCGGTCGAACCGGAGCTTGTGTAGCAGAGCATTGCGGTAGCGGAGATCGTGCTGGCGATCTGCCGCGCGGATCCAGCCAGCGCGTCGGCGGTCGTCGCCTCAAGGCGGATCTGCGTGAAGTGAACCCGCTCCTGGTAACTCGGGTCGCGTTCCACGCTGACCGCGATGCGGTCCATCATTTGCACCGCTTCACACGGGTATTTACCGGCCGCGCTTTCCGCCGACAGCATCACCGCATCGGCGCCGTCGTAGATGGCCTTGGCGACGTCGCTGACTTCCGCTCGCGTCGGCGTCGGCGAGGTGATCATCGATTCCAGCATCTGCGTCGCGACCACCACGGGCTTGCCGTACTGCCGCGCCGTCGCGACGATCTTGTTCTGTAGCGGCGGAACCTGCTCGGGCGGCAGTTCGACACCGAGGTCACCGCGCGCGACCATCACCGCGTCGGCCAGCGCGACGATGTCGTTAAGCCGATCGACCGCTGCCGGCTTCTCGATTTTCGCGAGCAAAGCGGCACGATCGCCGATCAACGTCCGCGCCTCAGCAACGTCTTCAGGACGCTGCACGAACGACAACGCGATCCAGTCTGCCCGTTGCTCCAATGCAAACTTGAGGTCGTCGCGATCCTTGTCGGTGAGCGCGGGGATCGGCACCAGCACGTCTGGCACGTTGACGCCCTTATTGTCCGACACGGTCCCGCCGACCTTCACTTCGCAGACGATCTCGCCGTCGGCGACCTTGACGACGTTGAGGCGGACCTTGCCGTCGTCGATCAGGATATTGGTCGCCGGCCGAACCGCATCGAACAGCTCGGGGTGCGGCAAGAGGACGCGCTGGGCATCGCCCGGTTCGTCCTTCTGATCGAAGATAAAGCGCGCACCGGTTTCCAGCGTCGCCTTGCCGTCCTTGAACTGGCCGACCCGAAGCTTCGGGCCCTGCAGGTCGAACAGGATCGTCGTGGGCCGCCCGAATTCCTTTTCGAGCGCACGGATGGCCTCGACCAGCTTGGCTTTCTGCTGCTGGTCGCCGTGGCTCATGTTGATGCGGAAGGCGTCGGCGCCAACCATCATCAACGAGCGGATCATCGCCGGACTGCTGGACGCCGGACCCAGCGTCGCCAGGATCTTCACCTTGCGGCTTCGCGGCGGCAGCAATTCGGTCACGGTAATTCCTTCGGCTGGGCGCGCCCGCCTTAGCCGCTTGCCATGATGGTTCAAGCCGCTAGAGCCGCGGCGACCACGTCAAATTGGAGTTCACGAAGCATGGCGGAAGGCACCGTCGCGGCCGACCAGTTGCGGCTGTTCATCGAGCGCATCGAGCGGCTCGAAGAGGAAAAGAAGGGCATCGCCGACGACGTCAAGGACGTCTACGCCGAGGCCAAGTCGAACGGCTACGACACCAAGACGATGCGCGCGATCGTGCGCCTGCGGAAGATGGAGACGCATGCGCGCCAGGAAGCCGACGCGCTGCTCGAAACCTATCGCCAGGCGCTCGGCCTCGAATAGGCTAGCTGCCCATTCCCGACCCAAGCGCCACGGCCATGATTATGCTGTTGTGGAGCATGTGGAGGAGGATGTTCGACCACATCCCCAGCTTTACGCGGGCGTAGCCGAGGATGGTGCCGAGCACGAGCTGCGGCGCCACCCACAGCACGGCCAGCCGATTTTGACCGATCGTCAAATTGGTGAGGTGAACGAGCCCGAAGGCCAGGCAGCTGATCCAGTATAGGTAGGGAAAGAGCCGCTGGTAACCGTGGCTCGCCCGGTCACCGCGGAGCCAGAGCAGAGAACCGGCCAGCCCGGCGATCAGTGCCGCACCGAGCGCGATCGTCGCGGACCAGTTCAGTCTCGGCACCAGCATCAAGCCCCCGGCGACGGTGATGAGCGACCCATATAAGCCGAACGCGCGCGGCGTGCCGGAAAGCCATCCGCGAAAAGCGGCCTCCTCGACCACCGGACCGATCAGGACGATCAACAGCCAAAGCGTGCCGGTGATTTTCAGGCCGTCGAGCGCGTGGTGCGGCATTTCCGCGCCGAGATTGACGACCAGCAGGGCAATTCCCGCCAGAACCAGCATCACCAAAAGGTCGAGCGCGAACAGCGCCAAGGTTGCTCGGGAAGCCGCCGCGCCAAAGCCGGTCGGAGCCTCCGGCAAGCGAGGCCGCCGGACGAACTGGATATAGTCGCGCCACACCTCGCGTAAGGCCGGAAATGCTGTCTGGCTTGTGCTGATCTCGCTCACCCGTCTAGTGCACTGTCAAATTCACCCGTTCCGAGCAGACGAGATGGCAGGCCACAGTAAATTCAAGAACATCATGTACCGCAAGGGCGCGCAGGACAAAAAGCGCTCGGCGCTCTTTTCCAAGCTCAGCCGCGAAATCACCGTCGCGGCAAAAATGGGGCTGCCCGACCCTGACGCCAACGCGCGTCTTCGCGCCGCGGTGATCGCGGCCCGCGCACAATCGATGCCCAAGGACAATATCCAGCGCTCGATCGACAAGGCTGCGGGCAGCGATGCGGATAATTATGAAGAGATCCGCTACGAAGGCTTCGGTCCCGGCGGCGTCGCGATCATCGTCGAGGCGCTGAGCGACAACCGCAACCGTACCGCCACCAACGTCCGCACGGCCTTTTCGAAGAATGGCGGCAACCTCGGCGCCAGCGGCAGCGTCAGCCACGGCTTCGAACGGCTTGGCCTGATCGAATACCCGGCCAGCGCCGGTGACGCCGACAAGGTGCTGGAAGCGGCGATCGAAGCGGGGGCCGAAGACGTGCAGAGCGACGAGGACGGTCATCGCATCTGGACGAGCGTCGAAAGCCTGCATGAAGTCGCGCGCGCGCTGGAAGGCTTGCTTGGCGAAGGCGAAGGCGCCAAGCTCGCGTGGAAGCCGACGACCGAAGTCGAAGTCCGCGGCGACGACGCGGCGACGCTGATGAAGCTGATCGACACGCTGGAAGAGGACGACGACGTCCAGACCGTGTGGGGCAATTACGATGTGCCCGAGGATGAACTGGAGAAGCTGGCCTGAAGATCCTCGGTCTCGATCCGGGCCTCGGCACCACCGGCTGGGGTCTGATCGAGGCGAACGGCAACCGGCTTAGCCACATCGCCAATGGCCAGATCAAGACCGACACTGCGGCGCCCCTGCCGCGTCGATTGTGTGCGCTGGCCGACCAACTCGAAGCGCTGATCGCCGACCACGCGCCCGCCGGCGCGGCCGTCGAGGAAGTGTTCGTCAACAAGAACGCGCAATCGACGCTAAAGCTTGGCCAGGCGCGGGGCGTCATCCTGATGTGCGCCGCCCGTGCGGGGATCGACGTCGGAGAATATGCGCCCGCGTTGGTCAAGAAAGCCGTGGTCGGCACAGGCGGCGCGGAGAAGCCCCAGGTGCACGCCATGGTCTCTCGCCTGCTCCCCGGGGCCAAGATCGCGGGCGCGGACGCGGCCGATGCGCTGGCGGTGGCGATCACCCACGCGCACCATCTGGCAACCCACCGCGCTCTCAAGCGCTAATTTCCCGAAATGGCGGAGCGGGAGGGATTCGAACCCTCGATACGGTTTTGCCGTATACTCACTTTCCAGGCGAGCGCCTTCGACCACTCGGCCACCGCTCCGCATTCGCTGGAAGGGCGCTCCTTAGGTAAGCCGCCGCGCAAGGGCAACACGCCGCGCAACCTTGCAGGCCCTGCGCGCCAGCCCCTATGCCGCGACCGATGCGCAGCTTCGGGGCTTCACCTACGCTCGACGAGATCGAGGACATCGCCCGGGCTGCGATGCGCGCACTGCCCTCGCCATTTGCGGATAGTTTGGGCGCCGTCGTTTTGCAGGTCGAGGAATTCGCCGATGATGCGACGCTGCGCTCGCTCGGTATCGAGGATCCGTTCGAGCTGAGCGGCCTCTACGAGGGCATCCCGCTGCCGCAGCAAAGCGTCGAGCAGTCGGGCACGCTCCCGGAACGCATCCGCCTGTTTCGCGGCGCGATCCTCGACGAATGGGCGAGCCGCGACGTCAGCCTCGAGCAACTGGTCGGGCACATCGTCGTGCACGAGGTCGGCCATCACTTCGGCCTCAGCGACGAGGACATCCATGCGCTCGAAGCGAGCGTGCCTTGACCGCATTGCTCCGCTTCAGTGACGTAATTCTGCGACGCGGCGGCCGCCTGCTGTTCGATGGCCTGAGCTTCGATCTGCGGCCGGGGGACGCGCTGCAGGTCCGGGGCCGCAACGGGAGCGGCAAGTCCAGCCTGATCCGTCTCGCAGCCGGGTTGCTCGAGCAGGAACATGGGAAGGTAGAGCGCTCCACCCTCGCGCTTGCCGACGATCATGTCGCCCTCGATCGCGAGCGCTCCCTACGCGCGTCACTCTCGCTATGGGGCGGCAATATCGACCAGGCGTTGGAAACATACCGGCTCAGCCATTTGGCCGCTGTCCCGGTGCGCCTGCTGTCCTCGGGCCAGCTCAAGCGCGCGACGCTGGCGCGGGTTCACGCTTCGGCGGCGCCCCTCTGGCTCCTCGACGAACCGCTCAACGCGCTGGACGCGGACGGCATCGCAGAACTCGACAGTGCTATCATCACGCACCTTGCGAGCGGAGGCGCGGTACTCGCAGCGTCCCACCAGCAGCTGCCGGGCCAATGGCGCACGATCGATTTGGAGCACCAGCCATGATCGGCGCCCTGATCGCGAGGGATGTTCGACGAGCGCTGCAGGGCCAGGCCTGGCTGCCCATCGCCTTCTTCGTTCTGGTGATTGCACTGATGCCGTTCGCCGTGGGGCCGGACGCACGCATCCTTGCCCGCATCGGTCCCGGTGTCCTGTGGATCGCCGCGCTGACCGCCGCTTTGCTTCCCATAGAACGATTGATCGAACCTGACCGTGCCGACGGCGTCCTCGATCAGCTGACGATCTGCGGACTCACCGACGAGAGCATCGCGGTTGCCAAGATCACCGCTCACTGGCTCACTTTCGGGCCGCTGTTACTGCTCGCCGCGCTGCCCGGGGCTGCCTTGCTCGGCATGGATGGATCGGCACTCCTTCGTGCTGAAGCCGCCTTGGCAGTTGGGACCGTCGCACTAGCTGCGCTCGCGGTCGCCGTCGCGACGGTCATCGCGGGACTCCCACGGGCAGGCGCGCTTGCCGGGCTCCTGCTGCTTCCGCTCACCGTCCCGCTGCTGATCTTTGGCGTAGCCGACGCATTGCTGCTCGAAACCGCAGTAGCGCTACTGCTTACAGCAGGGGCGCCGTTCGTCGCGGGCGCGGCGATCCGCGCTGGTCGAACCTAGTCGCGACTCCACCGGGCGAAGATCGCAGTCGGGAGCAGCAGACCGCGAGCCTCTTCGCGCACGGCCATCTCGCCGCACACCACCTCGCCGCCGAGGTCGCTAAACGTCTGCTTGACCAGTTCGCCGATGGCCAGCGCCGACATGCGAACCGCGTAGACGGTCAGCACGAGGAAACGGCTGTCGGCATCGAGCAACCGCCGGCAGTCCGCCAGCAGCGGCGCGAGATTTTCCTCGAGTCGCCACACCTCGCCCGTCGGCCCGCGCCCAAACTTCGGGGGATCCAGCAATATACCATCGTAGCGCCGCTCGCGGCGCACCTCGCGCGCGGTGAACTTGCTGGCGTCGTCGACGATCCAGCGGATCGGCCGGTCGGCCATTCCCGACAGCGCAGCATTTTCCTTGCCCTGCTCGACCGACTTCTTCGACGCGTCGACATGCACCAGCCGGCCGCCCGCCTCACTCAGCAGGAGACTGCCGACGCCGGTATATCCGAACAGGTTGAGCACGTCGGCGTCGGCCGCGCGCTCGCGCATCCAATCCCACTGCGGGGCCATGTCCGGGAAGAATCCAAGGTGCCGAAACGGCGTCAGCGACGCCTGAAATTTCACGCCGTCGCGGGCGAGAGGCCATTGGCGCTCGACCGGACGCTGCTCGACCCAGCGCCCACCGCCTTCCTCATCCGATCCCGGCATGAAGGTCGCATCGGCATCCCATTCCGGCAGCGCCGGCGCCCACATCGCCTGCGGCTCCGGCCGGACGACCTTGTATCGCCCATAGCGCTCGAACTTCTCGCCATGTCCCGAATCGATCAGGCCCCAGTCGGCCCACGGTTCGGCGACGATCGTGAGCAGATCGCTCACGCGGCCAGCTTGGCGCCGACGCTCGCCAACGCGCGTGGCCCGGCGATCATGCGCTCACCTACCGCTCGCACCTCATCAAGTGTGACCGCATCAAGTCGCGCAACGATCTCGGCCGGTTCGATCAGTTCCCGGTCCCGCAGCAAGCGGGTGGCCAGATAGCTCGCCTGCCCCCAGCAGCTTTCCAGGCTCATCATCATGCCCGCCTTGGCCAAGGCCCGCGCCCGTTCGAGGTCGCGCTGCCCGAGACCCGCTGCCGCATCCGCGAGCACGCGCTCGATCTCCGCGTGGACATGAGCCGCATTGTCGCGATCGCTGGCGGCATAACACCAGAACATGCCCGTATCGGCGTAGTTCTGCGTCCCGCCCGCTACGGAATAAGCGAGCCCCTGATCTTCGCGCAGCTGCTGGAACAGCCAGGACGACGAGCCCGCACCAACAACGTCCGCGAACAATTGCGAGGCGTAAGCGTCGGCGGCGCTCCACTCCGGCGCCGCCATTGCGAGAGCGACATGGGCCTGCGCGCTCTTGCGACGACCGTTGCGCCGGCCGCCGGTGAAGCGGGCGCGATCCTCGGCAAGGGCTATACCCTCCGGCATTGAGCCGAACGCTTTCTCCGCCAAGTCCACTAGGCGCGCATGCTCCAGCTTGCCGGCGCCGACGAGGACCAGCGACCCTGGCACATACTGCGTCCGCAGCCAGTCCTGCAGGTCGTCCGGCGTCACCGCGCCGATGGTCCGCTGATCGCCAAGCACCGATCGCCCGATCGCCTGGTCGGCGAAGCTCGCTTCCTGCAGCAGATCGAACACTAGGTCCGACGCCGTGTCGTTCGCCTCGGCCAGCTCCTGCAGCACCACCTTCTTCTCCAGCTCTAGGTGCTGCGGGTCGAAGTGCGGACGGCGGATCAGGTCAGCCAGCAGGTTCACGCCGAGGTCCAGGTCGGGTGCCAATAGGCTTAGGTAAAAGGCAGTCAGCTCGCGATCGGTCGACGCGTTGAAGTCGCCGCCGACATCCTCGACCAGTTCGCTGATCTCGCGCGCCGACTTCCCGCCTGCGCCCTTGAACACCATGTGCTCGAACAGGTGTGCAACGCCATTGAGGTGCGCCGGCTCGTTTCGCGAGCCAGTTGCCGCGTACAGCCCAACCGCGATCGTCTCGACGCTTTGCATCGGCCGGGTCGCAACGCGCAGCCCATTGGCAAGGGTACTGAGCTGCATCATCGCGACGCACCTCCCGCCAGCCGCTTGCGGACCGCCAATCCGTAAATGATCAGTGCCGTGAGCGCGAAAGCGAACCATTGCAGCGCGTAGGAACGGTGGTTGTTCGGGATGGCGTCCAGCGACGGTGGCGCGCTAGGCTCGAGGCCTGGCGGTGCACTGGCGGCGACCAGCCGCAGCCGCGTCTTGCTGTCAGGCGCGATGACGCCGCTGACCAGCCCGCCGCGCCACTGCGCGCGCGCATTGGGATTCTTCGACCAGCCGAGCTCTACGCTCATGCCAGGCCCTTCGGCGCCGGTCGCACAATCCACGATGTGGACGAAGCCGGGCTCGCCGCCTTGGTTTTCCCCCGCGGCCGTCCGCTCGCCGATGGTGCGAAAGCACATGCCCGTCGCGTGACGAAAAAGCGGAAGCTGCGCATCGGGGGTCGGCACGGTCGGAAATTCAACTGGGGGGAGCTTCTCCGCCTGCGCATAGCGCGCGATCAGGCCGTCCTTCCACCGCGCCCGTTGCAGCTGCCAGAAGCCCAGGCCGATCATGGTGGCGACGGCGGCGAGCACGAGGATCGTCGGGATGATGGGCAACCGCCGTATCATTCCGCGATCCGTCCTTCACGCGCGCGGTGCTTATACTCCTGTGCGAGTAGCCATCCCTTGGAAACGCGCAGACCGCCGATCGTCAGCGCTGTTGCGATCGGGATCCAGATCAGGTGAACCCACCAGGGCGGCGACGCCGCGCCGTCCAGCACCAGTGCTCCGACCACGGTGATCGTCCCGACGATGAAGATCAGGAACGCTGCAGGGCCGTCGCCGACGTTGAAGCTGGCGAAATCGAGCCCGCAGGCGCGGCAGCGGTCCGCGAAACTCGCCAGGCCGGCAAACAAGGTCCGCTCGCCACAGCGCGGGCACAGGCCCTGGAGCGCCGCGCGAGCGGAGGAAACGGCAGGCTTGTCCTTTGAAATCACCCCGCGTGCGGCGCGCCCCAACCGCCCCACACGTAGATGACGGTGAACAGGAACAGCCACACGACGTCGACGAAGTGCCAGTACCAGGCGGCGGCTTCGAAGCCGAAATGCTGCTTGGGCGTGAAGTCGCCGCGGTTGGCGCGGATCAGGCAAACGATCAGGAAGATCGTGCCGACCAGCACGTGGAAACCGTGGAAGCCCGTCGCCATGAAGAAGGTCGAGCCGTAGATGCTGCCTTTGAAGGCGAACGGCGCATGCGCATATTCCCAGCCCTGCACGAACGTGAAGGTCGCGCCGAGCAGGATCGTCAGCAGCAGGCCGAGCTTTAGCCCGTCGCGATTGCCGTGGATCAGGGAATGGTGCGCCCAGGTGACCGTCGTGCCGGAGCACAGCAGGATCATCGTATTGAGCAGCGGGAAACCCCACGGATTGAGCACCTCGATGCCCTTTGGCGGCCAGTGACCGCCCACTGCGTCCACCGCGGATGGGAACAGCGACGCATCGAAGAAGGCCCAGAACCAGGCTAGGAAGAACATCACCTCGGAGGCGATGAACATGATCATGCCGTAGCGCAGGTGAAGCTGGACGACGGGAGTGTGATAGCCGCCGTGCGCCTCACGGATCGTGTTGCCCCACCAATTGTACATGGTGACGAGCACGCCGAGCAGGCCGAGGCCGAAGATGAACTTGCCGTATTCGTTGGCGTGGAACCACATCACCAGGCCGCCGAACATGATGCCGGCGGTCATGGCGCCGATCAGCGGCCAGGGATCCGGCTCGACCAGGTGATAATCATGGTTCTTCGTGGCGGCCATATTGTTGAGCTTCCCCTAAGTTCGCTTTGCTCCGCCTCTAGCGGGCAGCGGTGCCTGTTTCCACTGGGTAAAATGTGTAGCTCAGCGTGATCTCGCTGATGTCCTTGGTGTCCGGATCCTTGAGGATCTTCGGGTCGACGAAGAACAGCACGGGCATGTCGACCTTCTCACCCGGTTTCAGCGTCTGCTCGGAAAAGCAGAAGCACTGGATCTTGTTGAAATATTTGCCGGCCTGGTCAGGCGTGACGTTGAACACGGCCTGCCCGGTCCACGGGCGCGCGCTGAGGTTTTGCGCGCGGTAGAAGATCTGCGTCTTCGCACCGGGCTTAATCTGCACCGTCGTCTGTTCGGGTTCAAAGCGCCACGGCAGTCCGGGGTGAATGTTGGCATCGAAACGGATGCTGATCTTGCCCGCTACCGCGCCAGGCGCGCGCTCGGCCCGCAGGGGTGTGCCGCCGAATCCCGTCGCTTCGCAAAAAGCCTGATAAAGTCGAGGCGTGAAGGCCGTCAGCAAGACCATCGCGCCAATGATAGAGAGCAAAATCAGCAGGACCTTCTTATGGTTCTGCGGCGCCACGACCGTGTTCACCAATTCATCCCCGTCTTCGCGATGGTGATGAAGAAAAGCAGCACGACGAACGCGCCCAGCAGCAAGGCCGTAACGCGCGCGCGGCTGCGCTGGCGCTGACGGATAACCTCGTCCTCGGCTTGCGTCACGCCAGCCACCGGTCCGCCACCAGCACCGCAAACAAGGCGAAGAGATAAAATACCGAATAAGCGAACAGATGCTTTTCCGGACCCATGTCGGCGGGCTCTGTCGCGCGGTTGGCGGCGACCCGCCCCGCCAGCACGAGGAATACGAAGCTGAGCACGGCGGCGCTAATTCCGTAAACGGCGCCCGTCAGGGCCAGCGGCCACGGCGCAATCGCGGCAGCCACCATCGGCAGCGTGTAGATGAAGATCTGGCGACGCGTGGTCTCGGGTCCCGACACCACTGGCAGCATCGGAATGCCCGCCGCCGCATAGTCCGACCGGACGAACAGGCTCAGCGCCCAGAAGTGCGGCGGCGTCCACAGGAAAATGATGGCGAACAGCAGCACCGGCAGCGTCGCCACTTGCCCGGTGGCGGCGACCCAGCCAATCAGCGGCGGAAAGGCACCCGCGGCGCCCCCGATGACGATATTCTGCGCCGTGCGCGGCTTCAGCCACACGGTGTAAATTAGCACGTAGAAAAGGATCGACGCGGCGAGCAGCGCGGCCGCCAGCCAGTTGGTCGCGAGGCCCATCAGCAGCACCGAGAACGCGCCCAGCCCAACGCCGAAATGCAGCGCGGCTTCGCGGTCCATCCGGCCGGCGGGAAGCGGGCGGTTGGCGGTCCGCCGCATCTTGGCGTCAATGTCAGCCTCGTACCATTGGTTGAGCGCCCCGCAGGCGCCCGCGCCAAGCGCGATGCACAGGATCGCAGTAAAGCCTAGTACCAGCGGCGGCATGGCCGGCGCGGCCAGCAAACCGCACAATCCGGTGAAGACAACCAGGTACATCACGCGCGGCTTCGTCAGCGCGACGAAATCGCGCCAGTCGGCCGGCAGCGCGGCTGGATTCGACATCTCCAGGGTTGGCATGCCGGCGCCTATAAGGCGTTGGCCGGAAGAGGAAAAGCCCGTCCCAGCGGAAGGCTGGCGATGTTCATCTTGGCTTTGCTATGCCGCTCACATGAAACGGCTCATCCTTGCATCACTTCTGGCCGCTGCGCTCCCGGCGCAAGCTCTCGCCCAAGTGTCCCCGCCATCACCTGCGGCGTCACCAGCGCCGGCCGAAGATCTCGTTCCAGTGGCCCTTGAAACCAGCCTTGGCCGGATCGTCATCGCACTCGATCGGGGCCGCGCGCCGATCACCACGGCGAACTTCCTCCGGTACGTCGACAGCCACCGCTTCGATGGCCAGAACTTCTACCGCGCGATGCACGTCGCCGACGGCAAGGGCGGCGACGGCGGCCTGATCCAGGGCGGCATTACCACCGACGCCCGCAAGCTATTTTCGGGGATCGCGCACGAGCCCACGAGCCAGACCGGGATCAAGAACACCGCGGGCGCCATCTCCATGGCCAATGCCGGTCCGGGAACCGCGAAGTCCGACTTCTTCATTCTGCTCTCCGATATGCCGGGGCTCGACGCCGGGGGCCCAGGCGGGGACGCCAACGGCTTTGCCGCCTTTGGTCATGTGATCGAAGGCATGGATGTGGTGAAGCAGATCTGGAACGCGCCGACCTCCCCGACGAAGGGCGCCGGCGTCATGAAAGGGCAGATGCTCGAACCGCAGGTGAAAATTCTGAAGGCGACGCGCGTCAAATGATGCCGCGTTCCATGCTCCGCACTGCCGTTACGGTGTTGGCCTCGCTCGCGATCACCGCGCCAGCGCCAGCTTCGACGGTGAAGGATAAGCCGCCGAAGTTACGTTCATCCAAAGCAAAGCGATCTACCGCATCCGCCACGGCAAAGCCCCCGACGACCAAGCCCGGCCCCGATTTCCTGGTTCGCAACGGCAAGGCGCGCGGGGTCGTCACCACCAAAAGTGGCCTTCAATATTATGTGGTCAAATCGGGTCCGAAGAAGGGTGCGCACCCCGTCGACGGCGATCAGGTGACGTTTGATTACGAAGGTACGCTGACGACGGGCGAGAAGTTCGACAGCAGCTTCGATCGCGGCGAGCCGATCACGGGCGATGTCGGCCGCTTCGTGCCCGGCTTTACCGAAGCGCTGAAGCTCATGCGCCCAGGCGACGATTGGATCGTCTGGATTCCGCCGGAGCTCGGTTACGGCCCCGAAGACACGGGACCGATCCCCGGCAACAGCGTTCTGCGCTTCCGCCTTAAACTGATTTCCGTCGGCACGCCGCCGACTGATCGAGCGAGTTGAGCGCCATCATCAGCTAACGCGCTGCGGCTGGTCGATCTCGTGCCGCTGCGATGACTGCTCCAGCAGCGCCGCGAACCTTGGATCATCGCGCAGGGGATCGAGATCGGGGTCGGTTGCTGCAATCTTTGCGACATGCGCGGGCGCTAGTGGCAAAGTGCTCGCCAGCATTTTGATCGCGGCATCCTTGTCGCCGACGTAGCCGGCAAGCACGCAGGCGAAATTGTAGCGCATGTTGAGGTTATCGGGATCGACCAGCATCGCCCGCTCGATCCACTCGCGCGTCCGCTCCTTCTCGCCTAGGAGAGCGTGACCGCCCGCAAGGATGCCGAGCGCCGCGCCGTTGCTCGGGTCCTGCTGCACCGCGCGGCGGGCTTCTGAGATCATTTTCGTGCCGGCGTGCCGCAGCTTCGCGGTATCGCCCTGTGCCCGATAACAGGTCGAAAGCATCGCCCAGGTGTGGAAGTCGTCATCGACCAATTCCACCGCCCGCTCGTAATGGTGCGTGGCGCGCTCCACTTCTCGGCGGTTAAGGAAGAACCGGCCAGCTTCGCGGTTCACCTCCCACGAATCCTCGCCGTTGCGAATCGCCGCCTCCATTTCGGCTGCGGCCTTTTCATCTTCACCGCGATGGAGAAGCCGCCGCACGATCGGCAGCCGTGCCTGCGGGATTGAGGGGTCGATCGACAGAGCCGCATTGGCGGCGGCGAATCCGTCGTCCATCTCGCGACCGTATTGGTAGCAAAGGCTGGACTGGGCGATTGCCAGCAGCGCCCAAGCGTCCGCGTAGTAAGGATCGATTTCCACCGCCCGGCTGCAAATCCGCATCACGCGTTCTTCACGGCGGACGTCCCCATGATTGCCCGTCACCCAATATTGCCGCGCCAGCAGGTACAGGTTGTACGCTTCGGGACTGCTAGTCCGCCGTTGCTCGATGGCCTTCTTCTCTTGAGGCAGCAGCTTTAGCTTCAGCGCTTTGACGATGGCTTCGGAAATCTCGTCCTGGATGGTGAAGATGTCGGTGAGGTCGCGATCGTAGCGCTCCGCCCACACGTGCCCGCCAGTGCGGCCGTCGATGAGTTGGGCATTGATCCGCACGCGGTCGCCGACTTTCCGCACGCTGCCCTCGAGGACATGGGTTACCTCCAGTTCGCGCGCGACCTCGCACACGTTGACCGAGCGGCCCTTGAAAGTGAAAGCGGTGTTGCGGGCGATGACCTCCAGCGCCGAGACTTGCGAAAGATCGGTCGTAATGTCCTCGCTAATGCCGTCGCTGAAATATTCCTGCTCCGGGTCGCCGCTCATGTTCTGGAACGGGAGCACGCAAACCGACAGCTCACGCGCGGCGCTTCGCTTGCTCGCGGTCGTGGCTGGCGTTCCCGCGAGTTCCGACACGCTGCCAACCAGCTTGCGCCAGCCCGGCGCCGTGGGTTCGCCGTCCCAGCCTTTGAGGTCGGCGCACTGGATCTGGTTGAATGGCAGTGGCGGGATGGTGCCGTCGAGCGTCGCCTGCACCAGGGTCAGCCGGCTGCGCGCCGAATCCGCCTCCGCGCGCACCCACTGCGACTTCGCAGCCTCCGCCGACCACAAGACCAGTACGGCCTTGGCGCCGACGATTCGTTCTTCGATCACTTCGGCATAGGCGCGGTGCACGGGAAGCTCGTCGTCTCGCCAGACCTCGAATTCATGGCTTCGCAACTGGTCGGCGATCCGGCTTGCGAGCGGCTCGTCGGCTCGCGCGTAGGAGATGAAGACGTGGTTGCCCGTCACTCTGCCGTGGTCGGGTCGATCGTGGTTCGCACCTGGGCGATCTTGTTCGCAGGGAAGCCGCCGCGCTGCGCATGCTCGCGGATCATCTCCTCGTTCGGCGCGCGGTAGAGGCAGTAGATCTTGTTGTCGGTGACGTAACTGTGCACCCACTGGATTTGCGGCCCAAGATCGCGCAGCACCGAGCAGGACGTCTGCGAGGCCATCTTAAGGTCCTCGGGCCCGAGTTGCCCCGCTCCCGGCATTTCCCGCTCAATGACGAACTGGGGCATCGACACACCTCCCGCCGTTAACCGTGCGTGAAACGCTCATATCACGCTTCATGCGGCAGGTTAAGAAAAGGCCCCGGGTTTCCCCGAGGCCTTTCCGGTTTGTCTCTCGTGCGGCGGACTAATCGATCCGCGGCAGGGTCGAATATTGGTGGAACGGCGGCGGGCTGGACAGCGTCCATTCCAGCGTCGTCGCGCCTTCACCCCAGGGGTTGTCCGGCGCCTTCTTGCCGGCCGCGAGCGACCAGAAGATGTTCACGAAGAAGATCGCGACGCCGACGATGGTGATCATGTAGCCGTAGGTAGCGATCTGGTTCCATTCGCGGAACGCCGGCGTGTAGTCCGGGATACGCCGCGGCATGCCGTCGAGGCCCAGGAAGTGCATCGGGAAGAAGATGATGTTCACGCCGACGAACATCACGAAGAAGTGAAGCTTGCCGAGGAACTCATTGTACATCTTGCCGCTCATCTTCGGGAACCAGTAGTAGAAGCCCCCGAAGATCGCGAAGACCGCGCCGAGGCTGAGCACGTAGTGGAAGTGCGCGACCACGTAATAGGTGTCGTGCATGTAGTTATCGACACCGCCGTTCGCGAGGACGACGCCGGTGACGCCGCCCACGGTGAACAGGAAGATGAAGCCGATCGCCCACAGCATCGGCGTCTCGAAGGTGATCGAGCCACCCCACATGGTGGCGATCCAGCTGAAGATCTTCACGCCGGTCGGGACCGCGATGATCATCGTCGCGGCGGTGAAATACATCTTCTCGTCGACGCTCATGCCCGTGGTGAACATGTGGTGCGCCCAGACGACGAAACCGATCACGCCGATCGCGACCATGGCGTAGGCCATGCCGAGATAGCCGAACACCGGCTTGCGGCTGAAGGTCGCGACGATCTGGCTGATCATGCCGAAGCCCGGCAGGATCATGATGTACACCTCGGGGTGACCGAAGAACCAGAACAGGTGCTGGTAGAGCACCACGTTGCCGCCGCCCGAAGCATCGAAGAAGGTCGTGCCGAAGTTGCGGTCGGTCAGCAGCATGGTGATTGCGCCCGCCAGCACCGGCAGCGCCAGCAGCAGCAGGAAGGCGGTGACCAGCACCGACCACACGAACAGCGGCATTTTGTGCAGGGTCATGCCCGGCGCGCGCATGTTGAAGATGGTGGTGATGAAGTTGATCGCGCCGAGGATCGAACTGGCGCCCGCAAGGTGGAGCGAGAAGATCGCCATATCGACCGCCGGACCCGCTGAGCCCGACGTAGAAAGCGGCGCATAGACCGTCCAGCCGGTGCCCGCGCCAAGACCGGTGCCGCCGCTGACGAAGGTCGAGCCGAGCAGCAGCAGGAAGGCCGGGATCAGCAGCCAGAAGCTGATGTTGTTCATGCGCGGGAAGGCCATGTCCGGCGCGCCGATCATCAGCGGCACGAACCAGTTACCGAAGCCGCCGATCATCGCCGGCATGACCATGAAGAACACCATGATCAGACCGTGCGCGGTGATCAGCACGTTCCAGTGATGGGTCCATTCGTCAAAGTTCGCGGTGCCGGCGCCGAACGGCCAGGCGCGGTTCAGCACCTGGATGCCCGGCTCCATCAGTTCCCAGCGCATGATGCCCGAGATGCCGCCGCCGATGATCCCCGCGATGATCGCGAAGATCAGATAGAGCGTGCCGATGTCCTTGTGGTTCGTCGACATGAACCAGCGGGCAAAGAAGCCCGGCTTGTGATCAGCATCATGGTGCGCGTCATGCGCTTCGTGCGGCTGAAGATGGAGCGAGTCGGCAGTCGTGCTCATGGGAACTCTCTTCGCTTAATTCTGTGCGGTCGCGGCCTGATTGGACGCGGGCTGAGGGGCTGCGGGAGCCGGGGCCGCATTGGGTGCGGCTGCGGCCGGCGTGGCGGTCGACGCCGCGGCCGGAACGACAGCGGCCTTGGCGCCCGGCATCTTGCCGCCGTTCTGCGCGACCCACTGCGCGAACTGCGCTTCGGGGACGACTTCGATGGCGATCGGCATGAAACCATGGCGCGCGCCGCAAAGTTCGGAGCACTGGCCGAAGTACACGCCCGGCCGGTCGACTTTCGCCCAAGTCTCGTGCAGCTGGCCGGGGTTGGCGTCCTGCTTGATCCAGAACGCCGGCATCGCGAAGCTATGGATGACGTCGTCGGCGGTGACGATGAACTTCACGACCTTACCCGCCGGAATGACCAGGCGGTGTCGACCGCGAGCAGCGGCGGACCGTCATTGTCGGTGCGGGCGCGCTGGTTCGGCTGGCGCGTCGGGTCGTTGGCTTCCTTCAGCATATAGCTGTCGAAGGTCACGCCGTGGTCCGGCAACTCGTACGACCAATACCATTGGTGACCGATCACCTTGACGGTCAGATCGGCCGCGGGCGGCGTGTACTGGTGACGCAGCAAGCGGATCGACGGAATCGCGATCGCGACCAGGATCAACACCGGCAGGAGCGTCCACACCACTTCCAGCGTGGTGTTGTGCGAGTTGCGCGACGGCGTCGGGTTAGCGCCGCGGCGGAAGCGCAGGATCGCGTAGACCAGCAGCGCCAGCACGAACACGGAGATGATCGCGCACAGCGGCAGCAGCCAGTAATTGTGGAAGCTCGACGCCTCTTCGCCGATCGGCGTGACCTGCATCTGGATGCCCTTGCGGCCATCCGGTTCGCCGACGCCCGGCGTCGGGATCATGTGGCCGACGCTGCCAGGCACGATTGCCGGCTGTGCCGCATCGGCCTTGGTCGGGTCTTGAGCAGTGCCGGCGGGCGGCGTCGCGGTCGCTGGGGCTGCAGCCGTCGTGGCCGCGGGACTGGGCGCTGGTGCCTGCGCCACCGCGGCTGCAGGTGTGAGCCCGGCCGCGGCCAAGGCGATCGCCCATCCAATCAGTTTCATCTGTACCCCGTGACAGTGTCTGGAACTGGGAACGCGAACGCGAACCCGGATTTGGCAGGCTCTATAGGCGCGGGTTTCTGGAGCCTCAAGCGCGACTTAGGGTGAGGTGTTGCTGGCGTGCACAGGGCGGCTTAAACGCCATGCCCGCGATGATGACCGATGAAGACGTTCTCGCGGAATTCCGCGCCGCCGACGCCTTGCTCGAAGGGCATTTCATTCTCTCGTCGGGATTGCGCAGTCCGAAATATCTGCAGTGCGCGCGCGTACTGATGGATGGCGCCCGCGCCGAGCGGCTGGCACGCGCGCTTGCCGCCAGGATCCCGGCGGACATTCGCGAACAAATCGATGTGGTCGTGTCGCCGGCCATGGGCGGCGTCATCATCGGCCATGAAATGGGCCGTGCGCTCGGCAAGCCCGCGATTTTCCTCGAACGGCCGCATGGCACTTTCGAACTCCGCCGCGGCTTCACGATCGATCCGGGCTCCCGCGCGCTGATGGTCGAGGACGTCGTCACGACCGGTCTCTCCTCCCGCGAAGCGATCGACGCCGTCCGCCGCGCGGGCGGCGAAGTGGTCGCCGAAGCTTCACTCGTCGACCGCTCCTCCGGCAAGGCCGATCTCGGCGTGCCGTTTGTCCCGCTGATCCGCATCGACGTGCCAACCTACGAAGCCGACGCCGTCCCTGACGACCTCGCCGCCATCCCCGCCATCAAACCCGGAAGCCGCGCAGCCGCTTGACCCGGAAGCTTCGCCTCGGCGTCAATATCGACCATGTCGCGACCATCCGGAACGCGCGGGGTGGCGATCACCCTGACCCGGTCCGCGCTGCAATCCTCGCAGCGGAAGCCGGAGCCGACGGCATCACCGCCCACCTTCGCGAAGACCGCCGCCACATCACCGACAGGGACATCGACCGCCTCATGGCGGAGATTGACCTTCCGCTGAATCTCGAGATGGCGGCGACGGAGGAAATGCTGGCGATCGCTCTTCGCCACCGCCCGCACGCCGCCTGCATCGTGCCGGAACGCCGCGAGGAGCGGACGACTGAAGGCGGGCTCGATGCCGATGGCCATCGGGAGACGCTGGCGCCGATGGTCGCGCGCCTGTCCGACGCGGGCGTCCGCGTCAGCCTGTTCATCGAGCCGTCAGAACGCCAGATCGACGCCGCGATCCACCTCAACGCTCCCGTCGTCGAATTCCACACCGGCCGCTATGCCCACCGCGGCGGCGAAGCCCGCACCGAGGAACTTAAACGCATCGCGGACTGCGCCGCGCTAGCCGTCAAGAACGGTATCGAGCCGCACGCCGGCCACGGCCTGACGTTCGACAACGTCATCCCCGTCGCTGCCATCCCGCAAATCGCCGAGCTCAACATCGGCCATTTCCTGATCGGCGAGGCGATCTTCACCGGCCTCGACGCCAGCGTCCGCCGCATGCGCGAACTGATGGATCAGGCGCGATGATCAGTCGCCTCTCGCGAGCCCTGCGGCCGGCGGTCGTTCTGCTTACGCTGACGATTCTTGGATTGGTCGGCTGGCAAGCGGCTACAGGCTGGCGGAATGCCGCAATCGTCAGTGCTGCGACACTTTTGCTGGGGATCGTGATTGTTGCACGCTTAGCGACTTGGGCTTTTACGAAGATGGCGGCGCGGTGATCGTCGGCATCGGCTCGGACCTGTGCAACATCGAGCGGATCCAGAATTCGCTCGACCGCTTCGGCGACCGCTTCCTCAACCGCGTCTTCACCGACGTCGAGCAGGCCAAGGCCGCGCGCCGCCCGTTCACCGCGGCGGGGACGCTCGCCAAGCGCTTTGCCGCCAAGGAGGCGTTCTCCAAGGCCGTCGGCACCGGCTTCAAGCGCGGTGTCTTCATGAAGGACATCGGCGTGGTCAACGCGCCCTCTGGAGCGCCCACCATCATCGTCACCGGCGGGGCAGCCGCGCGGCTTGACGCCCTTGCGCCGGCGGGCCACGCCATCGACATACATCTGACGATGACCGACGATCACCCTTGGGCCCAGGCCTTCGTTATCCTGACTGCCCGCAAGCTGGAGCTGTAATTGAGCGACACGACCCCCGAGGCGACCACGGAACAACCGGCCGCCGCCGCTCCAGCCCAGCCGGAAAGCAAAGGCGCCGCTCTGTGGCGCGAGATCAAGGGCCTGCTCTGGGTCTTGCTGGCCGTGCTGGCCTTCCACAGCTTCATCGCCAAGCCGTTCTACATCCCATCGGAATCGATGATGCCGGGCCTGCTCACCGGCGACCGGCTGGTGGTCAGCAAATATCCCTATGGCTGGTCCTGGGTCTCTCCGAGCTTTCACGTTCTGCCGCCGATAAAGGGCCGGCTGTTCGGCCGCACGCCCGAGCGTGGCGACATCGTCATCGTCACCCCGCCGGGCCAGCGCAGCGACTACATCAAGCGCGTCATCGGCTTGCCCGGAGACACGGTGCGCATGATCGACGGCCGCCTGATCATCAACGACCAGCTGGTGAAGCGCGAGCCGCTGGCGCCGGACATGGTGCCGATCGACATCAACTCTCCGTGCGGTTCCAGCAGCGACCCCGCGCTCTACGACTTCCGCGTCCAGGGACCGGACGGAAAGCCCTATTGCCGCGTGCCGGTCGTGCGTGAGACGCTGCCCAACGGCCGCACCTATGAGACGGTCGAACTCGGCCAGTCCGCCGAGGACAATTTCGGACCGGTGACCATCCCCGCGGGCCACGTCTGGCTGATGGGCGACAACCGCGACGATTCCGCCGACAGCCGCGTTCCCGAATGGCAGGGCGGCCTCGGCGGTCCGGTCCCGCTCGAAAATATCGGCGGCCGCGCCGAGTTCATCACCTTCTCGCTCGACGGCTCGACCGTGTGGTGGAACCCGTTGACCTGGTTCAAGGCGCTGCGTCACGGACGGGCCGGAACCTCTCTCCGGAATAGCTGATGGCCAAGTCTCCGCTGACCGTTGAGCCGCACGTCGAGCGGCCCGGCCCGGCGGAGTTCCGCGATCCCTTTGTCCGGCGTGAGCTGGCCAAGGCGGCCGTCTGGCTGGGCATGGCATTGGCGATCGCCGGGGTCATTGTCCTCGGCCAGCCGCTGCTGCTGATCATCGGCGGCGCAATTTTCGCCGTGCTGCTCGACGGCGGGGTCCGCTTGCTCGGCCGCGTCCTGCCGATCGCCCGCGGGTGGCGGCTTCTGCTCGTCCTGCTGCTCGGTTTCGGATTTCTTGGCTGGGTAATCTACTTCGCCGGCACGACCATCGGCGCCCAGTTCGAGACGCTCCGCGCCGTCGTCACGCAGCAATTCAACCGCCTCATGGAATTCGCCGGATCGCTCGGCCTGATCCCTAAGGGGCCGCCGACCGATCTCGGCAGTCAGCTGCTCGGTTCCGTCGGCCGTCTGACTACAGCAGTGGGCAGCGTGCTCGGCGCCGTCGCCAGTGCCATCGCCATGCTCGTCATCGGCATCTTCATCGCCGCCGAGCCGCGCATCTACGACCGCGGCATCGCCTGGATGTTGCCGCTGCGCGCCCGCGCCGGCTTCTATCGCATTGCCGAACATGTCGGTTTCACGCTTCGCCGCCTTCTGTTCGGCCGCCTCGTCGGAATGGTATTTGAAGGCGTCTTCACCTGGATCATGTTGACGCTTGGCGGGGTGCCAATGGCCGCCTTGCTCGGGCTCGTCACCGGCGTGCTCGCCTTCATTCCCAACATTGGCGCGATCACCAGCGGCTTGCTGATGGTTGCCGTCGGCTTCAGCGCCGGCACGCATCAGGGCATCTACGCGATCGTCGTCTATTTCCTGGTGCAGAACATCGATGGCTATCTCGTCCTGCCCTACATCGCCCGCAAGACAGTGGATCTGCCGCCCGCGCTGGTGCTGGCAATGCAGTTGCTCATGGGCGCGCTATTCGGGATTCTCGGCCTGCTCTTCGCGGATCCGATCCTGGCGACGTTGAAGGTCGTGCTGGTCGATCTCAGCAAGCAGCAGGCCGAACGAGAGGATCACGACTCAGCGGTCGTCGATCCGGCACGCGAGCCTATTGCTGGGGCTGCCCCTGCTGACCCTGCCCCTGCTGTGCCTGCATCTGCTGCATCATCGCGGCGCCGCCGCGGACGATCTTCCGGACCCGAACGTCGAACGTAAGCTTGCTGTCCTTGGGGAAGCCAGGCGGCGGCGGACCCGCGCCAAACGCCAGCTTCTGCGGCATGGTGAAGCGATACTCGCCGCCTTCGCTCATCCGCGTCATCGCCTCGGCAAAGCCGGGGAAGACCTGATCCATGGTGAACGGCTGCGGGCCCTGGTGCGATTCGCTGCTGTCGATCACCGTGCCGTCGTCGGCGGTCAGCACATAATCCATCAGCGCCGCGTCGGCGCGGCCGATCGGCTCACCCTTGCCCGCCTTCACGGTGCGGAACTGGAGCCCGCTTTCGGTGACTACCGGCCGAAGGGAGCCGGCACCGATCCAGGCCAGCCCGATGCCGGCGGCAATGACGAGGAGAAACCCGATCCACAACGCGGCAGCCCGGCCGCGATGAGCGGGACGATCAGCGGCTTCGGCGACGGACACGGGTCGGCGCTAAGGCTTAGCGCGAACCTTCGCGCTCGGCGCGCTTGCGCTCGAGCTTGCGGGCGCGGCGGATGGCGGCAGCACGCTCGCGCGCACGCTTTTCCGACGGCTTTTCGTAATGACGGCGCAGCTTCATCTCGCGGTAGACGCCCTCGCGCTGCAGCTTCTTCTTGAGCGCGCGCAGCGCCTGCTCGACGTTATTGTCGCGAACGATGATCTGCATAAAAACCCGTCACAATCCCTTCTGTAGAGAACCGCTTCACCCCGGCGGACGAACACCCGTAGCGGCGGCTCATGCAATAGCTATCGGCCTCCAGAGGCTGACCTCGGCGGCGGGGGCCCTGTAGCAGCCGCATCCAAGCCGTTCAACCCGTGCCGAATTCTTGAATCAATCGCGTAACTTGCGGCGAACCGTTGGCTCAGCACGATAGAAGCGGAAACCGCAAGCTTTGGGTTATGCGCAGTTAACCCTTTCACTGATAAACCCTCCGTTTCACCGGGAGGGTAACGGATGTCGTTCAACCGTAGGGAAATGTTGCGTCTGGGCGCTTATGGCGCTGCCGGGGCGATCATCTCTACTGCCGCAAGTTCGAGCGTCCTGCCGTCGCTGGTCCTGCCGACGACTCCCGACCCCCTCGCACCGCTCGCGCCGCCGCCGGCCGCCCAGGTGCTGACGCCCTCCGCTCCGGGCGGAATCGACCCGCAGCTGTTCGCCAAGGCCAAGGCCGCGCTCGATGCCCATCGCGTCTATCCGCGCGATTCCATCGGCGTTGTCGACTTCAATCGTCCGTCCAGCGAAGAGCGCTTTTACGTCGTAAACCTCCTGAGCGGTGAAGTCGAAAGTCACCGCGTCGCGCACGGCCGCGGGTCGGATCCCGATCATTCGGGCTTCGTCGAGCGCTTCTCGAACGACTTCGGCTCCTACGCGAGCTCCAACGGCGCCTATCTCACCGGCGACTATTACAACGGCAAGTACGGGCTTTCGATGAAAGTCCGCGGGCTCGACATGAGCAATTACAATGCTGAGCCGCGCGCGATCGTCATCCACAATGCCTGGTATGCCGAGGACGACATGATCCCGTTGCATGGCAAGCTCGGCCGCTCGGAGGGCTGCTTCGCGATGAGCCGCCAGAGCCAGTATGATGTGATGCGCCGTTTGGCCGGTGGGCGGATGATCTACGCCGAGAAGCTGGCGTAAGCTTCAGATCTGGAATTTCAGGCCCTGAAGATGGGTTACGAGCCCGTCTTCTCCGCGGACCGCCGTACCCATTAGGCGCATCCATCGGTCCGCTTCCCCGTCGGCGGGCCGGATCTGGGCATCGAGCACGAATGCGGAGCCGGCGCTGACGGCGATGGACCGCAGCCGTTCCATCTTCACCCGCGAATCTTCAACGTAACAGGCGACGGTATCGCTGCGGGCCACCCGAGCACCGTCCTGAAAACCGAAAATCCGGTAGATGCCCGCTGTCCACGTCAGCCGATCATCGGCAAGCTCGCATTCCCACCAACCAGCGGATCTTTGCCCGAGCGCCTGCCGCGCCGCCAATTCGGCGAGGCCAATCGCCGGCGACTGGATGATGCAGCCCATTTCGAAGACTCGTTGCCGCTCGTGCAGCGGCCACGCACTGAGAATACGGCCTTCGAAATCGGCGGGCATCCGCGGCTTCGTCTCACCTTCGGCCGAGCCGCGCAACCTCCGCCCCGGCTAAATAAGCGCGCTCAACAAATTTAATCCGACCGCTGGAACAAGCCAATTTACAAAGAGTTAACCATGTTCCAGCCGGAACTTCGCCGGTCGGGGACTCGGAGGTATCATGCGTAATTCCGCCCTATTGGGTGCCGCGGCCGTCGCCACCATGGTTGGGGCCGCGCCCGCGCTTGCCGCACCCACGTTGATTGGAAGCTTCACAGGAAACGTCTGCGGCGGGGCCGGCGGCATCAACAACTGCTTCGCCACCACCAGCGGAACGGTCGTGCAGGGCAATCCGGGAACCGCGGGCTCTTCGCCGCTCATCGCGCGCATCGATTCCAACGCCAACTTCGGACAGGGCGGGACCGAGGTCTCGACGCTCTTCTCGACCGTGACGGGGTCCGATTTTGCAATCACCTACAATGCGGCGAACAACAGCTTGTCGTTTCTCTACACGCCCGGCGCGGGCGACCCCGTAATCCACTATTTCGGCATCTCGCAAGCCAACGGCTACAACCTCTATTACGACCCCAACCCGATTACGTCGGGCACGATCAACCTGAGCACGCTGTATCCGAATAACCCGGGTTGGTCCCATATTGACTTCTTCGACACGGGCGTTGGCAGCGTTCCTGAGCCCGGCACATGGGCGATGATGCTGCTCGGCTTCGGCGCGATCGGGATGGTCGTTCGCCGTCGCAAAAGCGCGGCCACAAATCAGTCGCCGCGCACGGCCTAGGCGCGAATCCTTCTGAGCCACGCGGAGCGCGCCGCGTCCTTGGCGCGGCGGTTCCGCCGGAGCTGTGTGCGGCAATGCTTGGCGGCTAGGATCAGCCGACCGAGCATCGACGCTTTTCTCCCAAGGCTATTCCGAAATCCCGATCTTCGCGGCGCGCCGAGCTAAGTCGGGCGCAATTGCTAGCGCCGCTCGACGATCTGCCTCTCCGCCTGCCGCGTCGCCGGCCCGACGCTTGGCCACACCTCGCATGAACAGGCTCCAGGCATTGTGCGGTTGAATCTGCACCGCCGCGTCATAGTCGGCCCGCGCGCCTGCGAGGTCACCCAGCCGGAGTTTCACCAGCGCGCGGCTGTCCAGATAACCGGCCGTGTTAGGCCGAGCCTTCAGCGCCGCGTTACAATCGGCCAGCGCTTCCTTGAGTTCGCGATTCAACTGTGCCCGCGCCCAGCAACGGCCGTTCAAAGCCGTGGGGCGCTGCGCATCTTCGGGATGCGACTTCAGCCAAGCATTCTCATTGGCAAGACCCACCTCCTGAAGCCCCGCAGCATCGGCCATGCTCGCCAACTGAAGCCGTGCCCCCGAGGTGGGCGGGAGTAGTTTGTCGAGCGCCAGTATGTCTTCGCGGGCGCCGTCAGGGTCACGCGTCCCGAGCTTGAGCGCAGCCCGCATCTCCCGCGCTTCGATGTCATCGCTGGCGATCGATAAGGCCTTGTCCAGGTCGGCCGCGGCAAGCAGGGGCTGCCGGTTTGCCAGGCGCGCGGCGGCGCGCTGGCGCAGAAAACGTGCCTCCGCAGGCGCTCGGGCAATAGCCTGATTGAAATCGGCAATCGCCTCCTCGAACCGGCGGCCCGACATCGCTGCGGCACCCCGTCGGGCAAAGCCCTCTGCATCGGTTGGAGCAGCAGACCGATCGGTCAGGTCCAGCGGTTTGCCTGTCTCATCCGACGCGCCGTCCGACGACACACCGAAGACCGTGCCTCCCTCATAGGTCATCACCAACTTGCCCATCTTGTTCGCAACATAGATGTGGTGGGTGAGGAAAAAGTCGGCGCCGATCAGCATGTCCGCGTCCCCGAACTCCGCGTCGCTGATCATGATCTTGGGCTTCGGGATCGATTCGCCGCCGACGATGACCCGGTCGAAGGTCGCCGCCCATTTGCGCACGGTGCGGCTACCCAGCCCCGTTGCGAATCCGGCGGCGACGACACCCGGGCTGTTGGGTGTAATCCCTGCCCGCTTCGCCGCGGCGAGTGTTAGCACCGACCCGGGCGAACCGCTGTCAAACATCGCGCGAAGCTTGACCCCGTTCACTGTCACGGTGGCAATGGTCTTTGTCTGGCGAGCCGTCCGCGCTTCGATCGGCAGCACGGACACTGGTCGAGTCCCCGCCCAGTAGGGCAAATCGCCGATCTGACATCCGCGCGACCGCAACAGCGTAACTTTCCCGTGCCCCAGATCATATTCGACGTCCGCGAGCCCGAGGAAATTCTGGCCCAGCAGGCCGACCTGGCCGGTGTCCGTCCCCCCGACGATGAAGTCGATCTTGGGCAGGGTCGCGCCGCCCAGCGAGAAGCTCTGCACAGTCGTCATGGACGCGGAGGTCGCGCCATTGATGCCCATCAATCGGAAATTCGGTGGAAGCGGCTCGAGCTTAAGGCCGTAAGCCGCTGCCGAAGCGCGCGACAAAGTGCTGAAGAAAGCACCGCTGTCGAGAATGAATTGCGCATCTTGTCCGTTGATCTTGGCGGAAACGATGGCGCGATCGCCGCGCATGGTCACCGGTATCTCGAGGAACTTGGTGATCTGACACTCGGCCTGGGCGGCGGAGGGAATCAAGGCGGCGAGCATCGTAAGGCCGCGGACGGCACGCATAAGTAACTCCTCAGCCGCAATCCGCGGTTCGGCGGCCGGGTTGCGCCAACGCAGGCTAATCGAGGGAAATTGAAGCGTCACGTGCAAATCGGACGCCGCGACTAGGGCGCGATCGGCTTGCCGTCCCAGTCGAAGCACTGCCCGCTGTCGCCGCTCGTCAGCGCGTCGATCACCTCGATGAGCTGGTGCGCGGCGTGATCCGGAGTGAACAGCCGGCCAGCGGCGACTCTGGCTTGGAATGGCGCACTCAATTGCGTGTCCACCGTTCCCGGATGCAGGCCGACGCAGATCGCCTTTGGCCGCGAACGCGCAAGCTCGATCGCCAGCGTTTTGATGATCATGTTCAACGCCGCTTTTGACGCTCGGTAGCCGTACCAACCGCCGAGCCGGTTATCGCTGATGCTGCCGACCCGCGCGGACAAGGCAGCGAAAATCGCGCGCTCAGCTTTCGGAAGCAAAGGCGTCAAATGTTTGGCGGCGAGTGCCGGTCCGACGCTGTTCACGGCAAAGGACTTCAGCAGATGCGCCGGATCGACCTCACGCAGTGACTTTTCCGGGTGAAGGTCGCCGTCGTGGAGGAGGCCGGTAGCGACCAGAATGATATCGAATGGTGCTCGCGCCCGAAGCTGCTCCGCGGCGGCTTCAAGGCTCCGCTCATCGGTCAGGTCGACTGCAATGTCGCCGGCCCACGCCGGACGGCGCGCGAGCCCGGTGACGCCGAAGCCCCGCCCCGACAATTCTCGCACCAACGCGGCGCCGATGCCGCCGGTGCTGCCAACGACGATTGCGCGGGCGTCGGTTCCGTTTTGCATGCATCGATCATGCGGCGCTCACTTAAGGAAACAATGGCGGCTTTGGTGCAGGTCACTTGCTCGCGCTTTCGCGTTGGCTTCTCGCCGTCCCCCATTTCATCTAAGGCAGGCTAACTCGGTCAGGGGCACGCCGTGAACGAACCCGATCCCGTCATCGCAAGTGAGCGGCGCACGTCGCGACCGGTATTCGTCAGCTATGCGACCGCCGATCGTAAGCAGGCGCTGGCTGTCTGCGCGGCGCTGGAGAGGCGCGGCACGGATTGCTGGATCTCCACCCGCGACGTGGCACCCGGGGAGAATTACCAGGAAGCGATCGTCCGGGCCTTGCGCAACGCGCGCGCCGTGGTCCTCGTCTTCTCCAAGGCAGCGAATGACAGCGACGAGATCAAGAAAGAGCTGTCGCTGGCGAGCCGTTATCGGGTGCCGGTGCTGACCCTGAGGATCGAGAATGTCGAACCGAGCGACGCCTTCGCCTACGAATTGTCGACGCGCCAGTGGATCGATGCCTTCGTCGGTTACGATCGATCCATCGATCTGCTTGCGGCCCGCATCGGTGAGATATCCGGGAGCGCGCCAGCAAAGGAGTATCAACCCGCGAGTCCGCTTCGACCGGGAAGGATCTGGTCGCGTCCACTGGCGGTGGCCGGCATCGTGGCGTTCGCGCTGATCCTCGCGGCGGCCCTCTGGTTTTTCAATTCACGCTCATCGCCTGCGGGCACGCACCCGATGGAGGTGCGGCTGGCAGGCTTCAAACTGTTGTCGAACGATTTGCCGGCCACGTTGCCGGATGCCGTCGGCGACGAAGTCATTGCGGCGTTCAACAAGGATGGCGTCGTCGGCGTGTCCACCGCGCCGGCGCCGCCTTCCGGCTCCGCGCCCGCCTTTGCGCTCGGCGGGACGATTCAGCGCGACGGCGACGCCATTCGCGTCATCGCCCGCCTCACCAACGAGCGTTCGGGCACGACCCTCTGGTCGAATACATTCAGCTATGACGGGCGCGAGACCGCAGCGGTCGGACGGCACGTCGCGGTCGATGCGGGCAACGTCGTCCGATGCGGACTGTTCGGTGCTTCCACCTACCGCAAGCCGCTGCCGGAAGACGTCCTCAAGGACTATTTGCAGTTCTGCCAATGGTATTGGGACCCCAACATGGTCGCCGGCCGCAAGGCGCTCGTGCCGGCGCAGCGCGTCGTGGCCGCAGTGCCCGATTTCTCATGGGGGTGGGCCGCCGTCGCCGGATCTTATTGGAAAGTCGCATTCGGCGCCGCCACCCCGCAACTCGCGGACGAAGCGCGCGCCAGCGGCCGGCAAGCCGCCGATCGCGCGGTCGCCATCGACCCCCGCAACAGCGAGGCCTTTTACATCAAGGCCGTCCTGCTCGACCGGAACGATTGGCTCGGCCGTGAAGCTTTATTCAAAAAAGCCGTCGGGGCGCGCCGCCTGGACTGCGGCTGTGAGCACCACCAGTACGGCTCGATGCTGGCCAACGTCGGCCGCATCGCCGACGGCGTCGACGAGTTGCGCGCCGCCAACGACACGCTCGCGCTCTACGTCTACACACCGTTGAGCCTGGCCGAGGTCCTGACCGCCGCCAGCAAGCCGGACGAAGCCCGCCAATATTACGATGCCGCAAGCCAGCTCGCGCCCAGCGCCGACTTCGCGCAGGGCCTCACCGCTTACGGCGCTGCGCAGACCGGCGACCTCAAGCGCCTCGCCGACCCCGCGCTTCCCATCGCCGCGCCCGTGCGCAGCGCGCTGATCGAGGGTTTCCGCGCCGCCGCTTCGGGCAACCCGGCGGCCAAGGCCGCGGCGGTCAAGGCGCTCCTCGCCCTGACGACCGACGAGGAAGCCGTGCCCAGGGCGCGCCTCCTCGCCAGGCTGGGCGCGTCAGCCGCTGCATTCGACCTCGCTGCCCAGCACGCCGCCCAGGCCTACCCCGGCCCGATTGTTTTCTTCTATTTTGACATGCGCCCGGTGCTGGACGACCCGCGCTTCCCGGCCCTCGCGCAGCGCCTTCGCCTGATCGACTATTGGAAGCGCTCGCGCACGCGGCCCGACGTCTGCGCGACCGCCGCCCCGCCGGCCTTCTGCCGCGCCGTCTGACGCGTCGCCGGCAGCGCAAAAAATAAGCGGCCCGGCGGGTTGCCCCATCCGCCAGGCCGCTCAGAGTTCGCTAAAGTCCTTCAACAGCCGACGAAGGCATGAGTCGCGTCCTCACCTCGTTTCTTAATCGCAGTTAAGTTCTGAGTCCAACCGAATCTTCGCGGCGACGTCCCGGTTCGGGCGCGATCACCGCCGCGAGCCCCGCGCTATTCAGCGCCGCGCGGCGCACCTCGCGCTTCAGCCGCTCGACCTCGAAGCTCGGCAGCGGCGGCTCGAACGCCACCCCGCATTCGCGCCCGCGGATCCAGGCGACTTCGCCGAATACGCGCACCGTCTCCATCCACATCGACACCGGCTCGCCCGCCGCCGGCAGATGCAGCCCGTGGAGCCGGGCACCCGTGGCCGACAGGTCGACGATGCTGACTTCGCGTGTTTCGTGCAGGCTGCTCACCGTCGCCGCAATCGGCAGCGCCTCGCGCGGCGCCCGCCGCCGTCCGCCGCCGATTGATCGTCCAAACATACGCATACCGGGCCTTCCATCGGCCCCCGCCGGCTAGCCGCCGTTTAAGCGCGGACGCCTAACGACATGTTGGCGAACGCGGTTAAGCTTCCGTCAGCCAAGCATTGCGGCGGCTGCGCACACCGCGATTTTCCTACTCGAATCTTTTGTGCCTTACCCTCGCCGATGAGCACACCCGACATCCCCACCTTCGCCCAGCTCGCCGCCGATCCCGAGATCGCCGCCTTGCTCGATTTCACCCCGGCCCCGCGCAAGATCGAGCGGCCGGACGGCTGGACGCCTGAACGCCAGCGCGAGCTGATCGCCTGCATCGCCTTCACCGGCTCCCCGCGCCACGCCGCCGAGGCGATGGGCAAGGACGTCTCCGGCGCAAAGCATCTCTACCGGTCGGACGGCGGCGAGAGCTTCCGCGATGCCTGGCGCGGCGCCATGGAATTGCACCGGGATCGCGAGCGTCAGGCGCGAGCCGGCGCTCCGCCCCGCCACTTCCTCATTCCCGGCATCGGCGCCCCGCCGCGCCCTGGCGGAAGCGCCGCCCACAGCGAGCCCGACGTCAACGGCAATTTCCAGCAGCCCGGCCAGCGCCTCAACCACCTCGGCGAGTGGGAGGACGCCGCCAGCATCGAGCGCCGCGGCGAGGAAGCGGCCGAGAGCATCCGCCACAAGCTGCTGCGCTGCCGCCGCATCTACCTCTGCTCGATCGCCAGCGACGCGGGCAAGCGCGCCGCGTTCGAGATCCTGACCGAGCTTCCCATCGACTGGGACCTCGCCCGCGAGATGCAGCCCCAGCCCGACGAGCCCTGGCACAAAACCAACCAGCGCGAGCCCGACATGATCCTCACTGCCGACAGCGGGTGGAGTTTTGGTGAGATTGGGTATGGGCCGAACAAGCTGGCCGAGGCGAGAAGGGTCATCGACGACCTACGCGCGCAGCGCGGGGAGGACCCGATCGCCTGGGGTGCTGAATGACTGCGTCGGTAGGGCGGATCAGTTACGTCGGGATCCAAAAAACGCGCTTAGAACGCGGCGAGGTGATTGCGTGTCAGTGGATCTGATGGAACCGGCGCGCCGAAAAAGATTCAATATTGGCAGCGGAGGTGCAGACGAGGAGGTCGATCAAACGGCTTGATCCGATCATCCGCAAATTCGCAAACAACTTGCAGATTTGCGTAACGTGCTGAGTTTACGTAGCGTCGCATCGCTCGGGATAGGGGGAGTAGTGGCGGCGCCAAGCGCGTTACCGAATTGCGAGAACTGCGCCGAAGAGATTCCCTATGCAGCAAAGAACTGCGTTCTCTGCGGGGAAGATGTTGGTTATCCCAACGTGCGGGCCGCGGAGTCCGCAGATGAGGTATCCGCGCTTCGGGAGCGTTTGCGAGCCGCACTTATCTCGACGGAAGCTCGAGGTTGCAGAGCAGAGCTAGAGCAATTTGGCACGGCCGCTTCGGGATCAGCGGTCGTAGTGTCCCGTAACTTGGCCGTCCTCGCCGCCCTTGTCGAAAGCTCAAACACGTTAATTTCAACCTATCATAAACTTGTTGGTGCCGAAGCCCGGCTGCCCGAACAGAATGAATTCGACCCATATCGCGCGATCGTTGAAGGGATGGTCCACCCTCACGGCGTGCACGAAAATATTACCTTCGGAGCCATAACTCTCGACGGGAGGGGGGTCGTCAAATACGGCGCATTCTCAATCAACCTCAAACAGGATATGATTTCGAACCGAACGACGGTGTTCGAAGAGAACCCGTTCAGCTTTTGTGATCGTCATGCATGCCGACCAAACAAGCCATTTCCACCCGGGTATCGAGCTAGTTGGCAGCGGAGAGCGGAGCTTGCGATGGCCAAGCTACATCCGAAAATTCAGCCCGGCATTTCGCCAGCCGAGTTCCCGTCGATACTACTCGAGGTTGACCCCGATAAAATCGAGACTGACTTCATTGAGGCCCATGTGTATGGGCCCGTCCATCCTAAGGCCATTGCGCGCGTAGTGCTAGCGGCTCAACCGAAAGCCACTGCTGACCGGCTCATATGGAAACGAGTTCGCCAGAAGCTGGTTGATATGGGAGTCGAAATTGAGGAGCCCTGAGTTGGAGACTCTCGTGTCGGGTCAGGCTGCTCTTTACGCGGTAAAGACGCCAGATGGCTATACGATCATGAGGCTTGACGAAGAGCCTGTGAATTGTGCGCCTAAAGAGCTGCGATACTTTTTCGCCGGGTGTAATGATGTCAGGTCAGTTTCTTTCCGTAGTCATCAAGAAGCTCAGTTGGCCACAAAAAGAGCGTGGGCGGCTGACCGCGCGCTTCTACTCTTTCTATTTTTGATTGACCCTGCAGACGGCCTAGACGACGTCGAAGAACTCGTGACGACGCTAGCCGAACTTCTCGAAGATCAAAGGGTCCGTCGGGACGTCGAAAACAGATTATATGCTCATGAATTACCTACCCAGATCCAATTCTCCAGGATTACTGAGCTGATCCGGCAGTCCGACCTAGTATCAAAAATTTTTCTAGAATTTAGTAACCATCAAGCATCGATAGTGCGGGTGCGTCAATCGTATGACGCCATCCCAGATGATCTATTTGACGAATTTGAGAGGGATACTTTACTTCAAGAAGCGATCGATCGAGGCTTGATCTACGATCTTGTAAGAGCTGCTGAAACGGAAAAAGGAATAGAGAGCGTTCTCTTCGATTTATATTTGAAGCTTAAGAGCTATCCTAACTCTAGACGAATAATCAACGAGTGGACCTCAAGTTTCAAGCGAACACCGAAGATCTCATTCAACTGGGATGAGTTACGAGAAGCTCCAGCATATCTCGAGGGCAATGGCCGCACTCAGGTCGACCGTAAGGCCTACGAGCGCGTGATGGCGCAGCAGCAGAGCATTATCGAAAAAATACAAAAGGGCGATCTGGACAGCGCTCGTAAGTTTGCGGCCGATCTAATCCAATCGCAGTCACGTGAAAGTGAGCCGGAACACTTGGCAAAGTCGCTGAGCAAGCTCAGCAAAGCAGCTCGCGACCTTCAGGCTTTTGAACTCAGCTTGGAGTGGGCGCAACTATCTACGACCGTGAAGCCCGACGATCCATGGTCATACGGCCACCTAGCTGAAGCCTTAGTGCATTTTGGGAGATACACCGAGGCTCTCAACAGCATCGAGCAGATAGAGGCGTTCGGAGATGAGGCCTTCGCCGCAACCCTGCGCGCTAGAATTTTGCGTTTGCAAAACAAACCGACCGACGCACTAGAAGCTTACAAGTCAGCGCTAGAGAAATATAAAGGCACGCCAGAGGAGCCTTACGCATGGGCCGGCGTTGCTGAGTCATTGCGAGATCTCACCCGCTTCGAAGAAGCGCTGCAAGTTTACTCTACCGCGAAAGCTGCCTTCCCAGATGAGCCCGGCATATGGTGCGGCTATGCGGCAACGTTGGTCGATATGGGACGGCTTGAAGAGGCTCTCCACGAATATCAGCAGGTAGACAACCTACACGGCGGCGTGGTCCCTAAAAATGGGATAGCCTCGGTGCTAACCGCTTTCGGCCAGCTGGGAGCAGCCGAGGAAATATACCGCGAAGTTATAGAAGCTTATCCCTTCGATCTAATCAGCCGAAACGGGTTAGCGTCCTTGCTACGCGAACAAGGCAGGATTGAAGAAGGCGTTCAGCTCGCTCGAACAATAGTCGCGGATTTCCCTGAAAGTGCCGAAGGCCTTCGGACATTAGGTGATAACTTGCTAGCTGATCGAAGATTTGAAGAAGCTTCATCAGTTTTCAAGGAAGGCGCAGACAAGTTTCCTTACAACGGCTACTTCTTGGCTGCGTTAGCGCGTGTCGAGCGAGATCGAGGTAATTACGAAGCCTCTCTCGCGGCACTTGAGAGAGCAAAAACATATTTTCCAAACAACTCTCGAATTGAAGTCAGTCGGGCAGCTATGTTCAGAAGGCTGGGTCGGGTCGAAGAAGCTCTGGCAATTTACCGAAAAGTTCTGGGTCAAAACCCACACGCTCGATTTGCTCAAAATGCGTACGCGAGTATCCTGATATACAAAGGCGAATTTGATGAAGCCTTTGGGCTGCTAGACTGTGATAATCCTACATCGAAGCATGAATGGCGAACGTTCCTACTGAGGTCCATCCTAGATCTCCGGACGGGCCGTCTAGAAGACGCTCGGGCCAGGGCGAAGTGGGCACTTGAGCACGTTCCCTTTCATAGAGAACGAAAAATGTTCGCTGCGACTCTGGCCTCGCTAGAAATTCGAGCAGGCCGCCCGAACGACGCGGCCTTAGTCAGTACTGAATGCGCTGGTGATGTGACGACATTGTTTCGCTTCCACGCTCTTGCATCAAATGGTCAAAGCCTTGACGCGCGCGGACTCTATGAGATTTTGAAAGAGCAATTCGTCCCTGAACCGTACGTCGAAATGCGCGAGGAAATTGCCAGCGTCTACGGAATCTCAGATAGGCGTCAAACTCACAATAAGCAGTGGATTTACGAACAAGAAACGAAGCTACTGCTGCTGGAAGCGGCATAGCACGGAGACGCCATCCCAGTCCGCTTACTCCTCCCCCATCCTCAGCGCAGCGATAAACGCTTCCTGCGGGATGCTGACGCTCCCATATTCCCGCATCCGCTTCTTGCCATGTCGGCTTCCGTCAGTCCCCCGGACTGACCTGCAGGCGCCATTTCTGCTTCTCAAACGCAAAAAAGCGCTCAGGCGTCGTCGCCCATGCGGAGCGCCGCAATAAACGCTTCCTGCGGGATCGACACGCTCCCGTACTCCCGCATCCTTTTCTTCCCCTCTTTCTGCTTCTCCAGCAGCTTGCGCTTGCGGGTGGCGTCGCCGCCGTAGCATTTGGCGGTGACGTCCTTGCGCAGGGCCGCGATGGTTTCGCGGGCGATGACCTTGCCGCCGATCGCGGCCTGGATCGGGATCTTGAAGAGGTGGCGGGGGATCAGGTCCTTCAGGCGCTCGCACATGCCGCGGCCGCGTGCTTCGGCATTGCCGCGGTGGACGATCATGCTCAGCGCGTCGACCGCCTCGTTGTTGACGAGGATGCTCATCTTGACGAGGTCGCCCTCGCGGTGGCCGATCTGGTGATAGTCGAAGGAGGCATAGCCGCGGCTGATCGATTTCAGGCGGTCGTAGAAGTCGAACACCACTTCGTTGAGCGGCAGCTCGTAGCGGAGCATCGCGCGGGCGTGGCTGCCGGTGCCGACGTAGCTGAGGTCGCGCTGGATGCCGCGGCGGTCCTGGCACAGCTTCAGGATCGCGCCCAGATATTCGTCGGGGACGTAGATGGTGGCGTCGATCCACGGTTCCTCGATCAGCTCGATCCTGTTGGGGTCGGGCATGTCCGCGGGGTTGTGCAGCTCGATCGTCTTCGCGTCCTCGTTCTTCGAGTGGCTGAGGTGGATGCGATAGACGACGCTGGGCGCGGTGGTGATGAGGTCGAGGTCGTATTCGCGGGTCAGCCGCTCCTGGATGATCTCCAGGTGGAGGAGGCCGAGGAACCCGCAGCGGAACCCGAAGCCGAGCGCGGCGCTGGTCTCCATCTCGAAGCTGAACGACGCGTCGTTGAGGCGGAGCTTGTAGAGGCTGTCGCGGAGCTTTTCGAAGTCGTTGGCGTCGACGGGGAACAGGCCGCAGAAGACGACGGGCTGGACTTCCTTGAAGCCGGGCAGTGCCTCCGCGGCCGGCCGCTTGGCGTCGGTGATGGTGTCGCCGACGCGCGTCTCCGCGACTTCCTTGATCTGCGCGGTGATGAAGCCGATTTCGCCGGGGCCGAGCTCGGCCAGCGCCTCGATCTTGGGGCGGAAGCAGCCGACGCGGTCGATGAGGTGCGTGGTGCCGGCCTGCATGAATTTGACCTGGCTGCCCTTGCGCAAGCTGCCGTCGATCACGCGGACCAGGATGACGACGCCCAGGTACGGGTCGTACCAGCTGTCGACCAGCATCGCCTTCAGCGGCGCCTCGCGGTCGCCCTTCGGCGCCGGGATCTTCGCGATGATCGCGTCCAGGATCTCCTCGATCCCGATCCCCGTCTTCGCGGAGGCCAGCACCGCCTCGCTCGCGTCGAGCCCGATGATCTCCTCAATCTCCTGCCGCGCCCCCTCCGGATCCGCGGCAGGAAGATCGATCTTGTTGATCACCGGCACGATCTCGTGGTCGTGCTCTATCGACTGATAGACATTCGCCAACGTCTGCGCTTCGACGCCTTGGGCAGCGTCGACGACGAGAAGCGCGCCTTCGCAGGCGGCCAGCGAGCGCGAGACTTCGTAGGCGAAGTCGACGTGGCCCGGCGTGTCCATCAGGTTGAGCTCATAGCCCTTCCAGTCGAGGCGGACGGTCTGCGCCTTGATGGTGATCCCGCGCTCGCGCTCGATCTCCATGTTGTCGAGCACCTGCGCGCTCATCTCGCGCGCGGTTAGGCCGCCGGTTGTCTGGATCAGGCGATCGGCGAGCGTCGACTTGCCATGGTCGATATGCGCGATGATCGAAAAGTTACGGATTTTGCTGAGGTCGGTCATTTGAGGCGCGCGCTAGCAGAGGGGTCGGCGCGTGTCAGCACAGGCGACGATGTGCCGCGAGTGGCAAGAAGTGGCGGTTTCTGCCGCGTTTAATTTTTGATAAATGGCCGCCCATTCAGACAAGGGGGTCTAACATGTTCAAACACGCGTTGCTCGCGGGCGTTGCGCTCGCGCTTGGTTCAACTCCGGTGGCTGCTGCGCCGCTATTTGGGGGCGGGCAGGCCAAGGCGAGCTCGGGCCGCAATGAGCAGTCGCAAGGCATGGCTGAGATTCCGGTCTGCACGCGGCGGCTCGGGACGCTCGCTATCGTCGAGCCGGACAAGCAATGGTGGCGTGAGCTCAACCTCGGCAGCCCGGAGGCGATCATCAAGGTGTTTGTCCAGAGATCCGGTTGCTTCACCATGGTCAACCGAGGCGGCGCGATGCGCAGCCGGGCCATGGAACGCGCGATGGCCGAACAAGGCGAGCTCCAAAAGGGCTCGAACATGGGCAAGGGTCAGGTGAAGGCGGCGGATTACTTCCTGCAGCCCGACATCGTGACCGCGAACCAGAATAGCGGTGGCAGCGGCGTTGGCGCGGCTGCCGGCGCGCTCGGCGGTTTCTTCGGTGGCTTCGGCCGCACGGTCGGCGCAGTCGCGGGCGGCATCAACGTCAAGAAGGGGGAGGCGAACGTCACGCTGTCACTCGTCAACGCCCGCACGACCGAGGAAGAAGCGCTGACCGAAGGTTATTTCCGCAAGCGTGACCTCAGCTTCGCGGTGGGCGGCGGTGCAGGCTGGTGGGGCGGTTTCGCCGCGGCCGGCGGCGGCGGCTACGAGAACACCGAGATCGGGCAGATCATCGTCCTGGCCTACCTCGATGCGTACAAGAAGATGGTGACCCAGCTGGGTGGCTATACGCCGGTCCCGGCCACTGTTCCAGCACCCCGGCGGTAAAGCCAGGGACGCAAAAGAGCGGCCCCGGAAGTCATCCCGGGGCCGCTGTTGGAGGCCTTAGAGGCGACTGGCCTTAGGCGACTTGGGCCAGCACCGTCCGGCGACGACGCATCATGAGACCGGTCGCGCCGAAGCCGAGAAGCATCATTGCCCACGTGGCGGGCTCAGGGACTGCCGGCCGGATGGTGACGTTGCCGGTGAACGATCCGTTACCCGGACCCGTACCGTTGACCGTCAAACGATAATTGCCAGCCGCAAGCTGCGTCGGAGCGAGATAAAGGGTCGTACCCGCGGGCGGAACCGGGCCGGTGCCAACGAGCAGGCTGAATACGGCTCCCGTGGTGCAACCCGTGAAGTCTGCGGCGCAGCCCAGGAGCTGCGTCATCGTGCCGCCGCTGAACGTCACGCCCGGCGAGCTGGTGCTCGTGGAAACGGAATAGATGCCAGCCAGCGTGTTGTTCAAAATGAACGACGACGTGAACGACGTATCCGTGATCGGGTTGAGACCGAAGTTGATCGTGGTGACGCCGTCCTCAACCTGAACAGACCCCGGGGCGCTCGGGTTGGGATTATTAAGGTTGGTGACCGTCCCGGCGTTGACGACGACAGCCGCATTCGCGCCGGACGAGAGTGCAAGAGCCGCTGCGGACGCAGCAGCCATGAAGAGTTTACGCATAAAAGGACCTCCGCCAGTAAGTATTGTTGCCCAAAACCGGGTGGTTAACGGGTCGTTAAGCGCGTGGTTCCGTCTGGCGTAGAAAATAAATTTACTAGGTAAAAACCGCCAAAGACCGGACGCGGGCGATTTCCAGGTCGGGATCGTTAACTTTAGACGTGCAGCCGGGTTCCAGTGCTCCGGCATGCCGAAGCCCCGGGCAGTTCGTCGAAAAGTGGTGAGGAGGACCGTTGCACCCCGGGGACTGCCGGGTAAGGTGCCCGCCCCGCCCTACGCGAAAATGCCGGAGATTGCAGACTGATGCGTACCGTTAGCCGCCTTGGCCGCCTCACGCTGCTGGCCACTGTATCCTTCTTTGCCGCGCCCGTTCTCGCTGCGGCGGGAGGATCGGTCCCGATCCCCGGCTTGGTGAAGCAGGTTACGATCCCGCACACGACGTTCAAGCTGAAGAACGGCCTGACGGTCATTGTCCACGAAGATCACAAGGCGCCGATCGCCGCAGTCACCGTCTGGTACAACGTCGGCGCAAAGGATGAGCCAGCCGGCAAAACCGGCTTCGCGCATCTGTTCGAGCACCTGATGTTCAACGGCACCGAAAACCTGCCCGGCGACTACTTCACCTATCTGCAGCAGATCGGCGCAACCAACTACAACGGCACCACCAACAACGACCGCACCAACTATTTCGAGACGGTTCCGACGGGCGCCCTCGAGCGGGCGATGTTCATGGAAAGCGACCGCATGGGTCACCTCCTGGGCGCCGTGACCCAAGGCGTCATCGATAATCAGCGAAGCGTCGTTCAGAATGAGAAGCGGCAGGGCGACAGTCGTCCCGGCGGCCTTGTCCAGTATCAATTGTTCGAGAACCTGTTCCCGGTCGGTCACCCATATCACCACACGGTCATCGGATCGATGGCCGACCTCGACGCGGCCAGCCTCGCCGATGTGAAGCAATGGTTTCGCGATAAATATGGTCCGAATAACGCAGTGCTGGTGGTCGCGGGCGATGTGAAGCCGGCCCAGGTTCGCATGCTTGCCGAGAAGTATTTCGGGCCCATCTCCGCCGGCCCCGTGAACCGCCCGGCTCAAGCGGCGGTGCCGACGCTCAGCGCACCCAAGACGGTCGCGATGAAGGATCACGTTGCGACGGTGATCATTCAAAAATATTGGACCGTGCCGGGCCTCCTCGACAAGCGTCTGGCCGCCCTGGATATCGGCGGCTCCGTACTCGGCGGGCTCGCCAGCTCGCGTCTCGATCGAATTCTGGTACGCGATGAAAAGATCGCAGTCGGGGTGACCGCCGGCCTGACGCCCCTGCAGCGGGTGGGACTTTTCAGCGTCAGCGCCGTCGTGAAGCCAGGCGTTGATCCATCTCTGGTCGCCAAGCGCCTCGACGAAGTCGTCGCCGATTATATTGCGAAGGGCCCAAGCCAGGACGAGGTTCAGCGCGCGGTGATGAGCGAGGTTTCCGGCCGCATCCGCGGGCTGGAGCAAATCGGCGGCTTCGGCGGTAAAGCGGTGACGCTGGCCGAGGGCCAGACATTCGCGGGCGACAGCGATTTCTACAAGCGCACCTTGGCGTCCTACGCCGCGATCACGCCGGCGGCGGTGCGCACGCAAATGCAGCAATGGCTGCGGCGCCCGGCCCTCACAATTACGTTGTCGCCGGGCGAGCGCGATGCATACACCGAGGCCAAGAGTGTGACCGCGGCGGTCAAACAGGGGGCTGCGAAGGATGCCGGCGCGGCCAAGGGCAATCGCCCACTGCCGCCGGTCGGCCAGACCGCCAGCCTGCAGTTTCCGACGATCGTCCACACCAAGCTGTCGAACGGCATTGCCCTCGAATATGCGCAGCGGACCGCCGTGCCGGTGACCCAGGTTGCGCTCGCCTTCGACGCTGGCGTGGCCGCCGACGATCCCCGGTCGCGTGGCCTTGCGGACATGACGATGAGCCTGCTCGACGAAGGCACCGGCAAGCTCACCAGTCAGGAGTTTGCGGAAAGCGAAGAGCGGCTCGGCGCGGACGTCGGAACATCGAACGCCGGTGACCGGTCCTACGTCACCCTGAACGCGCTGTCGCCAAACCTCGCGCCCTCGCTCGACCTCATGGCCGAGGTCGTGAAGGATCCGGCATTTCGTGAAACGGATATCGATCGTATCAGGGCGCAGACGCTGACGGGGATCAAGCAGCAGCAGCAAGATCCGACGCGGGTTGCGGGCCGCCTTCTGCCGTCGGTCCTGTACGGCGTGAATCACCCCTACGGCGGCGCGCCCGGCGGCGACCCCGCGGCGATTGCCAAGATCGGCCGCGCGGACCTCGTCGCGTTCCGCGATCGCTGGCTGCGACCGGACAACGCCAAGATCTTCGTAGTGTCGGATCGACCGCTCGCGGAACTTCAGCCGCTGCTAGAGGCTCGCTTCGGTCAGTGGACACCCCCGGCCACTGCGAAAGGCATTAAGACCTTCACCGCACCGCCATCTCGGCCGACGTCGCCGAAGATCCTGCTCATCAACCGACCGGGCGCGCCGCAGTCGAGCATCGTTGGCGGCCAGCTGCTTCCGGTGAACCCGAAGGGCGACATCGTGGCGCTCGACTTGGCCAATGATGCGCTGGGCGGCAACTTCCTGTCGCGCCTCAACATGGACATCCGCGAAGCGAAGGGCTGGTCCTACGGCGTCAACGGCGACTTCTCGGTCAGTGAACATGCGGTCCCCTATATGATCTCGGCGCCCGTGCAGGCTGACCGCACGGGGGACGCGCTAGCGGCGATGAAGGTGGACATCCAGCAATTCCTGACCACCAGCGGCGTGACCCAGGAAGAGCGCGACCGCGTGGTCGCCAACAGCGTCAATGGGCTGCCCGGCCGCTTCGAAACGGGCACGGCGCTGCTCGGCGCGATGATGACAATGGACGTGCTCGACCGGCCCGACGATTACTATCAGACGCTCGCTCCGCGGTATCAGTCGCAGACGACAGCTTCGCTGGACAAGTCCATCCGCGCGACACTCGATCCCAAGGGGTTCACCTGGATCGTGGTCGGCGACGCCGCGAAGGTTCGCCCGCAGCTGGAAAAGCTCGGCATGCCGATCGAAACTGTCGAGGCGCCCTAAGCGTCGGCGACGGGCGGATTGTCGCGCAGTCGGTTGCGCTTCAATTTGCCTGTCGCGGTCTTCGGCAGTGCGTCCACGAACTGGATTTCGCGCGGGTATTTATAAGGTGCGATCTGCGCCTTCACATGCGCCTGCAATTCGGTGGCCAGAGATTCGCCGGAATCCGCATCCGCAGCGGTTACGACGAACGCCTTCACCTTCTGGCCCCGCTCGGCGCAGGGGACGCCGATGACGGCGCATTCGGCCACGGCCGGGTGGGACAGCAACGCATTTTCCACTTCCGGAGCGCCGATGTTGTAGCCGGAGCTGACGATCATGTCGTCGCTGCGGGCGAGGTACCAGAAGTAGCCGTCAGCGTCCTTGCGATAGGTGTCGCCCGTGACGTTCCAGCCATTCTCGACATAGTCGCGCTGTCGCGGGTCATCGAGGTAACGGCAGCCAGTCGGCCCTTTGATTGCCAACCGCCCCACGCCTTCAGTCATCGGCTCGCCGGCTCCGTCGAGGACCGTCGCTTCGTAACCTGGTACGGCCTTGCCGGTTGAACCAGGGCGAATATCGATGCCAGCAGCCGACACGAAAATGTGCATCATCTCGGTCGACCCGATGCCGTCGGTGATCGAGATGTCAGTGCGGTCCTTCCACGCCCGCCACGTCGCTTCCGGAAGATGTTCGCCGGCGGAGATGCAATAGCGCATTGTTTTCAGCGCATCGTCGAGCGCGGGCTGCGAAAGCATGGCCTTGTAAGCGGTCGGCGCCGTGCCGAGGTGGGTGACGCCGAATTTTGCGATGGCGTCGAGCATCTTGTCCGGCGCTGCCTGTTCGAGCGTGGCGGCCGCCGCGCCGAAGCGCAGCGGGAACATCGGGGTAATGCCGAGCCCGAAGGTAAACGCCATCGGCGCGCTGGTCAGGAAGATGTCGCCGGGCTTCGGATCGATGAGATGTTTCGCGAAGGTGTCGCACGGCGCCAGCACGTCGCGATGAAACTGTACGCAGCCTTTCGGCACGCCGGTCGTCCCACTGGTGAACGCGATGATACATGGATCATCGCGGCCTGTGTTTGCTGGGGGCAGCGCGGAGAGACTGGCGCATCGCGTCTCAAGTTCGCCGCGACCATAGTCCCCATCATATCTTACGATGTGCTTGACGCTATGTGTCTGCTCGACCGCGTCGCGGAAGTCGCCGATGTAGCGGCTATCGACGATGGCGTGGCTGATCTGCGCCCGGTCGATTACCATCGCGATCTCGCCTGGCCGGAGCAACGGCATCGTGGCGACTACTACGCCACCCGCCTTAAGCACGCCTAGCCAGGCTGCGAACATCGTGTAGCAATTGGGCCCGCGCAGCAGCACGCGATTGCCCGGGATCAAACCTTCCTCCTTAACCAGCAGCCGCGCGATGCGGCCGCTGAAGTCGTCGAGGTCGGCGTAAGTCCAGCGTCCGCGGTCGTTGACGACGGCAGGCGCCTCAGCCGCACCGCCTTTCAACAATTCGGCGGCCGCGTTCAGTCGTTCGGGATATTGCAGTTCGGGCAGGTCGAAACGGAATTCCGGCAGCAGCTCCGGCGGCGGCAATCGGTCGCGGACGAAGCTGTCGGTGGTCACTCGTCTTCGACCACCGCCGTGGTTTCGATCTCCACCTTGGCCGCGCTCTCGACCAAGCCCTTCACTTCCACCAGTGCCATGGTCGGATAGTTGGGGCCCATCAGCTCCTTCCAGGCCGCGCCGATCTCGTCGCGCGAATTCACATATTCGTGACGGTCGATGACGTAGCACGTCATGCGCACGATATGCTGCGGCCCGGCCCCGTCCTCGGCGAGGATCTGCAAGGTATTGCGCAGCGCCTGCGCGAACTGGCCGTGCAGCGTGTAGTCGGGAAAACTCTCGTTCTTGTCCCAGCCCACGACGCCGGCCGTGAAGATCATCCGCCCGCGCGCGGAAATACCATTGGAATAGCCCTTGGGCCGCGGCCAGCCGGCCGGCTGCAGAATCTTCATGCTACCGCTCCTTTCAGCAGGTCGCGCGCGATGATCTGCCGCTGCACCTCGCTCGCACCCTCGTAGATGCGGAGCGCGCGAATCTCGCGATACAGCTCTTCGACCTTGACCCCGGACGTGACCCCAGCGCCGCCATGCATCTGCACCGCGGCGTCGATCACCTCCTGTGAGGATTCCGTGGCGTGAAGCTTGGCCATGGCGGCGGCGCGGCGATGGTCGGTGCCACCCGCATCCTGCTGCCAGGCTGCGCGGTAAATGAGCAGAGCAGACGCATCGACTGCCAGCGCCATGTCGGCAAGCTTCGCCTGCGTCACCGCGTTGTCCGATAGCAAGCCGGTGCCGAGCCGCCGCGTGGTCGACCAGCGGATGGCCTCGTCCAACGCACGTCGCGCAAAGCCAAGGGCTGCAGCGCCGACTGTTACCCGGAAGAGGTTCAGCGTTTCCATCCCAATACGGAAGCCTTCGCCCGGCTCGCCGATGATCGCGTCGGCCGGCAGCCGCACGCGATCGTAGTTCAGCCGGGCCAGCGGGTGCGGCGCGATCGCATCGATGCGCTCCTCGACGGTGACCGCGCCCGCCGGGACGATGAACGCCGAAAGTCCGCGCGACCCCTCGCCTTCGCCAGTGCGGGCGAAGGTCACGTAGAAGTCGGCGATTCCCCCGTTGGAGATGTAGGTCTTCTCGCCGACCAGCACCCATTCGTTGCCGTCGCGCATGGCCGACATGCCAAGATTCGCGGCGTCCGATCCGCTGCCGGGCTCGGTCATCGCGAAGGCAGCAATCGCCTCCCCGGATGCGACCTTGGGCAGCCACTCGCGCTTCTGCTCGACGGTGCCGAACAGCGAGATCGCGCCTGATCCGAGGCCCTGCATGGCGAAGGCGAAATCGGCGAGGCCGAGGTGCCGCGCGAGAATCTCCCGGCACAGCGCTAGACTGCGCACGTCGGGCCGTGTCGTGCCGTCGGAAACCGTCAGCTTGAGGAAGCCTGCGTGACCAAGCTCCGCAACCAGCCCGCGGCAGGCGCCGTCGACATCCGTCGGATGCGCATCCTGCAGCCATTCCTCGCACCACCGTTCGAGCCGGGCGGCGAGATCGCGGTGGCGCTCCTCGAAAAACGGCCAGGCGAGGAAGCTCTTGTCGGCCATCAGTCGCCCGCGAACACCGGGGTCTGCTTCGCGGCGAAAGCGTCGTAGGCGCGCTTGAAGTCTCGCGTCTGCATGCAATGCGCCTGCGCCCGCGCTTCCATTTCGATCGCCTCCTCGATGGTGACGTTCCATTCGGCGTCGAGCTGGCGCTTGGTGATGGCGTGGGCGACGGTCGGACCAGTCGCGAGCTGGCCCGCGAGCTTCGCGGCTTCATCTTGCACATCGTCGACGATCCGATTGAAGAAGCCCCAGGCGAAACCTTCGTCGGTCGTCATCGTGCGTCCGGTGAACAGCAGGTCCGCCGCGCGGCCGTGACCGATGAGACGCGGCAGGATCGCGCAGGCGCCCATATCCGCACCGCTCAGCCCGACACGCGTGAACAGGAAGGCCGTCTTCGTCCCGGGCGCGGCTAGCCGCAGATCGCTGGCCATGGCGATGATCGCCCCAGCTCCCGCACACACGCCATCGATCGCGGCAATAATCGGCTGCGGGCAGGCACGCATCGCGCGGACCAGATCCCCCGTCATCCGCGTGAACTGCAGCAGTCCGCCGGCGTCCATTTTCGTCAGCGGGCCGATAATCTCGTGCACGTCGCCGCCTGAGCAGAAGTTGCCGCCAGCGCCGCGCACAACGACAACTTTCACCGCCCTGCAATGGTCCAGCGCGCGGAAGGTGTCGCGAAGCTCGTCATAGCTTTCGAACGTCAGCGGGTTCTTCCGCTCAGGCCGGTTGAGCGTGATCGTCGCGACCCCATCCTCGAAGGCCCAGAGGAAATGCTGGGGCTGGAAGGATGCGGGGTCGAAGTTCACGCGCTGGTCCCGCCGTCGAGCGTGATGGCCGCACCATTGATGTCGCGGCTGAGCGGCAGGCAGAGCATCGCGATCACGTTGCCGATCGCTTCCGGATCGACCAACCGGCCGCTCGCATTCATGTTGGTGATCGCCGAGCGCGCATCGGCGTCGCTGCGTCCCGTGATCTGCGACACGCGCGCCACCGACTGGTCGGTCATCGGCGTATCGACATAGCCGGGACAGACCGAATTCACGGTTAGGTTGGTCTTGGCATATTCCGCCGCGAGACTGCGCGACAGGCCGAGTAGCCCGTGCTTCGATGCCGCATAGTGCGCGGCATAAGGCACGCCGCGGAGGCTCGCCACCGAGGCGACGAACACCAGCCGCCCGTTGTCGCTCTTGAGCAGGTCGCCGATCGCCGCGCGCGAGCATTCGAACGCAGCGGTAAGGTTCGTGCCGATGATCCGGTCCCAGCCATCGCGCGTCATCTTGTGAAAGGGCACGCTCTCGGCGATCCCGGCATTGACGATCAGCAGGTCGATCGGCCCGTTCGCCCCGCGCGCCTCGTTGAAGGCAGCTTCGATCCGCGCGCTATCGGTCACGTCGCACTGGATCGCCGTGCCGCCGAAGCTTTCGGCCACCACCTGCAGCGGCTCGAGCCGGCGTCCGAGCAGCGACAGTTTCGCCCCGGCCGCGCTGAGGTGGGCGGCCGCGGCAGCGCCGATGCCGGTGCCTCCGCCGGTGATTAGCGCGTGGCGTCCAGCAAGCGGCAGGTCTGGCATTTCTCGCTCCCTCTCCGTGACCGCATTTGGCTCAACCGCCCGCAGGTGGCAAGCAGTGGCCATGAAGATCGCCGTGCTGGAAACCGGGCATCCTCCCGGCAATTTATTGGAGCGGTTCGGCCGCTATCCCGCCATGTTCCAGCGCCTGCTTGGCGACGGTTTCGAGATCGAGAGTTACGACGTCGCGTCCGGCGAGTTGCCCGCCCAATCGAACGGTCATGACGCGGTGCTGATCACCGGTTCGCCGGCAGGCGTCTACGACCCCCTGCCATGGATCGCGCCGCTTGAAGACTTCATCCGCGGGTCGAGCGATCGCAAGATGGTCGGCATCTGCTTCGGTCACCAGATCATGGGACAGGCGCTTGGCGGCGAGGTGGTGAAGTCGGATAAGGGCTGGGGGACCGGCCTGCAGCGCTATCGGGTCGTTCACGAAGAACACTGGCTGGACTCGGTCAGAGAAATCGCCGTCCCGGCTTCGCATCAGGATCAGGTCGTCACTCAGCCGCCGAATACCGAAGTCGTCGCGACGTCGGACTTCACCCCTTTTGCTGCTCTGTCCTGGACCGACCGTCGCGCCATCTCTTTCCAGTTTCATCCGGAATTCTGCCCCGACTTCGCGCGGGCGCTGATCGAACGCCGCCGCGACGTCCTGCCCGATCCAGACGGCGCCATCGCCTCGCTCGACGCGCCGAACGACAGCGCCCGCGTGGCGGGTTGGATACGGCGCTTTCTCACGGCATAGGCGGCGCAAATCCGAACGGAGACTGACCGATGAAGACCCGCGCCGCCGTCGCCTTTGCCGCCAAGCAGCCGCTCGAGATTGTCGAGGTGGACTTGGAAGGCCCGAAGGCGGGCGAAGTGCTGGTCGAGATCATGGCGACGGGTATCTGCCACACCGATGCCTACACGCTGGACGGGCTCGACAGCGAAGGGTTGTTCCCCTCGATCCTCGGTCACGAAGGCGCGGGCATCGTCCGCGAGGTCGGGCCGGGCGTCACCAGCGTGAAGCCGGGCGACCACGTCATTCCGCTGTACACGCCCGAGTGCCGCCAGTGTAAATCGTGCCTCAGCGGCAAGACGAACCTGTGCACCGCGATCCGCGCCACACAGGGCAAGGGCCTGATGCCCGACGGCACCAGCCGCTTCAGCTACAAGGGCGAGACCATCTTCCACTACATGGGCTGCTCGACCTTCTCGAACTTCACCGTGTTGCCCGAAATCGCCGTCGCCAAGATCCGCGAGGACGCGCCGTTCGAGACGAGCTGCTACATTGGCTGCGGCGTCACCACCGGCGTTGGCGCGGTGACCAAGACCGCCAAGGTGCAGGCGGGCGACAATGTCGTCGTGTTCGGCCTAGGTGGGATCGGCCTCAACGTGATCCAGGGCGCGAAGCTGGTCGGCGCGAACCGGATCGTCGGCGTCGACATCAATCCGGCGCGCGAGGAATGGGGCCGCAAGTTCGGCATGACCGACTTCCTCAATAGCAAGGGGATGAGCCGCGAGGACATTGTCGCGAAGATCGTCGAGCTGACCGATGGCGGCGCCGACTACACCTTCGACGCGACGGGCAACACCGAGGTGATGCGAACCGCGCTGGAATGCTGTCACCGCGGCTGGGGCACCTCGATCATCATCGGCGTCGCCGAAGCCGGCAAGGAAATCGCCACCCGCCCCTTCCAGCTGGTCACCGGCCGCAACTGGCGCGGCACCGCGTTCGGTGGCGCCAAGGGCCGTACCGACGTGCCGAAGATCGTCGACTGGTACATGGACGGCAAGATCGCGATCGACCCGATGATCACGCACACGCTTAAGCTGGAAGACATCAACAAGGGCTTCGACCTGATGCACGCGGGCGAGAGCATTCGGGCGGTGGTTGTTTACTAAGGAGGCGAAGCAATGTTCAGTCACGTGATGGTCGGCTCGAACGACACCGATCGCTCGAAGAAATTCTACGATGCGCTGTTCGAGAAGCAGGGCGGGACAGACGACAAGGGCCGCACTGCCTGGCGGAACAAGGGCTCGGTCTTCATGATCTCCAAGCCGATCAACGGCGAGCCGGCGTGCCATGCCAACGGCGGCACCATCGGTTTTAATTTCGACACGCCCGAAGAAGTCGACGCCTGGCACAGGCGCGGTCTGGAGGCCGGCGGCACCGCCTGCGAGGACCCGCCCGGCTATCGCGAGAATGCATTCGGCAAGCTGTACCTTGCCTATCTGCGCGATCCCGACGGCAACAAGCTTTGCGGGCTGCATCGCCCCCAGCAATGAGCTTGAAAATCGTCAGCGAGGCGCGGTCGCATGGCGGGCGGCAACTTGTCGTCCGCCACGCTTCATCGGCGACATCGACCGACATGACCTTTTCCATCTTTCTTCCGCCGCAGGCGGAGGAAGGGCGGAAGCTGCCGGTCGTATGGTATCTCTCGGGCCTCACCTGCACGCACGCGAACGTCACGGAAAAGGGCGAGTATCGCGCGGCCTGCGCCGAGCATCGTCTGATCTTCGTCGCGCCCGACACCAGCCCGCGCGGCGAAGGCGTGCCGACCGCGCCGGAGGGACAATGGGATTTCGGGCTCGGCGCAGGCTTCTACGTCGATGCGATGGAGCAGCCTTGGGCGGCTAACTACCGCATGTGGAGCTACGTCACCGACGAGCTTCCCGAGCTGGTGGCTGCTGAGTTTCCCGTGGACATGGATCGGCAGGCGATCACGGGTCATTCGATGGGCGGCCATGGCGCACTGACTGTCGCGCTCAACTTCCCCGAGCGCTTCCGTAGCGTCTCGGCCTTTGCGCCGATCGTCGCGCCGAGCCAGGTGCCCTGGGGACAGAAAGCGCTCACCGGGTATCTCGGCAGCGACCGCTCCACCTGGCGGAAACATGACGCTGCCGCGTTGATCGAAGCCGGGGCGTCGGTCGACGAAATCCTCGTCGATGTCGGCGACAAGGACCCGTTCATCGAAAAGGAATTGCGGCCCGAGCTGCTTGAGCGTGCCTGTGCCGATGCGGGCATAGAACTGAATCTGCGGATCCAGCCGGGGTACGACCACTCTTATTATTTCATCTCGACGTTCATGGCGGACCATCTCGCCTGGCACGCGGAGAGACTGAGCAGGGGATAGAGCATGACAGCCAGCCGTCGCGAGTTCGTTCAACTGGCGGCGGCGATGGGCGCCGCACTCGCATGGGGCGGGCCGGCACAGGCATCGCGGACCAAGTGGCGCGAGGTGGGCGAGCTTTTCCCTGAGGGTGTTGCGTCAGGCGATCCCGACGACAGCAGCGTGATCCTGTGGACCCGCCGCCCTTACAGCGGCGGACGACGGCTACTGACGGTCGAAGTCGCCGAGGATGAAGCGTTTCGCCATGTCGTCGCAACCGCGCGTGCGCCGGTGTCTGCGGCCTCCGACTGGACCACGCGGGTGCTCGTCGGGCAGCTCAAGCCCGCGCGCACCTACTGGTACCGCTTCACCGATTCCGCGGGCAACGGCAGCCGCATCGGCCGCACGCGAACCGCCCCGCGACCCGACGATCCGCGCCCGGTCAAATTCGCGTTCGTCAGCTGCTCGGGTATCAACGAAGGCAAGCTCAACGGCTACCGCCGGATGATCTTCGAGGACGAACAGGCGCGGCCGGAGGAGCAGCTCGATTTCGTCCTGCACCTCGGCGACTTCATCTATGAGGTCGTGCAATATCCGGAAGACGGCAAGCCGCGGTACGACCGCAAGGTCTATGAGGTCGCGCGCATCCCGGATGCGCTGAAGGTCTCGATCTTTCACATCCCGACGACGGTCGAAGGCTATCGCGCTGTGTGGAAAGGCCACCTTGCCGATCCCGACCTGCAGGACGCGCGCGCCCGCTGGCCGTTCGTGTGCACATGGGACAATCACGAATTCTCATGGCAGGGCTATCAGAGCGTCCTGAAGAATCCGAAATTCGAGCAGCCCGGACAGACCATCAAAGTCGCGGCCAACCAGGCCTGGTTCGAGTTCATCCCGGCGCGGGTGCGCGCGCCGAGCGGGACCTTCGATGAGTTCGGCTCCGTTCCCGTGAAGAACGTCCAAATCGAGAAGTTCGACGATGGCGGCCTGGGCCTGGAGCCGAACAATATCGCCGCGATCAACAGCCTCAAGATCTACCGGGCGCTGCGCTACGGCCGTCACCTCGACGTGCTCCTGACCGACGAGCGCAGCTATCGCGGCCCGAACCCGTTCGAGGAATCGGCGACCGACAAGCTGGCCGACTGGTCGGATTATGGGATGTTTCCCGACGACGTACTGCAGATGCTCGACGGCGGCCGCGCCTTCAATAGCGGCAATCCGCCGGCCGAGCTGGAATTCAACGGGACGAAGGTTGAAAATCCCGCCAAGGATAACCCACCGCAGACCATCCTCGGGGCGACGCAGAAGGCCTGGTTCAAGGACCGTCTGCGTAACTCCGGCGCGACCTGGAAGATCTGGGCCAGCTCGCAATGCACGCTCGAGCAGCGCGCCGATCCGGAGAATTTCCCGGCCGGACTGACAAAGCAGAAATGGCCGCGCGGGCGGTTCGCCAACGTGCAGGGCGGGGACTTCGGCAGCGCCTGGGTCGAGCGCGGCGAAATCTACGATCTGGTCCGCGACGCAAAGATCACCGGCTTCGCCATCGTCGCCGGCGACCTCCACAGCTTCTGGGCCGGCTACGCATCCGCCCAACTGCCGCCCGGCAAGTTTCAGCCCGTCGGACTTAGCTTCACGGGCGGGTCCATGACCAGCGTCGGCGCGGCCGAGGCGCACGAATATACGATCAAGAAGGACGACAAGTTCAGGCCGCTGTTCCTGGCCGACCGGTCGGGCGCGCCGAAGCCCGAGCACACCTACAACATGATGCTGCGGCACGGCGTCCGCTCATGTTTCGAATATGCCAAGTCCTTCGACAAGGCGAAGGCGCTGGCCCTGTCCAACCCGGATGTGGCGCCGCACCTGAAGTTCGTGGATATTGGCGGCCATGGCTATGCGACGGTTCGGGTCACCAGCGAAGAAATGCGGACGGAGTTCGTCTGCATCCCGCGCCCGGTCGACCGGAGCGAACGCCCGGATGGCGGGCCGCTCCGCTACCGCATCGCGCACACCGCGAAACTGTGGAGACCCGGCGAACCGCCGAAGCTTGTCCAGCAGGTGCTCGAAGGCGATCCCGGCCTGTCGATCTAGGATTTGCTCATGACCTGGTACTGGCAGGCGCTGTGCGTCGCGACGGCGCTCGCCTGCGGGCTGCTGATCGGAATCGAACGCGGCTTCGATCTTCGCGACCTGAAGCCTGGCACACGCGTCGCGGGAGTGCGCACCTTCTCCATGATCGGCCTGGCCTCGGGGGCCGCCGGGCTGATGGGTCAGCTCGGTCAGCAATTTGCGGCGGGCGCGCTTGTCGCCGGCTGTGTTGCGGTGCTCGCCATCGGCTACGCCAATCGCCCCGGCGTCGAGCAGACGCCCGATGCAACGACCCCAATGGCCGCACTGTCGACGGTCGGTCTCGGCTTCCTCGCCGGCTTTGGTGAGCCCGGCTTCGGCATTGCAGGCGCGGCGGTCGTCACGCTCCTGCTCGCGCTCAAGGCCGAGCTTCACGGCTTTGTCGACAAGCTCGATGAGGACGACGTTAAGGCTCTGGCCCGCTACGCGGTCATCGCCGGGGCCGTTCTGCCGTTCCTGCCCAATGGTGCCTATGGTCCACTCGGCGCCTGGAACCCGCAGAAGCTGTGGCTGGTGGTCGTGCTGGTCACCGGCTTTTCGTTCCTCGGATACGTCGCCAACCGCATCTTCGGCGAGCGGCACGGGACCATCGCCACCGCGCTGATCGGCGGCGCCTACAGCTCGACGGCCGTCACGCAGTCGCTCTCGCAGCGTCTCGGCAGCGACAAGCAGGGCGGCGCCGAAAACGCCGGCATCGCGCTGGCTACCGCGGTCATGTACCTGCGCGTCTTGCTGCTGATTGGCATCCTGGCGACGCGCGTGCTGGTCCCCTTTGCCATCATTCTTGCGCCGGCCATCCTCGTCGCTTGGGGTAGCGGTTTCTGGCTTTATCGCCGCGCGCCCAAGAGCGACGCGCCGACGGCGCCGGGCAACCCCATCGCGATCCTCCCCGCGTTCGGATTCGTCATTTTCGTTGCCTTTGCCGCCGTCGCCGCAAAGTGGGCCGCGGGACGGTTTGGCGAGCAGGGCATTGCCGTGCTGCTGCTGATCGTCGGGTCGACCGATGTCGACACTGCCATCATCACGCTGGGCGGACTTCACGCGGAAGCGATCTCGTCGCTGCTAGCCGCAATGGCCATCGCGGGGACGATCATCGCCAATATGACGGTGAAGATCGGCATCACGCTCGCCTATGCCGGGCGACGGGGATTGCCGTCGGTCATTGCCATGGGTGCCAGCGTCCTTGCGCTCGCCATCATGATTGGACTGGCCGCGCTGAGACTGTGACTATTTCGGTTCGACGATCAGATACTGAACGGTGGTCGGACCGACGTTGAGAACTTCGTGCCAGGCGATGCCGTCGCTGGTGAAACTGGTTCCCGCCTTCAGGTCGACCGTCCGCGTTCCCTTGGCGTCGGTGATCTGCATTTTGCCGCCCTGAAGGGCATAGCCGAAGTGCCGTGCGTGGAAATGCCGCTCATGCCCCGCGCCGGGCGGAAAGGTGCAGCGCAACACCCGCAGATGCGCGTCGTCCCGCAGCTTTTCGCAGACCGGCTGGCCATGCCAGCCTGCCGCGAGTGGATCGGGAAGAGCGTTCGCAGTGACCGCGGCGGCAATCAGCAAGGGGATCATCGGCGTCGCCTATCTCGCGCTGTCATAGGCAACAAGCCGGGGTCGCTTTTTGAGCTTGGGCGCAACATCTGCAATGTCATCTCGTTCGATCGAACAACAGCAGGAGGCAAGTCATGTGTGACGAGTTCATCCACCCTGGGCTCATTGACGATGCCCGCATCACACGCCGCACGTTCGGGCTCATCGCCGTCGCGGCAGCGGGCGCCGCGCAGGCAACGGCGCCGAAGGTGGAGGTCGACGAAAAGGATGTGCTGATCAAGACGCCGGACGGGACCGCCGACGCGGCGCTGTTCACGCCGGCCAAGGCCGGCACGTATCCGGCCGTGCTGATGTGGCCGGACATCATGGGACTTCGCCCCGCCTTCCGCGACATGGGCCGCCGCCTCGCCGGCGAAGGTTATGTCGTGCTCGTGCCCAACCCCTTCTACCGCTCGAAGAAAGCTCCGGTGCTGGACGGCCCGATCAACTTCAGTGACCCGAAAACGCGCGAGATTCTGACCGGCTATCGCAAGGCGATCACCAGCGTTCCCAACGATGCCAAGGCGTTTCTCGCTTTCCTCGACACGCAACCGAAGACCAACAAGCGGCGCAAGGCGGGCGTTCAGGGATATTGCATGAGCGGCCCGTTCGCGATCCAGACCGCGGCCACGCTGTCCGACCGGATCGGCGCGGTGGCGACGTTCCATGGCGGCGGCATGGCGACGAAAGACCCGGACAGCCCGCACCTGCTCATCCCCAAGACGAAAGCGCGCTTCCTGATCGTTCAGGCGCAGAATGACGACGCCAAGGACCCCGAAACCAAGGTGCTGCTCAAGGAAGCGTTCGCCGCGGCGAAGCGTCCCGCGACGGTCGAGGTCTATCCTGCCGATCATGGTTGGACGGTACCCGGCAGCCAGGTCTACGACGCCGCGCAGGCAGAACGCGCCTGGAGCGCCCTGCTGCAATTGTATCGGGTAGCGCTCACCTAGCGGAAGCTGGTGACGCGGGCAGTGCACTGCTAACCGCTCTCACCTGTTTTCCCTGTTGTCAGGGAATTTACAGGGAAAATAAGCTTTCTAAGCGGCCCTTCGAGGCGCTCAATCCTCGATAATCCGCTGTTTCCAGCCAATCTTACGGCGAAATTCGCTGCGCGAAGAACAGGGAATTCGGAATCGCGGAACAGGGAAGTTTCAGGAGGAAAACAGGCAACGAACAAGTTGCAAGCAGGGATAACCGGGTCGGTTAGTTCTGGCGCCGCTGCTTACCAGCGTCGGCGCGTCTCGAACTCTTCCTCGTCACGTAGTTCCGCCACGAGCATGAGGAGCGAGAAGCCGTCTCTTTGCCCAAGTACCTGCTCAGTCAGTGCTTCCACAGTCCGGTCGTCGGGTTCACGCACCCATAGCCCTGGATCGCATTCTTCTACGTTTGAGACCTGACCGGGCTGAAAAGGTGTTCCCGCTAGCGATCCTGAAGGAATCGGTTGCCCTCCCCAAACCGCCAAGGACGGGAAGTTTGCGTCATTTCGGTATGCGCGGAGAACACAACCGTTGCGGATGACCGCGATCGCAACGGCTTCTCGCGTGTGATCTGCGTAGGCCCGCGCCATCGCGTCCTTGCTCACATCGAAGAGCCTGGCGAGCCGAACGACATCAGTCACGTCGGGGCGTCGGATGGCTTTCAATTCGGCGCGAAGCACGGGTGGTGGAATCAGCAGCATCGCCGCGAACCGATTGGCTTCGGCTTCCATTCGGCGCCGCCGATCCTGCTCCTTTAAGTCGTGGATGCTTAAATGCTCGCTAGAGCAAAGCGATCGCTCGCCGGGGCGCGGAAGATGCGACGGAATCAGGAAATGGCCGAGCTCGTGGGCGATTGAGAAGCGCCGCCGCTGACGCGACCGCTCGCTGGCAACCAGAATCGCCCCGGCTGACTTGCATTCGTCGGTGATCAGGGCCGCTTCAAACCCATCGGTGTCGAGCTCCCCGATGCTGGTGATGTCGAACTGCCGACACAGCTGCTCGACCGGAACTGGGATGGCCAGCGCGGGCTCAAGTTGAAGAATTCGGGTAACGATCGCCGCCGGTGAGCCAGCCCCGTCGAGATCGAGCCGGCTGATCGTCAAGTCTGATCGTTCCTGCGCCTCTTGAGTTCGTCCATCAGAACCCGGATCGTCTGCCGGTCGCCCTCGCCGAGCTGCTTCAGGTCGCGGAACATGGCCACCATTTCTGGTGCTTCCGTATCTGCCGCAGGATTCTCGCCAACGAGATCGGCGACTCGCACTCGAAACAGATCGGCAAGCTTCACGACCAGGTCGATCGAGGGCTTCTCCGAAAGCCCCTTTTCGAGATTCCAGACGTGCGCTTTGGAGATGCCGACCGCGTTGGCCACGTCCTGAAGCGAGAGCCGATTGCGCATGCGCAAGTCGTGCAACTGACGCGCGAAGCTCATGGTCCCTCGTTCACTGAATTGGACGACATCATACATCGAAGATTGACGACGTCCAGCGTTCAATGTATTGAACGAAGTTGTTTAGTGGGTGGAGGGAAGCAATGTCCGTTGCGTCAATCGTCGAGCGTCCAATTACAAGCCTGCGCCCGTATGAGCGCAACGCGCGGACACACTCGAAGAAGCAAATCCAGCAAATCACGGCGTCGATCACCAAGTTTGGGTTCACCAACCCGGTGCTAATCGCAGACGACGGCGAGATCATCGCCGGACACGGTCGCGTTGAGGCGGCCAAGCAGCTCGGCTGGACCGCCGTTCCGACCCTGGCGCTATCGCACCTCTCCGAGACTGAGCGCCGCGCCTACGTCCTCGCCGACAACAAGCTGGCGCTGAATGCCGGTTGGGACAAAGAGACGCTCGCTATCGAGCTGCAGGGGCTAATCGAGCTTGATTTCGAGGTCGAGCTGACGGGCTTCAGCCTCGCCGAGGTCGACCTCGTTCTCGACGAAGCGAGCGATGCGGATCCCGACGGTTCCGATGCGCCAGAAGATATCGTTCCGGTGCAGTCGGGACCGCCAATCACTCGACAAGGCGACCTATGGGCCCTTGGGCGCCACCGCCTCCTTTGTGGCGACACGCGAAGTGCAGCTGATCTTGATCGGCTCATGGATGGGGCCAGTGCCGATCTCGTTTTCACTGACCCACCGTACAATGTTGCGATCGACGGCAATGTCTGCGGACTAGGCGCAATCAAGCATCGCGAGTTCGCATTCGCCTCCGGCGAGATGAGCAAGGCGCAGTTCACCGACTTTCTCGCCGGAACGCTGAGCAATTTAAGCCGGGTGATGCGCGAGGGCGCAATTGCCTTTGTTTGCATGGACTGGCGCCACATGGGCGAGCTGCTCGCCGCCGGCCAGAGCGCCTTCACGGAGCTCAAGAATCTCTGCATTTGGAACAAGACGAATGGCGGTATGGGCGCCTTCTACAGATCCAAACACGAGTTGGTGTTCGTGTTTAAGCAGGGGACCGCGCCGCACACCAACAGCTTCGGTCTTGGCGAGACCGGACGCTATCGGACCAACGTCTGGGACTATGCCGGCATCAGCTCCATGGGTGCCGCTCGCGCCGACGAACTCGCGATGCATCCAACCGTGAAGCCAGTTGCGTTGATAGCCGATGCAATTCGGGACTGCTCGCGGCGTGGCGAGATCGTGCTCGACGGCTTCGGCGGATCGGGGTCGACGCTGATCGCGGCGGAGAAAACTGGGCGATCCGCGCGGCTCATCGAATATGATCCGCGCTACTGCGACACGATCATTCGCCGCTGGGAAGCCTTGACCGGGAAGAAGGCGAGGCTCGCCGAATTCGGTCGGTTCTTCGATGATGTCGCCGACGATCGTCTCGGCCTCGGTCTTGATGATGAGGCAGCCTGATGAGCGACATGTCCGGCAAGTTCGATGTTGGTTACGGCAAGCCGCCGCAGCAGCACCGGTTTCAGAAGGGCCGGTCGGGTAACCCCAACGGGCGGCCTCGCGGCGCCAAGAACAAACCCAAGCCCTTCGATCCCGCCCTTCAGCCCACCGACGGACTGATCCTCGAGGAGGCGTACCGGCCGGTCTCCATCCGCGAAGGAGAAAAGGTCATTGAGCTGCCCGCGATCCAGGCCGCGGTTCGGGCGCTGGCCATTTCCGCCATGAAAGGAAGCCGCTTGTCGCAACGGGCACTTTCCGAGCTGGTTCTCCAGGTCGAGAATCGCAAGGCCAGCGAGCGGTTGACGATGATGGAGAACGCGCTCGAATATAAGCAGAAGTGGACCGCCGAGCTCGATCGTCGTCGCCGCATGGGCTCGAACGAGCCCGACCCTATCCCGCACCCCGATGACATCCTCATCAACATGTACACCGGTCATGTCCACACCGCCGGACCCATTGATGAGCGCGAGAAACGCGACTGGGACAAGCGCCTGGCGCGGCGGGCCGAAGCCCAGGACGAGGTCAACGCCTTCGCGGACAGTTATCGCAAGGCGCAATCGGCTAAATCGAAAGAGATGTGGCTGGCAGAGTGGCACTTCGAGCAGCGCATTTTCGATATTATCAACGACAGCCTGCCGGACCGCTATAAATCGAAGCTCGAAAACCGGTCGTATCGGGAAGGCGCATCCGTCGAAGGCAAGACGCTCGAGGAATTTAGGCGGAGCATGAAAGAGCGATCGTCGTGACCCCCGTAAGCGAACGTCCGCAAAGCGCCCATCCCGGTCGCTGAAGCTCGCGTAAGCTGCGCTCTGAAGCGGACGGCGGCGGTGTCTACTTGCCTGGCCAAACATTGAGATCAATTCACTCGGCTCCAGTCGGAAAGGCGTTAGGAGTGTCGAGCAAAACGGGAGATATCTTCATGCTGCGGGTGTTAGCGGTAGCGTTGTTACTCGGTTCGGTTGCTCCCACGTCCGCGTCCGAGCACCAGTATAGAGTTGTTGCGGAGTTGCCTGCGGGTGACGGCGGTTGGGATCTACTCAGCGTCGACCCGGCCAACCAGCAACTTTATATCGCGCATGGCGATGGTGTCACCGCGATCAACCTTGCGAGCGGCAAGGTTACTGACAAGATCGTCAGCGGCCAACGCGTGCATGCTGCGCTGGCAATCCCGGGCACGCGCGACGTGATCTCGACTAATGGCCAGACCAACAATGCTACTTTGTTCGACGGGGAGACCGGCCGCGTACTCGCGACGCTTCCAACAGGAACCAAGCCTGACGCCGCGACCTACGATCCTGCAACTCGAACCGTCTGGATCATGAACCCCGGCAGTGGCGATATCTCGGTAGTCGATCCGGCAGCGGCCAAAGTACTCGCCACCGTCCCCGTCGGCGGTTCGCTTGAGCTTGGCGTCGCCGATGGTCGGGGACGGCTGTACGTCAACATTGAAGACAAGAATGAGGTCGTGGTCATTGATACGAGAGCGCGAAAGGTGCTCACACGATTTCCGCTTGAAGGATGCGAAGGGCCAACGGGGATTGCCTACGATCCTGGTTTGCGAGAGATCGTCTCTGCCTGCGGCGAAAATGCCGTTGCGATAGTGTCAGGCCCCGACGGGCGCCAGATCGCGCGCGTCCCTGTCGGCAAGGGGGCAGATGGGGCTGCGGTCGATGCGACCCGTCATTTGGCGCTCGTTCCCGGAGGCCGTGATGGCAATCTCACGATTATTCGCCTCGGCACTAAGCCGGCGGTTGTTGGTCAGATACCCACTGCGGTCAGCGCGAGAACCATAGCGCTAGACCCTCGTACGGGCCGCGCTTACCTGCCATCAGCGAAACTCGCGCCGGCAGCGGGCAAAGAGCGTCCGAAGCCTGTTCCAGGCAGCTTCCGCGTGCTGGTGGTTGCGCCTTAAAAGTTCAGACCAAGGGCGGCATAAAAGCGATAGCTCACTTCATGGTCGGCCCAGGTCGGACCACCTGAGAAGAGCAGGTTGGCATGTTTGGATAGCTGGAGGATCGAGCCAACGCCTACTCGCGTTTGGCTAGTCGCGCCGCGGACTTCAGCTCCTTGCCGAGTGATTTCAGCACCAATCGACAGTTTCCTCGTAAGATCCTGGGTTGCTGCAAGCCCAGCTTGCCAGAAATCCCGGTTTCCAGTGCCGGGATTGCTCGTGAAACCGCCGCCGCCGAACAGGCTAGTTCCTCCTGCAAAATCCTTCCCGACCCACAGCGGCACCAGGAAACGCGCTTTTTCATTGGGGCTGTGTGATGCTGTAGGCAGGATCACGCGCGGAAAGATGGCCGCTGAAACGCCATTCTCCTCGTCATGATAAAAGCGGTACTTGACCCCAAGCTCAACATCGCCGCTTCCGCTACGCCAACCCTCCTCGGGCGCGTGGCTAAAACTCGTCGGAAGTGTCGCGGTCAGTTGGATGCCCGCTATAGGTCCGTAGTTGAGATCAAGACCGGCATCTTCGTCAATCGTCGATCCGCGTCCTTCTCCGGCCGCGAAAACATAGATTTCCCAATGCCCTGTGTCCGTCGGCACAGGGTCGTCGGTTAGGTAAGGCGGACCTGCAAGTGCGGCAGTCGCAAGGCATGCCGAAGCAACCGCAACGGCGAGACGGAAAAGTGTCATGCTTGAGCTTTGGCTTGTCCTGGATGACCGCCCGCGCGCTGCGGAAGCACGACAATCAAGATGATGATGAGCACGGCAAGCACAGCGGATGCGATTGGTCGACTGAGTTCCAGGCCGCCTTTAGCTAATGGCTTGTCCAGGAAATCGCCTACGGTTGCCCCAAGTGGGCGCGTGAGGATGAAGGCTGCCCAGAACAGGAAGACTCGCGATACGCTCGTCGCGAAATACAAAATCGCAAGCGCAGCTAACCCTGCTCCAAACACCAGCGCACCGCCCGAGTAGCCTAACCCCGCATCAGCGACCCAATCACCAAGTGCCGTTCCCAGCGTCTGGGAAAAAGTGATGGTGATCCAGTAGAAGATTTCCTGCCGCGGTGTGGTGATTGTGTTCACATCGACCGTGCCTAGCGTCCGATGCCAGGCGAAGAGCGAGCCAAGTACACATGCAAAGAGCAGCAGCGATCCACCGAGGTATCCGATACCGAGCGACCTGTCAGCGAAATCCGCAAGCGTCGTACCCAAGGTCGTGGAGGCAACGATTGTGGCCCAATAGAGCCATGGATTGAACTTGCGAGCTCGGATCTGCGCCCAGATGAAACCAATGAGCATAACCCCGAAGATCGCCGTTCCGATCAGATACCCGCCGGGTACGGGATGAGGCGTGGTTTCACCCAGCCACGTCATGGTGACCGTGTCCCCGCCAGTCTCGCCGAGCGTGGTCGCAAGGATCTTGATGATCCAGAACCCCAGCGTAACGGCCGGGACCTTTGTCAGAATGTGCTTCTGTTCTTGCGTCATGATGCCTCTCTAAGCGCTCTTCATCTGCCGGCGCTCCGTTGATTATTCCCAATGTTGGCGAGCGCAGGCTAGTCGCCCGTCGGCGGCTCCCCTGCGGACGGCCAGCAAGACGAGGCAGTTCCACCGTGGCGGAAAAGCCGGGCTTCTCGTTGCGCAGGACGAGCCTGCCCTTGTGAAGCTTCGCGACGGCATCGGCGAGACTGAGACCCAATCCATAGCCGGGCGTGCTGCGATTGCTCTCGACTCTTGCGAAGCGCTTGGTGATGCGCGGCAGGTCACCGGTTGGCACGCCTGGACCATTGTCGCGGACGGACAGGCACGCGGACCTCCCTGCCACCACAAGCGTCAAGCGAATGATTGATCCATCCGGGGTGTGCCGCTGAGCATTCTCAAGCAGGTTGATGAAGGCTTGCGCCAAGAGCTCACGATCGCCGGTGACCTTGATGTCCGGTTCGACGGACCACAGGAGTGTGCGGTTCTGCTCCTCGACCGATGGAGCAAAGCTCTCCGCTAGTTCGGTTGCAAGGGCTGATAGATCGACGCTTCTGAAGAAACGACGAGTCTCGCCGGCCTCCACTTCAGCGATGCGAAGGATAGCGGCGAAGAGCGACAGGACATCGTCTACCTGGCTGATTGCCTCTTCAACTGCCGCTGATGCATCGCCGCTGACGCCCCGTTCCAGGCGATTGCGCAGCCTAGCCAAAGGGGTCCGCAAATCGTGTGCAATGTCACTGGAGACCTGCCGGAGGTTATCGAGAAGTCCTTCAATCCGGTCGAGCATCCGATTGAGTGTCGCAGCCAATTCGTCAAATTCGTCGCGATTGGCTCCAACAGGCATTCTCTTTCGAATGTCTCCGCCGATGATGGCCTGAGCTGAGTGGCTGATGGAATAGAGGCGCCGCCGTAGATAGCTCCCAAGAAACACGGAGCCAGCGAAACCCAGGAGGCAGGCTCCGATGAAGGCGATGCTGAAGATGATGATGATGATGCGCTCGATGGTTTCCAGCCAGTCGCTGTCCACGGCCACGACAAGTCGTTCGCTCGGAGAGAGGTCGACTACCATGGCGCGAGCCTTGTCCGGTCCTTCGGAATCATCTCGAAAGGCTATCTGTTGAAGCCCTAAGGAGGGGCGGCCCGCCGGAAATGAGCCGTGGATGCGTCGTCCATCGGGCGCATAGACGCCATACATCATGTGCGTGGGAGACGAGGAGGCCTCGCGCACAATGATGGCTTCAGCGAGCTCACCGTCACCTCCGCTGTGGTATTCGTCGACGAGGGTCTGAGCCTCATCGCTAACCATCGAATCCAGCTGGCGCGTGAAGGCGATGTGCATCACGACGAAGACAATTACGCCAAGCACTGCGAGGCCGGCCGCATATGCGCCGAAGTTCAGGAAGGCGATCTTGTAAGCTGCGCTCGATCGCCACTTACGCATCGGTTGCCATCCGGTAACCGACGCCCCGGATGGTCTCGATCACGTCGGGCTTGCCGCCCTCGTTGAGCTTCGACCTTAGTCGGCTGATGTGGGTGTCGACGATATTGGTCTGCGGGTCGAAATGGTAGTTCCAGACGCGTTCGAGGAGCATGGTTCTCGTAACGACCTTGCCTTCCTCACGCATCAGTTCCTCGAGTATCCTGAATTCGCGTGGCTGAAGCGCAAGAGCGGCTCCATCCCTTGAGACCTGCCGTTTCAGCAGGTCCACGACGACTCCACGGTGCTCAAGCTTTGTTGTCTCCGAGAGTAGGGGCTTGCGACGCGCTAGAGCATTGACGCGAGCAGCGAGCTCCGAGAAGGCAAAGGGCTTCACCAGATAGTCGTCGGCTCCTGCCTCCAGACCGCCCACCCGGTCCTCGATACGACCGAGAGCCGTCAGGATGAGCATTGGCATTTCAATGCCGGCCGCTCGGGCTCGTCTCACAATTGAAAGGCCGTCGAGCCGCGGAAGCATTCGATCCAAGATTGCAAGGTCGAGCTGCTCCGCGGTGATTAGATGCATCGCATCGAGCCCGTCCGCGGCAAGTATGACGTTATGGCCGAGTTCGCCCAGCCCCCGCTGGATGAACTCGGCCGTGTCGGTGTCATCTTCTGCGACAAGAATGCGCACCTGTCAGCGTGACCCCGCTAGTCGTGATCCACCTTGCCCTCGGACTTGTTCTCCACGACCTTCCCGGTCTGCCCGTCAATGCCGATTTCCTGAATATGACCCTTCTGCTGGATGTCGAACGACCAGCGCCATCCATGGCCTTCATATTCGTATTCGGCGTCCTTGATCTTCCCAGGAGCGAGTTTCAGCGCAAGAGCTTCTGCGCTGGCTTTCGAGATCTTTGGTGTCGGAGCCTTGGCAGCGATTGCAGTACCGCTGAGACTGAGGCCTGCGACGATGGCAACCAGCGTGAACTTTTTGAACATTGCACTTCCTAACTTCTGTTCTGGGGAGGTTGGATATCTAGACCAGTCAACGTTGGTTAGGCCTTACGAGAGCTATACAAATCCCCAACCTTGCTCGGGCCATTGCATGACGTCAGGTTCGCGGCTTCATTCAGGTCTATGACGCCAATTAACACCCTTCAGCGAGGACAAGCTCTGCTCGCGATCCTTCGCGAGCGGTCGACGATGCTGTTTCGCTCGGAAACAAAACTGCTCATCTTGCTCGCGTTGGTTGCGGTCGGGCTTCTCGCATTTCTGCAGATTGCCACTGAAGTGCGCGAAGGCGAGACGCTGACGATGGATCGAGCCATTTTGCTATGGCTTCGGAGCCCGGGACAGCCCGGCACTCCAATCGGTCCACAGTGGCTTCTGAAAGCAATGACCGAGATCACCGCGCTTGGCGGTGGGACGGTACTAACACTCCTAACTGTTCTAGTTGGCGCCTATCTCTTGGCAGCTAGGCGCCCGGGCACGGCTGCGTTTGTCGTCGTAGCAGTTGCAGGCGGCGCAATCCTAAGCACCTTTCTCAAGCACATCTTCGAGCGGCCCAGGCCCGAGCTTGTTGCGCACCTGGTCAGCGTCAACTCAGCGAGCTTTCCAAGCGGGCACGCGATGAACTCGGCAGTGACCTACCTGACGCTCGGCACCTTGCTCGCCGAAGCAGAGGACAGCCGCCGGGTGCGATACTATTTGATCGGAACGGCTATCTTTCTGTCCATCCTCGTAGGGGTGTCCAGGATCTATCTAGGCGTCCATTGGCCCACTGATGTCGCGGCTGGCTGGTGCATCGGCAGCGTTTGGGCTCTGGTCTGTTCGGTATCCGCACACTTCCTTTCAAGAAGGCATACTCTCGATATAAGTCGGAGCGGCGACTGACACATCGTGAATGCCCGAACACCTGAACGACACTCAGGTTTTCGAATCGCACGACTCGGAGAAAAGGAGTCGCTTTCGTTTGGCTGAGCCCGTCCGGTAACGGCCCCTTCCGCCGCGAAGCCGACGGTCAGCTAACGGCCATTCCGACCGATCTGCGGGCGCTGAATCCTGGCATCAGCTACGAACATACCGACCCACGGCAGCCTCCCCGCCATTGCGCAGACCAAAGATGCACCGCACACAACAACGGTGAAGAAGCAGCCAACAACTGAAGAAATCCTCGCGCGTTTGGATGCCTACTCACGGCGTCTCCATGGAAGCGTCGAACAAGCGACGTCGCTCCACGCCGTTTTTTGGAGGCTGAACAAGGCCGCCCTTAAGGCGAGGAAGCGCGACAAGCTTTGGGGTCCGCTGGCCGGAACATTCAACATCATCCAACACGCGCTGCTTCGCGAACTCATCCTTATAATTGTGCGGGTGTTGGACAAACCGCGCAATTTAGAAACATCGGACAAGATTTCATTTGTCGTGATTGGCCGGTGGCTTGAACGAGACGAAGTTCCCCAGAGCCTCATCGAGCATGCGCGCAAGCGACACGGCGAAAGGTGGGCTCTACGGAGTGCTGCGATCGCCCGGCACGCTATACGAAGGCTGAAGCAGCGTCTCCACAACCTCGAAACGGAAAATCCGAACCGCGAGCGGTTGTTGCGAAATTTCCGAGATGATTTCCTGGCCCATGAGCTGCACCGAGACATCCCGCGTGACGGCCCGCTGTTTGGAAACATCATGGACATGGTCAAGGAGATCCAGGGTCTCTCCAAAGACGCGCTTGCTGCGTGCAC